>JBNKCS010000094.1:0-5983 GCA_050287865.1 Rhodocyclaceae bacterium | reverse complement strand
CTTCCGGCCAGGAAGGCGATGAAGTCGGCCTTTTCGCCGGCGCTGCACTCGCGTCCGACCACTTCCTTGCAGTTGCGCCTGAACCACTTTTCCACCTTGGCGGCATCGGCGTAGCGCGCCGGGGACATCGAGACAGCCATCGGCTCGATCGACTTGCCGGTACGGCTGCGGCCGGGCTGGCGCGGGTCTTCGCCGTGGCAGGTGCTGCACGACGGGGTATCCGGCTTGCCGCCGGAAAAGCGCTGCGTGTGCATGGCCTGGCCGCGTTGCGCCGAGAATCCGGAAAAGTCGGCGTTGGCGGCCTTACCGGCCGCGGCGTATTCGGCCAGCAGTGCATCGGCGGGGCTCGCGGTGGCCGGCATGGCCAGCGAGAGCAGAACGGATGCGAGGGCAACGGTGTGGGTTCGGTTCATGGCGGTTCCTTGCGGTAATCTGTTGACGGTTCGCACTATGCCGATGGCCGGCTGAACGATGCCTGAACCGCGCGTTCATCCCGCGTTCATGCGCCGCGCGCTAAATAGTCGATCCGGAGCGGGACGGAGGAAATATCGTGATCAACGAATGGGGCGGCAGATTCTGGTTCGGCGTGCTCGGCGTACTCTTCGCCGCCGCTGTCGCGCCGGAACCCTGCATGGCGGGAGAGAGAGGACGGCACGACCATGATCGTGCCCGTCAGGCGGTCGAGGCCGGTCAGGCGCTGCCGCTACGGACGATACTGGAACGCGTGGAGCGGGATTACCCGGGGCAGGTCATGGAAGTCGAACTGGAACAGTGGGATGAGCGCTGGATCTACGATCTGACGATTCTGCGTGCCGGCGGCACGCTGCTGCGGCTCAAGGTCAATGCCCTCGACGGCTCGGTACTGCGCAGCAAGGAGCGCCCGGAAGCCGAACCTCATCACGGAGGAGGACGCTGATGCGCATCCTGGTGGTCGAGGACGAGCCTACGCTAGCGGCGCAACTGGCCGAGGCGCTGGGCGCGGCGGGATACGTGGTGGACTGTGCCCATGACGGCATCGACGCGCATTTTGTCGGCGATACCGAGCCGGTCGACGCGGTTGTGCTCGACCTGGGCCTGCCGGGCATGGACGGCATCACGGTGCTGAAGAAGTGGCGCAGCGCGGGACGGACGATGCCGGTACTGATCCTGACGGCGCGGGACGGCTGGCACGAGAAAGTGGCCGGCATCGATGCCGGGGCCGACGATTACCTGGCCAAGCCGTTTCATATGGAAGAGTTGCTGGCACGTCTGCGCGCCCTGATTCGGCGGGCCGGCGGCCACGCCAGCCCCGAGCTGGTGTGCGGTCCGCTGTCGCTGGATACGCGCAGCCGCCGTGCCGCGGTGGACGGGCAGGGCTTGAGTCTGACCAGCCACGAGTACCGCGTGCTCGCCTACCTGATGCACCATCAGGGCGAGGTCGTATCGCGCTCCGATCTGGTCGAGCATATTTACGCCCAGGACTTCGACCGCGATTCCAATACGGTCGAGGTGTTCATTGCCCGCCTGCGCAAGAAGCTTCCGGCGGGCCTGATCGAAACCATCCGTGGGCTGGGTTATCGGCTCGTCGCGCCGTCGCAATGAGTCCGGCGACGCTGCGCGGCTCGCTGCGCTTTCGGTTGCTGGCAACGACGCTGGTGTGGATCGCGCTGTCGATCGTGCTGGCCGGCTGGACCCTTAGCATCCTGTTCCGCAGCCACGTCGAGACCCAGTTCCATGCCGAACTCACCACCCATCTGGACCAATTGACGGCCAATCTGGTGCTGGACGACAAAGGCCGTCCGGCCCTGTCGATGCCCCTGAGTGATCCGCGTTTCAATCGGCCTTTCGGTGGCCTCTACTGGCAAATTGACCGCGAGACGAGCGCCGTGATGCGCTCCCGTTCCCTGTGGGACCAAGTGCTTGCCGTACCCGAGGACATGCCGGTCGATGGCGAGGTACACCGGCACCGCGTCGCCGGCCCGGAAGGCGCGATGCTGGGCGCGGTCGAACGCGTCGTGCGCCTCGACGATGTTTCCTTGCGTCTGATCGTCGCCGCCGACGAGAAGTTGCTGATTGAGCCGGTCGCGCGCTTTGACGGCGTGCTGTGGCTGACGCTGGGCGCGCTGGGGGGCGGTTTGGCGATCGCGGCGTTGATGCAGGTTCTCGTCGGGCTGGCACCCTTGCGCAAGCTGCGCATCGCGCTGGGCCGGGTCCGCGAGGGCGATGCAAAGCAGCTTGAGGGAGCCTTTCCGACGGAACTGATGCCGCTGGTCGAGGAGTTCAATAGCGTGCTGACGCAGAACGCCGAGGGCGTCGAACGCGCCCGCACGCAGGCGGGGAATCTGGCTCACGCGCTGAAAACACCGTTAAGTGTGCTCGCCAACGCTGCACGCAGCCAGGACAAGAACCTGGCCGCGCTGGTGGTGGCCCAGGTCGCGGTCGCCCAGAAGCAGGTTGATTTCCAATTGACGCGAGCCCAGGCTGCGGCGGCAGTGAATGTTCCAGGGATGCGCACGCCCCTGCGCGAAATCGTCGATGGCCTGGTACGCGCAATGCTGCGCATTCATGCCGAGCGAGCGCTGCAATTGCACGTCCAGCCCATGGCGGCGGAACTCGCTTTTCGCGGCGAAGCCCAGGACTTGCAGGAGATGCTCGGCAACCTGCTCGACAACGCCTGCAAATGGGCCGTGTCGCGCGTCGAGGTCCAGGCCGGGATTGATGGCGACCGGCTCAATATCCGGATCGAGGATGATGGCCCGGGGATTGCACCCGAGCAGCGCGAAGCCATGCTCCGTCGCGGGGTCCGGGCCGACGAGCAGGTGCCGGGTTCGGGGCTCGGGCTGGCCATCGTCGATGATCTGGCCCGGCTGTACGGCGGGAGCGTCGTCCTGGCGGAGTCGCCGCTCGGCGGATTGGCGGCAACGCTGATTCTGCCCGCGAGCGCGTAGCGGCGCTCTTCGTTCATGGCGGGTTCATCGCGGCTTGTCATACTGGCGCTGCCTGACCCTACAAGGAGACCTGTCATGACAACAAAGTCCAATATCACGACCAAGCCCGATTTCGTTCTCACGCTGATCGGCATGATCGCCAGTGTGCTTATCGCGGTCGGAACTATCGGCTTCCTGTCGATTCCCTATTCGCTCGCCGGCCATCCTGGCGAAGTCAGGATTGGCGTAGCCAGCGCCGCCGCGGAATATCACGCCACCTGAACTGCACGTTCCTGAAAGCTGTCGAGTATTGCCGATGACCACTTTGTCTTTGTTCGCCTGGATTGCCCTTGCCATCGTCTTGCAGGTGGCGGTCTTCCTCGGCTATCGGTTCTCGCGCCACTGGCAGCGTTATCGGCAACTTGAACGCGCGGTGCCGGACACGGATGCCGCGCTTGTTTCCCGACCTGGGCCCGCGATGGAGGCGACGTCCGCATTGCCTGCGGGTTGGCACGGCTTGCGGAGTTTCCGGGTTACGCAGCGGGTGGTCGAGAGCACGGATGCGTCGGTGTGCTCGTTTCACCTCGTTCCCGAGGACGATCAACCGCTGCCGGCTTTTCATCCAGGCCAGTTCCTCACTTTCGAGCTGGACATGCCCGAAGGCGAACGGCTGATTCGCTGCTATTCGCTCTCGGACGCGCCCCGCGCCGATCACTACCGGGTGTCGATCAAGCGTTTGCCAGCACCGCCGGGAAAGCAGGTTCCGCCGGGCCGCTCGTCGAACCACTTTCATGATCGCATCGCCGTCGGATCGACGCTGCACGTGCGCGCGCCGGGCGGTCATTTCTACCTTGAGCCGGGCACCGCGCCTGTCGTCCTCATCGCCGGCGGCATCGGCATCACGCCGCTGATGAGCATGCTCGAATGGTCTCTGGAGCACCAGCCGGAACGCGAGATCTGGCTCTTCTACGGCGTGCGCAACGGCCACGAACTGGCGATGCGCCAGAGACTGGAAAGTCAGGCGTCGCGGTACGCCAACTTCCATCTGCATCTGTGCTTCAGCGATCCCCAACCCGGAGAGACCGCAGGTCGCGACTACCATCACGCAGGTCGTGTCAGTCTCGACCTGCTGCGCAGGCTGCTGCCGCTCAAGCCCTTCCATTTCTACATCTGCGGTCCGGGGCCGATGATGGCAACGATGGTCGAAGGACTGGAGGACTGGGGCGTACCCGATGCGCACATCCATTTCGAGGCCTTCGGGCCGGCGTCGGTGAAGCGGCGGCAAATCGAAGCGCCGGAAACTGCGGAGGAGCCGGCCGTCATGGTCACTTTCGCGCGCTCGGGCAAGCAGGTGCCTTGGCGCCGGGCCGCCGGCAACCTGCTCGACTTTGCCGAACAGGAAGGGATCAACGTCGATTCGAGTTGCCGCGGCGGTGCCTGCGGCACCTGCCGGACGACGATCAGCGCCGGTGAAGTCGTCTACCACCAGCCGCCGGACTACGACCCCGAACCGGGAACCTGCCTGCTCTGCGTGTGCACGCCGAAGACCAATGTGACCCTGGAGGCCTGATGGACCGCTCGCTCTGGAAGCAGCAGATTCTGCCCTTCACCATCCTGCTTGGCCTGCTGGCCGGCGCGGCGCTGCTCGGCGATTTCCTGCTGCATCGCTTCAATCTCGTCTGGGTCGGCCGCTATCTCGGCATTCCCGGCACTTTGCTGATCATCGCTTCGCTCGCCTACTCGCTGCGCAAACGCAAGATGCTGCAATCGGGAAGCTTGAAAGCTTATCTGGGCGCCCATGAGATCGCCGCCTGGCTGGGTTCGCTGATGGTGCTGATCCATGCCGGCATCCACTTCAACGACATCCTGCCCTGGCTGGCCACGATCGCCATGGGCATCAACGTGATCAGCGGCCTGGTCGGCAAGGTGCTGCTTGATCGTTCCCGTCGCCAGGTGCAGAACCAGCGCGAACATTACGAACTGCGCGGCATGCCGCGCAAGGAAGTCGAGCAGGCGGTGTTCTGGGATGCGGTCGCGGTCGATACGATGGCCCGCTGGCGCAAGGTGCACATCCCGATCTTCATCGCTTTCGCGGTGCTCGGCCTCGGCCATATCGTTTCCATCTTCCTGTTCTGGGGCTGGCGATGACCCGCACCGTCAAACTGATCCTGGCCATCAATCTGCTGGCGCTGACCGCGCTGGTGTTCGTCTATCCGCATCTGATGATCAGTCCGGGCAAGCTGATTCCCGGCCACAAGAATCTGGAGAAGGACTGCTTCGCCTGCCACCAGGCGGGATTCGGCGCCACGGCCGAGCGCTGCATCGTCTGCCACGCGCCGAAGGACATCGGCCGCATCACGACGACCGGCCAGCCGATCGTGCGCGCCAAGACCGTCGTCCCCTTCCATCAGGAATTGATCGAGGACAACTGCATCGCCTGCCACATCGACCACTCCGGAACCAAACGCTACCAGTGGCAGGGGCGCTTCGACCATGCGCTGCTCAAGGGCGCGTCGCGCGATCGCTGCCAGACCTGCCACCAGTCGCCTAAAGACAATCTGCACGAACAGATCGACGGCAACTGCGGCAAGTGCCACAGTCAAACCAGATGGACACCGGCGACCTTCGACCACGACCAGTATTTCATCCTCGACCGCGACCACAACGACCGCTGCGTCACCTGCCACGTGCGCAACGACTACAGCCGCTACACCTGCTACGGCTGCCACGAACACAGTCTGGGCAAGATTCGCAGCGAGCACATCGAGGAAGGCATCAGCAACTTCGACGATTGCGTCGAGTGCCACCGCAGCGGCGACGAGCACGACATCCGCGGGCGTGGCCGCGAGCGCGGTGAGCATGGCGAACACGGACGCCGACGCGGTCGGGAACACGATGACGACTGACCTGCTCGGGAAGTCCCGCTTGTTCCTGGCTTTGAGCCTGCTGGTCCTCTCGGTCGAGTCCCAAGCGGCCGACCAGCAGCCGCCGGAACCTTGCGACGCGATTCGGGCCAGGATCGGCGTGGCGCCCCTGGCCGATCCGGATTTTCTGCAACTTCTGGCGGCGCGTCAGGG
>JBNKCS010000093.1:0-6149 GCA_050287865.1 Rhodocyclaceae bacterium | reverse complement strand
GTGTCGTTCCATTGGAGCGAGTCGAAATCAGCCATGCGGATTCTCCAGTTGCCGGAACATTCAGGTTACACGGTGATGCCGTCGGCCGGATCCAGCCAGGACGGATCGACACGGAACTCGGTCATCCATCGCCGAAACTCGTCGGCCGCCATCGGTCTGGCAAGCGCATAGCCTTGCATCACGTCACAGCCCAGCGTCAGCAGACGGTTGATATGGGCTGGGGTTTCCGCCCCTTCGGCGACGATGGATCGATCGAACGCGCGCGCCAGGCCGATCACGGCCTCGACGATCGCCAGGTCTTCCCGCCGCGCCAGCATCTGGCCGACGAACGACTGGTCTACCTTGATCTCCATGGCCGGTAGGTGGCGCAGGTGGGCGAGCGTCGAGTAGCCAGTACCAAAATCGTCGAGCGAAAATTCGACGCCCAGCTCACGGCACTCCTCGATGACCGAGCGGAGCGCATCCAGTTCGCTAAGCGCAGCGGTTTCGACGATCTCGATCTGCAGGCAGTTCGGCCCGCAACCGGGATGTCCAGCCAGCGCCGCTGCAAGCGAGCTGACGAAGTCCGGGTGCACCAGTTGGCGAATGAAAGTATTGACGCTGACAGTCAAAATCAGTCCGTCCTTGCGCCATTGCGCAACCTGGGAGAGAGCTTCGCGGATCACCCAACCGCCGACGTCGAGCGCCAGTTCGGTATTCTCGATCAAGGGGACGAATTCTGCGGGCGATAGCCGGCCCAGGATCGGATGCTGCCAGCGAAGCAGCGCCTCGGCACCGACAATCACGCCGCGGCGGCAGTCGACCTTCGGTTGGTAGTGAAGCTGGAATTGTCCGGCCTTCATGGCGTCGGCGAGATGTTGCAACGTCTGCTGTCTTGCCGCGATACGTTGTTCCAGGCGGGTGTCGAACATCTGGTAACGGTTCTTGCCGGCCTGCTTGGCGACGTACATGGCGTGGTCGGCGTGGCGGATCAGCGTATCCGGATCGGCGTGGTCGCTGGGGAAGACGGTGACGCCGATACTCGCCGAAATGCCGGCTTCCTCATTGTTGTCGTCAAGCGAATAGGGCGCCGAACAGGCCATTAACAGGCGCTCCAACGCCAGGTGACACTCCTCGTCACTTGCCAGATCGGTGAGCAGGATGACGAATTCATCGCCGCCGAGACGTGCCACGGTGTCGCCGCCGCGTACCGTGGTCGAAAGGCGGGTCGCAACGTCGAGCAGCACTTGATCCCCGGCCTGATGCCCAAGCCGGTCATTGACTTCCTTGAAGCCGTCCAGGTCAAGGTAGCAAATTGCGACGCGGGAATTTTCCCTGTCGCAGCGCACGATAGCCTGGCGCAGGCGATCGCTGAGTAGCAGACGATTGGGCAGGCCCGTCAGCGAGTCGCGCTGCGCGCTTTGCTCCAGTTGTTCGCTATGGAGTTTCTGTTCGGTGATGTCGTGGATGTCGGCTACCGCACATCGTTCGCCGTCAAAGTCGACGGCTTTGGCGGAAATCAGCACCGTTGCCACCGATCCGTCGGCCCGCCTCATCGGTGCCTCGTAGCCGACGACTTCGCCATCGCGTTCAAGCAGCTGTCGCCACCTGCTTCTGTCGTCGGCATTCACCCAGATGTCGAGATCGCCGGGCAGGGTGCTGCGTCCGACGACCTGATCGGGTGCGTGACCGAAAAAGCGGGCGAAACTGTGGCTTGCCTCCAGCACGACGCCATCGGAAAGGCGCGTCAAGGCAAGCGGATCAGGAGTAAGGCTGAATATCGCCGAGAACTTTGCTTCCGAGTTGTTGAGATGGCGCCTGATGCGTTCGTTCTCGCGCAATGCCGCTTCAAGTTCTGCAGTACGGCTGCGCAACTGTTCTTCCAGCATTATCGTGTTCTGGAGCAGGCTGAAATCCGTGCCCAGGGTCTCGGTGCCGCGATCGGCCCGATCCGTCAGGGTGCGAACGATCTTGTTCAGGCGAACGATTTCCGCGCGCAAGGCATCGAGGTCCGCGGGGACTGGTGCTACCCGATCAGTCGTCTGCCGTGGCCGTTCCATGGCGTCCTTTGGCGATGTCGGTGAATGGCCGGTTGACCTGATTACCGTGATACCGATTGCTGTAGCTGCAGGCATCGACTTCGACGCCGTCGAAGCGGCTGCGTGTTTCCGCCGCGACCGTGTCGAGGTCGCAAGCGTTGGAACAGGAGAAGACGACAAGTGCCATGTCGGGTTGGCGGACGGCGGCATGGAACTCACGCACGGCATCGCTCGCACCGACTGCGCACGACTGTCCGCTGCGTATTCCGCTATGTCTGCTCACTTCGCACTCCCTGCATGGGCGTTTGGGGCCGGCGCGAAAATGCCGCCCTCCGTGGCGGCAATGCCGATCGATGCAGTGCCGCATCGACCGAGTTCACTGGCTATCCTACGACAATTTGTCGTGCACGGACAGACAGTAGGGTCTTGCCTCTAGTGGTTGCCCGGAGAGGCGACGAGGCGTCACCGCCCGTCGGTCGTCTCGCGCTCCGAGTCGCCGAAGAAGGCGTAACAGTTCCGGCCTTTGGCCTTGGCGTCATACATGGCCTGGTCCGCTGCGTGGGTGAGCTCGTCGGCATCCTCGGCGTCGTCCGGACACATGGCGATGCCGACGCTGGCTGAGACGTTGGCGGTCCCTTGGCCGAGAACGAACGGGGCGGCGAATGCATCGATGACGTCTTCGGCGAGTCGCGCAACCGCCTCGCGGCTTTCCACGCCCTGCAATACTGCGATGAATTCGTCGCCGCCCAGCCGCGCCACCGTGTCGGAATTGCGTACGCAGGTGGTGATGCGGCGCGCCGCTTCGACCAGCAACTGATCGCCGAACACGTGGCCAAGCGTGTCGTTCACTTCCTTGAAACGGTCGAGATCGATGAACAGCAGCGCCAGGGACTGCTTGTCTCGGTGATTCTTCTTGATGGCCTGCTCCAGTCGGTCGCGGAGCAGGCTGCGGTTGGGAAGGTCGGTGAGTGCGTCGTGCTGGGCGAGGTGTTCGAGACGCTGTTCGCTTTCCTTCCTTTGGGTGATATCGGTGAACACGCCGACGTAGTGGGTCAATTGGCCTTCGGTGTCCCGGACGGCGCTGACGGTCATCAGCACTACATAAACGGCTCCCGCCTTGGTCCGGTTCCACATTTCTCCCAGCCAGTAGCCCTGCTTGTCGACGGTTTCGAACAGCTTCTGGAAGAAATTCTCATCGTGGTGCCCCGAATTGAGCAGGCGCGAAGTCTGGCCGATGGCGTCTTCGCGGGAATAACCGGTCAATTCGCAGAATGCCAGGTTGACGTCGAGGATGACCCCTTGGGGATCCGTGATGAGGATGCCGTCGTGGCTGCTCTGGAAAACGCGCAAGGCCAGGCGTCGTTGTTCTTCTATGCGGTGGCGTTCGGTGATGTCTTCCTTGACGGCCAGGTAATGGCTTACAACGCCGTTGTCGTCGAGGATGGGCAGGATGCGGGCGAATTCCCAGAATAGTTCGCCGTTCTTGCGCCGGTTGCACAGTTCTCCCGTCCACATCTTTCCCTCGGCGAGCGTGGCCCACAGCTGTTCATAGATGGCGGCAGGGGTAACGCCGGACTTCAGGATACGGGGATTCCGGCCCAGAACCTCTTCTCGCGAATACCCGGTGATCTCGGTGAACTTCGGGTTCGCATACGTAATGCGCGCGTCGGCATCGGTGATGATGATCGACACCGGCGACTGCTCGACCGCCCATTGAAACTTGCGCAGTTCGGATTCGGCGTGCTTGCGGTCGGTGATGTCGCTGCCTTCCGCGAGGGCGAGGGCGAGCTTGCCGCTTTCGTCGAGGATCGGATGCAACTGGAAATCCACATGACGCAAGGTGCCGTCGGCAGCCGGATGGGTGGTTTCAAAACGGCTCGACCGGCCGGCCGCCAGGTCGGCAAATGCCTGGCGCAAGCGGCTCTGCAGTTCGGTATCGTGGGTCCACCAGGGCGTGTTCCAGAACGGCTTTTCGATCAGATCGTCCGGCCAGCAATCCCCGATCAACGCCATGGCCGAGTGATTGAAATCGCGCAGGGTGCCGTCGAGGTCCAGGATGCTCATGTACTCGCGCGCCTGATTGAAAACGGCGCGGCGGCGCATTTCGCTGTCCTGCAATTGCTGGCGGGTTCGGCGGCCGTCGCGCAACGCGAAGTCGAGGTACTCGGTTTCCAGCTGCCGGACGACGTCGTGCTCGGAAAGAATGCCGGCAACTTCGCCACGCTCTCCGACCACCACCAGGTGCCGGATGCGCTGCGACTGCATGCGCTCCATGGCGTCGTGGAGGGGGGTGCCCGCCGGAATGGTTGCCACCGGCTTGCTCATCACTTCGGAGAGAGGGAGTTGCAGGGAACTCTCGCCGTCGCGATAGAAACGCACCGCATCCCGCTCGGTGACCATGCCCACGGGAATTCCATCGACGGCGACGACGGCGCAATTCGCTTCGCGGGCCGTCATCGACGTCACTGCTTCGCGGACCAGCGCGGTGGGCGGCAGGACGGGCATTCGGGCACTCATGACCGAACGTACGTCCTGCATGCGGCGATAGAACTCGAGTCCGAGATGAAAGCGGAAATCGCTTTCGCTGACGATGCCGACCGGTTGGCTCGTTTCGTCGGTCACCAGCAGATGGCGCACGCCATTCTCCGCCATGAGGTGATAGGCATCGTGCACTGCCATGTCCTTCATGGCGGTCACCAGCGGCTTTCCCATGATCCTGGATACGACCTGCTCGGAAGGGATTGCCGCCTCCAGTGCCCGCAGGATGTCCCGCTCGGTGACGATTCCCACCGGCTTGGTGAATTCCGTGACCAGCACCGAGCTGATATGCGCCATCTCCATCACCTCGGTGGCTCGGGCAATACTCGCGTCCCGGTCTATCGTGACGATGTTCCAGGTCATCAGCTGGGCAAGTGAGCGTTCGGTCATGGCAAGGGCGAACGAGTGAAGAACACCTATTCATTGTAAGGACTTGTCAGGGGGCGATCCAGTACGAAAGTCATGCATGGGTCATTCGGACTAATGCCGGGTAAACCTGCCTAAAAGGGACTGTCGCCTAGAAAAGTGTGGGGCTTTGCCCCATCCCTCGCTTCGCTCGGGACCATCGCTTCGTGGTATTCCGCGCCCTTCGGGAAAGTCAGCCGTGGCGGCACGCCACTACGACGCTTCCACGAGCCGCAGGAAGTCGGCGAGGCTCTTGCCTTCGCTGGTCTCAAAGGTTTCGTCCAGCATCGTGACGGCTACCATGCGGTCGAGGCGGAAGTTGCGAAAGTCTCCGCGCAGTTCGCACCACGCGCCCAGCGACCAGCCGCCGCCCCAGAAGAACAGGCCCAGTGGCCGCACTACGCGGTTGCTGGCCAGGCCGTCGGCGCGCGTGTAGTCGAAGCGCAGCTTTAGGCATTCGTCGATGGCCCGGCGCAGCAGGCCTAGCGGTTCGACCTGCGCCGAACTGATGTGGAAATCCGGCACCAGCAGGGCCTGGCGGTCGAGGCGCGCGCGATGGCTGTCCGGCAGCACCGATTCGATTTTCAGCAGTGCCCGCTCCGCCGCGGTGCCGAGCGCCTTGTCCGTCCAGCCGCGCACCATGCGGCTGCCCAGCGCCAGTGCCGCCAGCTCCTCAGCGTCGAACATCAGCGGTGGCAGGCGTGCGCCGGGACGCAAAAGGTAGCCGACGCCTGCTTCGCCATCCACGGGCAGGCCACCGGCCATCAGGTCCGCCATGTCGCGATACACGGTTCGCTCCGAGACCTCCAGCTTTTCGGCCAGCGCGCGCGCCGTCACCGCCCGGCCGCGGCCGAGCAGGAGGACGATCTGGAACAGGCGGTCGGCACGGCGCATGAACAGGCTCCTGACAGGACGTTGTCAGCATAGCACCGGCATACTCGTATGCCGACGAGTCTCCTGACACCACGCTGTCAGCAGGAGTGGCGAACAATGCACCCTGTCAGGTCTCCAACAACATCAACGAAAGGAAACGCCATGAGCCTTATCAACTGGTTTGAAATTCCCGTCATCGACATGAGTCGCGCGGTCGGCTTCTACGAAACCGTGCTCGGCATCAAGTTCAAGCTTCAGGAGATGGGCGACATGAAGCTCGCCGTCTTCCCCTATCCGGAAAACGGTACCGGCGGC
>JBNKCS010000092.1:0-6201 GCA_050287865.1 Rhodocyclaceae bacterium | reverse complement strand
TGCTGACGTTCCTGCGCGACTGGCTGATCAACCACATACTGACCACCGACAAGCAGCTCGGGCGGTTCGTCCTTTCCTCCACCAAGAAGCACTGAGGCGGCGACAGGGTCGCCGAGTGGCGTGCCGCCACGGCTGACTTTTCGTGTCGAGGGCGCTACTGGCGCTCGAAAGCCCCCATGTCGCAGCCAGCGCTGGGCGAAGTCGCGCTCAGACTAAGTCGCCATTGGCGGCTTTCGTGGACACCGGAGCGCTCACTGCAACCGTTGCACTACCCACGACTGTCTGCCGATCTTGCGCCCAATGAGTGGCGTGGCACAGAACCCGCTCCTCGGCCTAAATACGGTCAGCAACATTCTCATCTTGCTCTCGGCATAGAATCCGGCTTCACCGAGCCGCGCCGTGACGACCGGCTCCAATATGAACCCGGGCAGCAGCCCTCTATGGAGAGTTCCATGTACTTCCGCCCGCAGTTGAGGGTCGGGCTCATCGCCTTCATGCTGGCCGGCTGGAACCTGGCACAGGCCGACCAGGTAACGATGATCAACGGCGACCGCCTCACCGGCACGGTACTGCACAAGGATCGCGACCTGCTGATCCTGCGCACCGTCTATGCCGGCGAGGTTCAGCTGCGATGCACGGACATCACCACCGTCAGTACCGACGAGGCGGTCGAGGTCATGCTCGACGACGGCACCCTGATCCGCTTGCGTTTGCAACCCCCGCCCCCTCCCAAACGAACCGAGCCAGTTCCACCAGCCGAACCCGCCCCGCCCGTTGCCGTCGATACGGTCTCACCCAACGTAGCGGAAGTTGCGGCACCGGCAACCACCGAGGCGGGTTCAACTGCCGCCCCCGAAGCGGTTTCGCCAGCCGCTGTCGACACCGTTTCGCCGAACCCGGCCGACATCGCCCCGCCCCTCGACACAGCAACGACGCCACAACCGCCCGAGCCGATTGAGCCCCCCGTGCCGCCGCTGGCGGCGATCCTCTTCATCAAACCGACACCCGAGGAGTCAGGAGTAGGCTACCGCTCGCAAGGCCATGTCGGTCTGGCGCTATCGATGAAGCGCGGCAATTCGAACAACGACCTGTTCCATGGAGATGCCGAATGGGTGCGGCGGGCGCGTTCGCATCGCGTCACCCTGAACGGCGAAGGAAACTACGGGCGCGACACCGGTGTCTCATCCGCATCGAACTGGCACGCCAGCAGCCGTTACGATCGATTCTTCAGCGCCAAGGAATTCCTCTACGCGAAAGCGACGCTGGAAAACGACCGCTTCAAGGACATCCGTCTGCGCGACATCGTTGGCGGCGGCTATGGCTACCAGTTATATGAGGACGATACGACGACGCTCAGCGTGCGCGGCGGTGTCAAGTACATCGATGTATCGCACTACGACGTCGCACGCGAAGGCTACGGCGCGCTGGGATGGGGTATCGATTTTCGCCGCAGTCTGCAGATGTTCCCGGCGGTGCTGTTCCACACGCAGGAAGGAACCTGGGGCGGAGAAGGCCACGGCACCGAACTGCAAACCCGCACCGGCTTGCGCCTGCCGGTCGGCGATGGGCTCAGCTTCACCGCACAGGTAAACGTCGATTGGGATAGCCGACCGGCTGCCGGGACCAAGGAGACCGACACGACCGTACTGTTCGGGCTGGGCTACGCCTTGCACTGAGCCCGCGGCCGGCGCGAATTCAGTCGCGCGATGCGTCCGGCTGCTGTTGCGACATGCGGAAAGGTAAATGCGTGGCCATCTCGGCCTGGTAGTCCTGTATCGCGCCGTTTTCGCGCGCCAGGAAACGGGCCACCGCGCCGCGCATGGCCTGGTCTACGACCCAGAACGCCGACCAGGTCGACACCGGCTCGAAGCCGCGCGCGACCTTGTGCTCGCCATGCGCGCCGGGTTCAAATCGTTGCAAGCCGTGCTCGATGGCGTACTCGATGCCCGCGTGATAACAAAGCTCGAAATGCAGCCCGGGACAGTCGACGTCGGTGCCCCAGTGGCGGCCGTAGAGCGCCGCTTTATCGCGGTAACAGATCGCCGAGGCGACCGGTCGCTCCTCGCCGTCGAAGGCGACGAACACCACCATCCGATTCCCTAGCGCGGCGCCGACGTTGCGAAAGAAATCGACGGGGAAAGAGGCCAGGCCGCCCAGGCGCTCGAAGGTACTGTGATAGTGGCGATGGATAGCCTGCCACAGCGCGACGTCGATCTCGTCGCCATGCCTCGCTTCGATGCGCAGGCCGGCTTCGACGACCGCCCGCCGCTCACGCTTCATCTTCTTGCGCTTCTCGGAGGTGAAACTGCCGAGGAAATCCGCGAAGTCGCGATAGTCGCGATTGTGCCAGTGGAACTGCACGCCGCGTCGCATGAGCAGTCCGGCGTCTTCGAGCGCTGCACGATCACGCTCGCACACGTACAGGCACTGCCAGTTCGACGCGCCGGAACTCGTGGTGAAGTCGATGGCGGCAGCAATCAGCTGCGCAGAAACTTCAGGACCAGCATCACGTGCCGTCAGTAGGCGCGGCCCGGGCGAGGGCGTGTGCGGCACGCCGGTGACAAATTTCGGAAAGTAGGCGAGCCCGGCCTGATGCCAGGCCTGCTCCCAGCCCCAATCGCCGGCGAAATCGTTGTACCAGTGATGGCGCGCATAGAGCGGCAGCAGGCCGAGAAGACGCCGCCGATCGTCGCGCAGCGCCAGATGCATGGGCCGCCAGCCGAGCGGGCTGTCGTCCGCACTGCCGAAGGCTTCCGCCGCGCAGAGAAACGCACGACTGACGAAGGGATCGCCTTCCGTGGCGAGTCGCTGCCAGTCATCGTCCGAGAGCTCCACCGCACCGGCCAGCCTGTCGATCGTCGGCATACAATGGTGCTACTGAAAATACAACGGGGATCGGCCTGGCGGCCGATCCCCGTTGCGTTTCAGAAACCCGGAATTAAGGCTTCTTAGCCCAAGCCGTGCAGGTGCCGTTCGGGTTGACTTCGGTGTCGCCCGGGAACAGCTTGCAACCACCCAGCGGCTTGCCCGGCACGAAGTGCATGCAGGCAGAGCAATGCTTGGCCGGATCGGGGCTCTTATCCACGTACTTCATCGCGGTACGCATGGCGTCGTTCTTG
The DNA here is from genome assembly GCA_050287865.1 of Rhodocyclaceae bacterium. Classification (GTDB taxonomy): domain Bacteria; phylum Pseudomonadota; class Gammaproteobacteria; order Burkholderiales; family Rhodocyclaceae; genus Fen-999. Next base: position 3,082 of record JBNKCS010000092.1, on the reverse strand, counting down.
GCGGCGAAAGCCGCGACGGGGATCATGGCGACGGCGGCGCCACCGATCTTGATGAAAGTACGACGGGTTTGGTTGATGCTATCAGACATGTTGCCTCCTAGTTGATGAAGATCCGTAGGGTTGGGATCGTTGCTTCACTCCGCAGAACAATTGCCAAGCATGCGCTTCCGGCAGGTGCGTAGTATGCCATTCCTTAAGCAATTAATGATCAACGTCGGGCTTTGGTTGACCGCCTCGAGCAATTTTGCCCGTCAACAGCGCCATGGCGGCGTATCGCCACGGCTGACTTTTTCCGGCTTTTCCTCATGAATACTGGCACTTGACGCCTCATAAGGCTATACTCTGCAATACAGAGTATAGCCAAAATATGTCACCGCCATGATTTCACGCTCCTTGTTTACCACGGCCTGCGTAGCCTTGCTTCTCGCCGCCTGCAGCGTCGCGCCCCAGCGACCCGAAAGCGTAGCGCGCGATGATTACGACGGCATCAAAACCTACCTCTCCCGGCTGATTCGCCACGAGATGGACAAGAACGACATCACCGGATTGAGCGTCGCACTGGTGGACGACCAGCGCGTCATTTGGGCCGAAGGCTTCGGTTACGCCGACAAGGAAAACAACAAGCCCGCCAGCGCGCAAACGCTCTACCGCGTCGGATCGATCTCGAAGCTGCTCACCGCCACCGCCGCGATGCAGCTGGCCGAGCAAGGCAAGCTCGATATCGACCGGCCGCTGGAAGATGCACTGCCGGAGTTCTCGATCCGCTCGCGCTTCGCGGGCAGCGCGCCGATCACGCCGCGTAACCTGATGACGCACCACTCGGGCCTGCCGCGCGACTTCAGCAAGGGCATGTTCACGAAGAACCCGGGGCCCTTCACCGAACTGGTCCGCCACGTTCGCACCAGCGACACCTTCTATCCGCCGAACCATGTGTTCTCGTATTCGAACGTCGGCATCACCCTGCTCGGCCATGCCATCCAGAACGCCAGCGGAGTGCCGTTCGCCGACCACCTGCAGCGTTCCGTTCTGTCGCCATTGGGCATGAGCACCGCAAAGTTCGAGCCCGGTGTTGCCAAGTCCGACCTGATGGCCAAGGCGTATCGCAAAGGCGAACCCGTGGACGAATCCTCCCTGCGCGACGTACCGGCAGGTGGCCTCAACGCCAGCGTGCTCGACCTTGCGCGCTTCCTCTCGATGGTGTTCGCCGATGGTCGCGCCGGCACGGTCCAGGTGCTGCGGCCGGAATCGGTACGCGAGATGCTCCGGCCGCAAAACACCGATGTGCCGCTCGACCTCAACTTCCACAATGGCCTCGGCTGGATGTTGTCGACGCTGGGCGCGTCGACCATCGAGAACGCCGGCCCGGTCGCCCATCACTCGGGTGCCACAATCAATTTCCGCGCCCAGATGTATGCCCTGCCCAACCACAAGCTGGGCGTGATCGTGCTGGCCAATTCACCCAGCGCCGGACGCTCGATCGACCGCGTCGCCACCGAGACACTCACTCTGGCGCTGGAAGCCAAGACCGGCATCAGGCAACCGAAGCGTGAGAAAGTACCGGCCGCCGATCCGCCCTGGCCCGTCGAAAAGCTCCAGCCCTACGTCGGCGACTACACGACACAGTTCGGGCACGCCCGCATTCGCCTTGATGGCGAGCATTTGCGCGCCGATGCGTTCGGCCGGACATTCAACCTGATCCCGCGCAGCGACGGTGTGCTCGGCATTCAATACAAGCTGCTCGGCCTGTTGCCCATCGATCTCGGCGCACTCGACGCGATCGGCATCACGCGCCGCGACGTCGCCGGCCAAGACGTGCTGGTCGCCAGCGTCGGGGCACAGGAAATGCTGCTCGGCGAACGTATCCAGCCGCCGAAGGATATCGAGCCCTGGCGCAAACGACTCGGCAAATACGCGATCACCAATGCCGGCGACGACCACACCTTCGTCGAACGCATCGCGCTGGCTGAGGAGCGCGGTTTCCTGATCGCCGAACTCACCATGACCGGCCAGTCGGGACCACCGCAGCGCCTCGTCCTGCAACCGCTCTCCGAACACGCAGCGGTCCTGCTCGGCCCGCTCGCCGATGGGGGCGGCGTACTGCGTTGCGCGACGGATCACGACGTCGAGCAATGTTCATTCTCCGGCTACGCGCTGAAGCGCGTGGCGCAGTAGTTGCCGGTCATGCCTGCACGCCGGCCTATCATGATCCTTGCGCTGCTGTTGTCGCTGGCGCTGCATGCCGCCGTCCTCCTTCTGCTGAAGCCGCACACCATCGAACCGATCTTGTCTTCTTCACCGCCATTGTCGGTGACCCTGTCCAACCGGCAGCCCGCAGTTGCGGACGAACCTTCTGCCCGCCCCCTGCCGACGCAAAAGTCAGCCGTGGCGACACGCCAAGCGGAGCGGCCTGCGAGGATGGTTATCGACCGGTCAGAAAGCACGACACCCGCAACGCCCCCGGTCGATCTGGAAGCGGCCTTCGCCACGGCACGCACCTATGGGCACGAGCCCGTCCGTCGCCGGTCGCTCGACGCACCCCAACCACCCCTCACCGTCGAATCCGCCATCGCGCGCGCCACCGCGCCGGACGTCGTCATCGAGACGCGCGGCGCCAACGGAGAATACGTGACCAAAACCAGACACTCGCGCTGCGTCACGCCGACCGTGGTGCCGCACTACATGCAAGGGATGACGATGCCAACGCTATGCGAAGCGACGAAAGGCTGAACCGATGCGAACCCACGTTGAACAACTGCAATCCATCCAGGCCATGCTCGCCGCCGGCCACCGCTGCGTGGAACTGGAACGCCACAGCCTGCTGCTCTGGGGCCTGGTCGGCGGCGGCCTGTGCGCCTTCACCGATCTGGTGATCAACGGCGACACCTTCCCGGACAGCACCCACCGCGCGATCGCAGTGCTGCTCTGGCTCACGCTCTGGCTCGGTGGCATGTCGTGGCTCGACCACCACCTGACGCGCAAGGCGCGTCTCGATCGCGACGAAACGCTGCCGTTCGCGCAAGCGCAGGTAACGCGCGCCTGGTGGATGCTGCTGGCACTCGGCACGCTTGCCACCTTCGCCATG
>JBNKCS010000091.1:0-6211 GCA_050287865.1 Rhodocyclaceae bacterium | reverse complement strand
CGAGTTGCAGAGCGCCGTCGTTGATGTAGTTGGGCGCGGTGCTCTCGATGTGACAGGCGTAGCAGGGGTTGTGTACACCTCCTTCGGAGTCCTCCGTCTTCGTGTAGCACTGCGACGGAATATAGGGTGCCGGGTTCGTCAGATACCCCGTGCGCATCAGGGCGCTGGCGCTCTCGGCATCGCCGGCGCTGCTTCCGCTGCCGCCGCCGCAGGCGGCAAAGATGCCGACGACCAGCACGCCCAGCGATACGGGAAGGATCGATCTGCGCGTGGTCTTCATGATGCAGCTCCTTGTTGCATGATCCGTGGGGATCGCGGTTATCAATTGTGCTGGTGGGGGAATCTAGAGAGTCTTTGTTGCCCTTCCGTGAAGGCAAAGAGAAAAGTCAGCCGTGGCGGTACGCCACCAGGAAAAAAAAGGCCCCCGAAGGGGCCTGGAAGATGCTTCGCGTGAAGGAGGTGTGGCTGGGTCAATCCATCGCCGGGAACGGACCGACGTAGCCGGTGTAGGCGCGGCGTTCGGCGGAACCCGTGCTGACCTTGTCAGTATCCGACTCGCCGTACGGGTGCTGCACCACGCTCATCAGATAGCCAAAGCCATTGACGTTCGGGTAGAAGTACGGGGAGGTTGTTTCGGAACCGTAAGGCGTGGTCTGGATGCGGGTCAGCGCCGCAGTGCCCATGTTGTACGACCAGATCAGGTCGGTCTGATGGCCGCTGCCGGTGTCCTCGCCGATGATCAGCGCGTTGTAGCCTGGGATGAAGCTGACGTTGTCCGGGTTGGCGATGCCATTTACGTCGCAGGTGTTGCCATAGTACGGACTGGCGGCGTCGTAGGTCGTCGGCGTGCCGCTTACGACCGCGTACATGTTGCTGGCCACCATGTTGGCGTCGACGTCGAGACCATAGACGATGCCGCAGCTGTTCTGGTCGATCCGGACATGGTTGTAGTTGGGCGCGCGGCTGTCTTCCCTGGAGTTGGCGTCCAGCATGCCCTTTTCGACGTAGCTCATCGCCACGAACAGGCGGTTGTGCTCGGCGTCGTAGGTAATGCCTTCTTCCTTGTTCAACTCGGTCGTGGCTCCAAGCATGGCCGCGTAACGGCGGCTTTCGAGGAAGGCGGCCGCCTTCTCCATGCCCGGCTTGAGCATCAGGCATTCGGTGATGCCGTTGGCGGCAACGACCGTATGGTCGGCCGGGCAGTTCACCTTGTCGCCACCGTTGTTGTCGAAGATGTCGCTGAAGGTGATGCCGCCGTCGATCAGGGTACGGATCTCGCCATCGGTGGCATGGCCCAGGTTGATCCATTCCAGGTCGAAGCTGCCGCCGTTGGTTGCGGAGGTTTGGGTCAGCTTCGCGGCGTAGAGGGTGCCTGCGCTCAGATCCTCGGCGGTGTCCGCTTCGTAGCGGAAAAAGCCGACCATGGTGCCGTCGTCGGACTGATAGACGGTCTTGCCGTTCGGCATGACATAGGACAGCTCATGCGCCATGCGGCCCATCGAATAATGCTTGGCGACGTTCACGTTGCTGGCGAAGGTACCGGCCCCCATGTCGGCGCCCGTGACCGAAACCTCGATTGCATAGCCGTAGTTGTAGGCGTTGATGCGCGAGGTGGCCGGCGCCACGTAGTTCGTATAACCGGTGTTCTCGCCAAAATAGGCGGAGATGCGGTTGGCCGAGCCGGCGACCGAGGCATCCGGTTCGTACTCTTCGGAGCCAAGGTGCGACTTCCAGGGGGTACGCATGCCGGCGCAGTGGGTCCAGCCGCCGAAGATGCCCGCCAGGTCGATCGGTTTGGTTTCGACGGCGTTCAATTCGCCGCTGGTTGAATTCTGGGACAGCTCGGTGATGTAGAAGCCGGCATTGTCGCTCTCGAATTGCGAGACCATGAATACCTTGCCGGCGGTATCGATCAGGGTGGAATGGTCGTTGGCGTCCGAGATGTACTGGGAGTTGTCGGTCATGACGAGCGGATTGCCGTCGACGTCGTACATGAGGCCGAAGATGCCGGAGCCGCGCTGGTCGCCGCTACGCAGGATGGTGTTGTAGCCGATGGCGTGGGCGGTGCCGTCGACGGTCACCGAAGAGGAGGCGTTGACTTCCCGCTTCTCGGCGTCGGTGGTGGGATAGGCGGTCTCGGCGAAGGAAATCGATTTCGCCGTGGTGGTGGGTGTCGTGTCCGACGAGGACCCGCCACCGCAGGCGGTAAGGGCAACAGCGACCGCCGCGGCAATCGCCGTCAGCGGGAAAAGGGCAATAACGGATTTGTTCATGGAGGCTCCCTGGTTGTTTTCCAAATAACAGGGGGTATCCTCCATGCGCGATGTGACCTCGGGATTTCCCGATTGTTAAGGGTAGATGAACCCAGGCGAAAGCCGCCACGCGGCGCGCATTCCGCTCGCAGCCGCCAGACTTTGGCCGTGCGTCGCTATACCGCTGCCAGCGCCTGGTCGAGATCTTCCCTGAGGTCGTCGATGTGTTCGAGGCCGATGGAGAGGCGCACCATGTCCTCGGATACCCCCGCCTTCTTCATCTCCTCCGGCGAGAGCTGGCGATGCGTGGTGCTGGCCGGATGACAGGCGAGGCTCTTGGCGTCGCCGATGTTTACCAGCCGCGTGATCAGTTTCAGCGCGTCCTGGAACTTCGCGCCGCCGACCGCGCCGCCCTTGACGCCGAAGGTGAGGATGCCCGAAGCTCGACCGCCCATGTACTTCTGCGCCAGCGCGTGTTCTGGATGGTCGGGCAGGCCGGCGAACTTCACCCAGCTTACCTTGGGGTGCGATTGAAGGTGCTTCGCCACCGCCAGCGTGTTGTCGCAGATGCGGTCCATGCGCACCGGCAGCGTTTCGATCCCTTGCAGGATCAGGAAACTGTTGAAGGGCGAGATCGCCGCGCCCATGTTGCGCAGGGGTACGACGCGGGCGCGGCCGATATAGGCGGCCGGGCCGAGTGCTTCGGTGTAGACGACGCCGTGGTAGGAAACATCCGGCTCGTTGAGGCGCTTGAACTTGGCCTTGTGGTCGGCCCAGGGGAATTTCCCGGAGTCGACAATGGCGCCGCCGAGGGTGGTGCCGTGGCCGCCGAGGTACTTGGTCAGCGAATGGACGACGATGTCGGCGCCGTGCCCGAAGGGCCGGCACAGGTAGGGCGTGGCTACCGTGTTGTCGACGATCAGCGGCACGCCGGCGGCGTGGGCGATGTCGGCCAGCGCCTGGATGTCGACCACGTTGCCGAGCGGATTGCCGACCGACTCGCAGAAGACGGCCTTGGTCCGCGCGTCGATCAGCGGCTTGAACGAGGCCGGGTCGCGGTAGTCGGCAAAGCGTACGTCGATGCCGTATTGCGGCAGCGTGTGGGCGAACAGATTGTAGGTGCCACCATAGAGCGTGCCGACCGAGACGATGTTGTCGCCGGCCTCGGCGATGGTCTGGATGGCGTAGGTGATCGCCGACGACCCGGATGCGACGCCCAGCCCGCCAACGCCGCCTTCGAGCTCCGCCATGCGCTGCTCGAACACCTCGGTAGTCGGATTCATGATCCGGGTGTAGATGTTGCCCGCCACCTTAAGGTCGAACAGGTCCGCGCCGTGCTGCGTGTCGTCGAAGGCGTAGGAGGTGGTCTGATAGATGGGTACCGCGACGGCCTTGGTCGTCGGGTCGGGGCTGTAGCCACCATGGACGGCGATGGTTTCGAGTTTCATGATTTTCCTTGTGGGCGGTTGGGTAACGGCAATTCTGACATGGCTGGGAAAAGTCAGCCATGGCGACACGCCACCGCAGGACATCCGGTTGCCCGCCTTGTGCCCGCCCGCTATCCTGTGTCCATGTCCATGAAGTGTCTGATCGTCGTTGCCCACCCGCTGGCCGACAGCCTGTGTGCCGAAATGGCCCGCGTTGCAGCGGAAACGCTGACTGCTGCGGGACATGAAGTGCAGGTCGAGAACCTGTACGAAATGGAATTTGCGCCGGCGCTGACCACTACCGAGCGGCGGAGCTATTACGGTCGACCGTTCGACGCGAGCGATGTGCAGGCGGAAGTCGAACGCCTGCTCCGGGCCGAGGGACTGGTGCTGGTGTTCCCGACCTGGTGGTTCGGCTTCCCGGCCATCCTCAAGGGCTGGTTCGATCGCGTCTGGGCACCGGGCATCGCCTACGACCACGCCAGCGACCTCGGACCGATCAAGCCGCGCCTGTACAAGCTGCGGCGCGCCCTGGCCATTACCTCTCTTGGCGCACCGTGGTGGGTCGATCGCTTCGTGCTGCGCCAGCCCGTCAAGCGCGTCCTCAAGACCGCGCTGCTCGGCACCTGCGCGCCGGCCTGCAAGTTCGAGATGTTGTCACTGCACAAGGCGGAGAAGTTGGCTGAGGTACAGGTGCGCGCGTTTCGTGGCCGGATCGAACGGGTGTTGCGCGGCTGGACCTGACGCCAAAACCCATCACATTGCCGCCGCCGGGGGCAGGGCATATGCTTCGCGCCGCCGTGCCTGTTGCCGGCGCAATTTATTGGGGACGAAATCATGAAGAAGATTGTTGCGATGTTGGGACTCTGCTGGGCGATGTCGCCGGCGTTCGCCAGTTGCGAAAGCCTGAAGGCGGAACTCGCTGCCAAACTCGACGCCAAGGGCGTGGTGAACTACACGCTGACCATCGTGCCGACCGAAGAGGTCAAGGAGAGCGACAAGGTCATCGGAAGCTGCGAGGGCGATACCAGCAAGATCGTCTACAAGCGGGATTGATCGCCGCGCCGTGGCGGTACGCCGCCTCGGCTTTCCACATTGTCCAGGGTTCCGCCGGCGGGTAAGCTGCGACTTTGTGCCGCGTTGTCGGCCAAGCGTCGGAAGAGGGGGAATCCATGTCGTACGTTGCCGATCTGGTAGTCGCGCTGGTCGCGTTGCTGCACATCTATTTCATGGTGCTGGAGATGTTCTTCTGGGACAAGCCGGCCGGCCTTCGCGCCTTCGGGCACACGCCGGAGGCCGCCGCGGCATCCCGGGTGCTGGCGGCGAACCAGGGCCTCTACAACGGTTTTCTTGCCGCCGGTCTGCTGTGGGGCGTGGGTCTCGGCGCCGACGGCATGGCGATCAAGGTCTTCTTCCTCGGCTGCGTGCTGCTGGCCGGGCTGTTCGGCGCGGCGACCGCCAGCCGCAAGATCCTGTTCGTGCAGGCGCTTCCTGCCGCTCTCGGTCTGGTGCTGGTTTTGATGCCCTGACGAGGCGGGCCGACACGAGGAGAATCCCCGGAAAACGGGAGAAGCGGGGCGGAGGAGAGACTTTTCGGTATCCTGCTCCCTTTTGGGGAGCCGTCGGCCCCCGGTTTCGGGAACGTCATGGAACGACGGCCGCAAGAACTGCTCGATGAACTTCACCGCGCGATAGCGCAAACGCCCGACTCGGCCGAACAAAAGGCGCTCTTCGAGAAGCTGGGCGTGCTTGAGCGCCAACTCGACACGCTGTCCCGGAAGCAACGCGACCTCGCCGACGCGGAAGCGGAACTGGCGCAGGCGAAGAACACCGTGCTCGTCTGGCGCGTCGTGATCGGTGTCCTGCTGGTGGCTCTGCTTGGCGCGATCGGCGGGCTGATCGCCAACCTCGTCGAGTTGTCCTGAGCGGAAGGTGGGCATCTGAACCTCGCAGCCGTATTTTCCGCGGGCGGCCCGCTGGACAAGGCGATCCCCGGCTACCGGCTGCGGCCGCAGCAGGTCGAGATGGCCGAGCGCATCGAAGCGGCCATCGAAGCCTGCCATGCGCTGGTCGCCGAGGCCGGCACCGGCACCGGCAAGACCTTCGCCTATCTGGTGCCGGCGCTGCGCGCGGGCGGCAAGGTCATCATCGCCACCGGGACCAAGACCCTGCAGGACCAGCTCTTCAACCGCGACCTGCCGACCGTGCGCGACGCGCTCGGCGCGCCCGCCACCATCGCGCTGCTCAAGGGCCGCGCCAACTACGTCTGCCCCTATCACCTCGAACGCGCGCAAAGCGAAGGCCGCTTCCTCAACCGCGAGGAGGCGGGGCACATCCGCACCATCGCCCGCTTTGCCAAGGCCACGCGCACCGGCGACAAGGCCGAGCTGTCGGCCGTGCCCGAGGATTCCGGCGCCTGGGCGCAGGCCACCTCGACGCGCGAGAACTGCCTCGGCCAGGACTGTCCGCACTACAAGGGCTGCTTCGTCATCGCCGCCCGGCGCGAGGCGATGGAGGCCGACGTGCTGGTGG
>JBNKCS010000090.1:0-6397 GCA_050287865.1 Rhodocyclaceae bacterium | reverse complement strand
CACGCCGGAGGAAATGGATACCGCAAAAGCAGAAACCCTGAGCATCAAGCACGACATCAACGACTTTGGCGTTCACGCCGAATACGTGGCGGAGATGGCGCGGCAGATCGTATACGAGCGTTTTCAGGACGAAGCCTACGCCATGGGGCTGCGCGTATTTACGACGATCCGCAAGAGTGACCAGGATGCCGCATACAAGGCGGTTCAAAGTGGAGTGATGGACTATGACCGGCGTCATGGCTATCGCGGCGCCGAGGCCTATGTCGACATGAAGGGTGTCGATACCACTCAGGAAGATGAACTGGAAGAACGTCTTCAGGATTTCGACGTATCCGGCGACATGGAGCCGGCTCTAGTGCTGGACGCCGGCCCGAAGCAAGTGACAGCGGTGCTACATGGCGGTGAAACGGTTACCCTCCGCGGGAAATCCCTCCGCTTCGCTGCGCGCATGCTCGACCGCCGAGCTCCTGCCAACCGGCGTATTCGCCCGGGCTCCATCATCCGTGTGACCCAGGATACAAAAAATGGCTGGCAGATCACCCAGTTACCTGAAGCCGAGGCGGCTCTGGTCGCAGTCAACCCGGAGGACGGAGAAATCCGCGCGCTCGTCGGCGGAGTCGACTTCAATCGCAACAAGTTCAATCATGTCACCCAGGCTTGGCGCCAGCCGGGATCGAGTTTTAAGCCCTTCATCTACTCCGCTGCTCTCGAAAAGACTTATTCGCCGGCATCGGTTCTGCTTGACGAACCCGTTGCCGTAGAAGCGGACGAAACTGGCTCTCAGGTCTGGGAACCTCGAAACTACGACGGCAAGTACGATGGACCGATCACCTTGCGCACAGCGCTCGCCAAGTCGAAAAACATGGCATCGATCCGGCTGCTGCAATCGATCGGTTCCCGTTACGCGCAGGATTACATCACCCGCTTCGGTTTCGACGCCCAGAAACACCCGCCGTACCTGACGATGGCACTTGGCGCCGGCACCGTGACGGCCTGGCAGCAAGTCGCGGCCTATTCGGTATTCGCCAACGGCGGTTATCGGATCGATCCATACCTCGTCAAGCAGATTACTGACCGCAACGGCGAGGTTCTGGCCACCACGCAACCGGTCAAGGCAGGCGACGAAAACCTGCGGGTCATCGACGCACGCAATGCCTATATCATGGACAGCATGCTTAAAGACGTCGTTCGTCGCGGCACCGCAATGCGCGCAAGGGCGCTCGGACGCAGCGATATAGCCGGCAAGACTGGCACCACCAACGACTACGTCGATGCCTGGTTCTGTGGCTACAACCCGGATTTGGTCGCGGTGGCCTGGATCGGTTTCGACCAGCCGCGGCGGCTTGGCGACGGCGAAACCGGCGGCTCCGCGGCACTACCAATCTGGTTAGACTATATGCAGGTAGCCCTCAAGAATGTTCCCGAGCGAGTGCCCGTCAGACCAGAAGGCTTGGCGGAAATCACGTCGATCGATCCGCTAACGCTCCAGGAACTCCACGAGCTCATCTACCAGGAGTACGTGCCCATCATCGAAGAGGAACAGCGGGCTCAGGTAAATCCGTTCTTCGGAAACTCGCTAACTCCCTAGATCAAACAGACTTTCTCGCCCGACTGCTCTGACAACAAGCGACCGAGCGCTGCCATGAGTTCCTCGTCGTCGCGGGTGCCGATCCAGTTTCCGTCCTGCGGGCGAAAATGGTAACCGCCGGAGCGTGCCGCCACCCAGATTTCACGCGCTGCGGTGTGGCGGTTGATGATGAGCTTGCTGCCGTTCGCGAACTCCACTTCCAGCACGCCACCTGGCTTCACCTCCAGGTCAAGGTCGGCGCCACAGGCTTCGATTGCGTCCTCGATGCGACGCAATGTGGCATCAGCCAGGGCGTTGAACTCGCGCTCGTCCATCATTTCTCCGTGTTAACATTGCCGGCCGGTTTCAGGATTCCAGCCATGCGTGTCTTTATTGCCCTTGTCGGTACCTTGTTCCTGCTCGCGGCCTGCGGCACTCGCGGGCCACTGACGCTGCCGCCCAAGGCATCCTTGCTTGATCATAGCAGCAACTCCGCAAAGGCCGGAGCATGAGCCACTTCGCCTTTCGCAACGGCGCCCTGCACGCGGAAGACGTGGCGCTCGAAGACATCGCCGCCCGTTTCGGCACACCCTGCTACGTTTATTCCCGTGCCACGCTTGCAGATGCCTATCTTGCCTATCGGCAGGCCTTGAAAGGCATAAACGCGCAGGTCTGCTACGCGGTCAAGGCCAACTCGAATCTGGCGATTCTCAACTTGTTCGCGGACTTCGGCGCCGGATTCGACATTGTCTCCGGAGGTGAACTGGCCCGCGTCTTGGTGGCCGGCGGCGATCCGGGCAAGATTTTGTTTTCCGGAGTGGGCAAGAACCGCGCCGAGATGGAGGACGGGCTGGAAGTCGGCATCCGCTGCTTCAACGTCGAATCGGTCTCCGAGATGGAAAAGCTGAACGAGGTCGCGACTGCCAATGGCGCTCGCGCACCGATCTCGTTGCGGGTAAATCCGAACATCGACGCCAAGACCCATCCCTATATCTCCACCGGGCTCCGCACGACCAAGTTCGGAGTGCCAATCGAGGATGCGCGAACGCTGTACCGACGTGCCGCCGAACTGCCTGGACTGAAGATCACCGGTATCGACTGCCACATCGGTTCTCAGTTGCTCGATCCGTCGCCTGCTGCCGAGGCCACCGCGAAGGTCATCGAGCTGGCCGACAAGCTTGAAGCGGACGGCATCGTGGTCGAGCATCTCGATCTCGGCGGCGGCATGGGTATCAGCTACCGCGAGGACAAGGTGCCGACGGTCGCGGAATACCTGGCACCCATGCTGGCGGTTCTAAAGGACCGCAAGGAACAGCTGATCTTCGAGCCGGGGCGCTCTTTGGTCGGAAACGCCGGGCTGCTGCTGACGCGTGTCGAAACGCTCAAGCACGGCACTGAGAAGAACTTCGCCGTGGTCGACGCGGCAATGAACGATCTTATGCGTCCGGCGCTGTACGACGCCTGGCACGACATCGCAAAAGTCAGCCGTGGCGATACGCCAAGCGAAACGCGACCCTACGACATCGTCGGGCCCATCTGCGAGTCGGGGGATTTTCTCGGTCAGGGGCGCGATCTAGCCCTGGCCGAAGGAGATCTGCTGGCGGTGATGTCGGCCGGCGCCTACGGCATGGCCATGAGTTCGAACTACAACTCCCGGCCGCGCGCTGCCGAAGTCATGGTGGATGGCGCCGATATCCACCTCATCCGCCGCCGTGAAGATGTGACAGAGCTCTTCGCCGCCGAGAGCCTGCTGCCGTAGACACCGGCATCAAAGGACGTAGCGCGACAAATCCTCGTTGATGGCTAGCTCGCCCAGGCGATCGGCAACGTAGCCGGCATCGATGCGGACGGTCTGGCCGGTCTGGCGACCGGCGTCGAAGGAGACTTCTTCGAGCAGCTTCTCCATCACCGTATACAGCCGGCGGGCGCCGATGTTCTCGGTTTTCTCGTTGACCTGAAAGGCGATCTCGGCCAGTCGGCGGATGCCGTCGTCGCCGAACTCCAGCTTCACGCCTTCGGTGTCAAGCAGCGCCTGATACTGCCGTGTCAGGCAGGCATCGGTCTGCGTCAGTATCCGTTCGAAATCGTCAACCGACAGCGAATCGAGTTCGACCCGGATCGGAAAGCGGCCCTGCAATTCCGGAATCAGATCCGAAGGCTTGGAAAGGTGAAAAGCGCCGCTGGCAATGAACAGGATGTGGTCGGTCTTGATCATGCCGTACTTGGTCGACACCGTGGTGCCCTCTACCAGCGGCAGCAGGTCGCGCTGCACGCCCTGGCGTGACACGTCAGCACCCTGCATCTCCGACCTCGCCGCGATCTTGTCCAGTTCGTCAAGGAAAACGATACCGTTCTGCTCGACATTGGCCAGCGCCCGAGCCTTGAGCTCCTCGTCGTTCACCAGGCGCGCCGCTTCTTCGTCGCCGAGTGCCTTCATCGCGTCGCGGATCTTCATCCGGCGCGACTTGCGGTGACCGCCGCCGATGTTCTGGAACATACCCTGAATCTGCTGCGTCAGCTCTTCCATGCCCGGAGGGGCAAAGATCTCCATCGAAGCGCTCGGCGCAGCGACCTCGACCTCGATCTCCTTGTCATCGAGTTCGCCCTCGCGCAGCTTCTTGCGGAACTTCTGCCGCGTGGCGGTATCTTCAGTCGGCGTATCGCCAGGACTGACTCTTGCCGGCGGCAGCAAGGCATCGAGGACACGATCTTCAGCGGCGTCCATCGCGCGGTTGCGCACGGCCTTCATGGCCGCCTCGCGTGCATCCTTGATCGCCGTTTCGGCGAGGTCGCGGATGATGGTATCCACGTCGCGGCCGACATAGCCGACTTCGGTGAACTTGGTAGCTTCGATCTTGACGAAGGGCGCATTGGCCAGCCGTGCCAGGCGGCGCGCAATCTCGGTCTTGCCGACGCCGGTCGGGCCGATCATGAGGATGTTCTTCGGCGTGATCTCGGAGCGCAACGGCTCCTCGACCTGTGCGCGGCGCCAGCGGTTGCGCAGGGCAATGGCGACTGCGCGCTTGGCGCGCCCCTGGCCGACAATGTGCTTGTCGAGTTCCGAGACGATCTCGGACGGCGTCATCTGACCGGCCGGGTCGATCATTCGAGCGACTCGATCACGTGATTCTGGTTCGTGTAGATGCAAAGATCGCCAGCGATGGACAAGGACTTCTTGACGATTTCGACCGGCGTCAGCTCGGTGTTCTCCAGCAAGGCGCGCGCCGCCGATTGCGCATAAGGTCCGCCGCTGCCAATGGCGACAATGCCCAGCTCGGGTTCCAGCACGTCGCCATTGCCGGTGATGATCAACGAATGCTCGCGGTCCGCCACGGCCAGCATCGCCTCGAGCCGGCGCAGCATGCGGTCGGTACGCCAGTCCTTCGCCAGTTCGACGGCGGAGCGCATCAGGTTGCCCTGATGCTTTTCCAGCTTGGCCTCGAAGCGTTCGAACAGGGTAAACGCGTCGGCGGTGCCACCCGCGAAACCGGCGAGAATCTTCTCGCTGTATAGTCGGCGCACCTTGCGCGCGCTGGCCTTGACGACGACGTTGCCGAGAGTCACCTGGCCGTCGCCACCGAGTGCCACGGTCGTGCCGCGCCGCACGGAAAGAATGGTAGTGCCGTGGTACTGTTCCAAACCCGGTCCGTTCAAGCTCTGCGCAATTCGATGCGCGCGACGCTGTCGAGTCCGATCACTTCCCACAGCGCGGTCAATAGGTGGCTGGCCTTGACCAGCCGGACGGTTTTCTTTTCCACCTTCAGCGTACTGACCAGATTCATGAGGTTGGTGGCAGCGACGAAGTCCATGCGGCGCAGGTTGCCGACGTCGACGATCACATCGCTCGCGCTTTCTGCCTCGGCGCGAATTGCGGCGAAGGCAGCGTCGGTCGCTGCGGTGATGACGCCTTCCAGCATGCACCCCGAGTCCTCGTCCCCGTCTGCCTCGATGTCCGGCTCGGCGGCCTTCGGGCTGCGCTTGGTCACCTCGAAGGATGGCGGCGAGACTTCGAACGTGATGGCGTAATTGACCGCCGCATCCTCGAAGGCTTCCTGATCACCCAGATACTGATAGAGGTCGAGCAGCAGCAGCCACGTCTGCTCACGCTCGCGCTCACCGGACTGAATGGATTTCGCCAGCAAGACTGCCAGCTTGTCGGCACCGACGAGTACGCAGTCCTTTTTCGCCCGCTTCAACTGACGCAGAACCGTCAGCATCAGGGCGCAGCCGGCGTCCTCAACCGCAGTAAGCTTGGCAACATCCAGTCGCACGGATGGATTCTTCTCGGCGATCGTCAAAGCCTGCTTCAGTGTCGCCTCCGCCTTGGCATCGAGCGGCCCCGCAAGCTTGACGAAAGATCTGCTGGCCGGCGCCTTGGGGGCTGCAGCGGCGGACGGCTCGTCGGCCGTCCAGGTAGGGGGCGAAGTCTCGAACTTGGCGGCGAATTCCACCGCCAGGCGATCGAAATCCTGGCGTCGCCCCTCGATCTGGTAAAGCTCGAACAGCATGCCCCATGCGCGTTGCGCGTATCGTCCCAGGTCGTCGCTGCGCACCGATGCTTCCAGGATGCCGCTCGCCACTTCCGGCTGATCGACCGAATACAACATGGCCGCCTGCTCTACCGCATCGGGGATACCGTGGCTGGCCTCCTGGACCTCGATCTTCGACCGGTTGTTGAAGGAGTTCGGATCATGGGTATGCGCAAACTCCTGCGGCGCCGGTCCGGCGGCAGGTTTGGACTGTTCAGGCTTGCCCGGCGGCTTTGCAGGAGCCTTGGCGGCCAGGGGGGCCGAAACGGGTTTTTTGCCAAAAAGCGGGAAGGCCACAGTA
>JBNKCS010000089.1:0-6525 GCA_050287865.1 Rhodocyclaceae bacterium | reverse complement strand
GAACAACACCCCATGGACGGCATCGTGAGACAACACCCCCATGCCGATCATCAGCATGCCGTTCCAGATCGACGCCAGGATGATGAAACCCCATTTGAACCAGGCGTTCTCAACATGGCCGGCGACCCATTGCATGGCAAAAAAACTGCCATAAAGCATGGCGACCAGAAAGCAGGACTTGAACAGGTTGGAAACGGAGGGGATGATCTGCTCATTCGGCGTCGGAATGCCGGCATTCGGCGGCGTGGTGTTGCTCATCATTTCCTCTCGAAGTCATTGGCGGGACAACAGGTATTGCATGATACAGGCGCAGAATTTCCCGGCCTGCCCAACGGGGGAAATATATCCATGACATGCTGCATAGCAATAGCACCGCACTTATTCCAATGATAAGAAAAAGTGAATGGCGCTTATGGTTCGCGCGGTTTACATTGCATGCGTCGGGTCGTGGTTATTCGCGGCCCGTGTTTCTCCACTCCCTCTGGCATGTTGCCAGATTGACCCCGCCCCTCGCAAAGGGGCGGGGATTTTCTTGAGGGACTAGGAAGGAAGAACGGGCTCGATGGCCGCCCGGAACACGAATGACTGCAGGGCGCCACGCCGATCATCGCGGGCGGACTGGCTGGATAAAATATTTCATTAGAGGGAGACACCATGTCCATCAAGTATCCGATCATCGCCGTGACCGGTTCTTCCGGTGCAGGCACGACCACGGTCAAGCGGTCCTTCGAACACATCTTCCGTCGCGAAAAGATCACCGCCGCGGTGATCGAAGGCGACAGCATGCACAAGTACGACCGTGCCGAAATGAAAAAGGTCGTCGCCGACGCGGAAGCGCGCAACGAACCCGCCCCTACCCACTTCGGCCCGAACGCCAATGAACTGGCGGAACTGGAAAGCATCTTCAAGACCTACGGCGAAACCGGCCACGGCAAGCGTCGCTTCTATTTGCACAACGCCGAGGAAGCCGCGCCCTACGGGCAGGAAGCCGGCACCTTCACGCCATGGGAAAACCTGCCCGAGCACACCGACCTGCTGTTTTACGAGGGCCTGCACGGCGCCTACGTCGGCGATGAAGCCGATGTCGCCCAGCACGTCGACCTCGCTATCGGCGTCGTCCCGGTGGTCAACCTCGAGTGGATCCAGAAGATCCACCGCGACACTGCCGGTCGCGGTTATTCGGTCGAAGCGGTGACTCACACCATCCTGCGGCGTATGTCGGACTATGTAAACTACATCTGCCCACAGTTTTCGCGCACGCATATCAACTTCCAGCGCGTACCGATCGTCGATACTTCCAACCCCTTCATCGCCCGCGACATTCCGACCCTCGACGAATCCATGGTCGTGATCCGCTTCCGCGATTGGCACGGCGTCGATTTCCCCTATCTCCTGACCATGATCCACGACTCGTTCATGTCGCGCCCGAACTGCCTGGTCGTGCCTGGCGGCAAAATGGAATTGGCAATGCAGTTGGTGCTCTCGCCGATCATGCTGGATCTCATGGAAAAAAAGTGGAAGCGCAGCACTAAGTAGGTGCTGCGCCGTATTCCCCGGAGCCCGACAAGGGCATTCGGGGGCTTCACTTTGCCAATTGCCACAACACCCAACACAAATAGCCGGCTTTCGCCGATAATTTCGGGTTCTTCCCGGCCTCACACGCACAAGGAACAACGATGTCCACTTCCAGCGATTTCGATCCCCCAGTGTTCAACAATATGACCGGCGCCATCCGCGCTTTAGCAATGGATGCCGTGCAGAAGGCCAAATCGGGGCATCCGGGCGCGCCGATGGGCATGGCCGAGATTGCCGAGGTGTTGTGGAACCACCACCTGCGCCACAATCCGACCAATCCGCATTGGGCCAACCGCGACCGCTTCGTGCTCTCGAACGGCCACGGCTCGATGCTCATCTACGCATTGCTGCACCTGACCGGCTACGATCTCTCGATCGAGGACATCAAGCAATTCCGCCAGCTGCACAGCAAGACACCGGGGCACCCCGAGTACGGCTACACGCCCGGCGTCGAAACCACCACCGGCCCGCTCGGCCAAGGCATCACCAACGCCATCGGCATGGCCATGGCCGAGAAGCTGCTGGCCGACCAGTTCAACAAACCCGGTCACGAGATCGTCGATCACCGCACCTGGGTCTTCCTTGGCGACGGTTGCCTGATGGAAGGCGTTTCGCACGAAGCCTGCGCACTGGCCGGCACCTGGGGTCTGGGCAAACTAACGGCCTTCTGGGACGACAACGGCATTTCCATCGACGGTCATGTCGAGGGCTGGTTCACCGACGACACGCCGAAGCGCTTCGAAGCCTATGGCTGGCATGTCGTACCAAACGTCAATGGCCACGATCCGAAGGCTTTGAATGCAGCCATCGAAGCCGCCAAGGCCGTCACCGACAAGCCATCGCTGATCTGCTGCAAGACCGTGATCGGCGCTGGCTCACCGAACAAGCAAGGCACCCATGACGTTCATGGCGCTCCGCTGGGCGATGAAGAAATCGCTGCCGCCCGGTCGCATATCGGCTGGAACTTCCCTCCCTTCGAAGTTCCCAAGGAAGTCTACGAAGCCTGGGACGCCAGAAAGAAGGGCGCCGAATGGGAAAGCGACTGGAACCGCAAGTTCGAGCAATATGCAAAGGCCTTCCCGGCCGAGGCCGCCGAATTCAAGCGCCGCATGGCCAATGAACTGCCCGCCAACTGGACCGAGTTCGCTGCCAAGGCTATCGCCACCGCCAATGAAAAGGCAGAGACGGTCGCCACCCGCAAAGCCTCACAGATATCCATCAACGCACTGGCTCCGGCACTGCCCGAGTTCCTTGGCGGCTCGGCGGACCTGACGGGTTCCAACCTGACCAACTGGACAGGCTGCAAGCAGGTCTCCGGCAAGTCGACCGGCAACTACATCTCTTACGGTGTGCGCGAGTTCGGCATGTCGGCCATCATGAACGGCATGGCCCTGCACGGCGGCGTGCTGCCCTTCGGCGGCACCTTCCTGATGTTCTCGGAATACTCCCGCAACGCCCTGCGCATGTCGGCGCTGATGAAGCAGCGCGTCATCTACGTATTCACGCACGACTCCATCGGCCTCGGCGAGGACGGCCCGACGCACCAGCCGGTCGAGCAGATTCCAACCCTGCGCATGATCCCGAACATGGACGTCTGGCGTCCCTGCGACACCGTCGAAACCATGACCGCCTGGGTCTGCGCCGTCGAGAAGAGCAATGGCCCAAGTTCGCTCGCCTTGTCGCGCCAGAACCTGCCGTTTGTGGCCCGTGACGCTACCACCATCGCCAACATCCGCAAGGGCGGCTACGTCATTTCCGAAGCCAAGGGCAACGCCAAGGCCATCATCATCGCCACCGGCTCGGAAGTCGAACTGGCGCTCAAGGCCCAGGACGCGCTGTCCCAGCAGGACATCCCGGTGCGCGTCGTCTCGATGCCCAGTACCAACGTGTTCGACCGCCAGGACCAGGCCTACAAAGACAGCGTACTGCCCAAGGGCCTGCCGCGCATCGCCGTCGAAGCCAGCGTCACGGACGGCTGGTGGAAGTATGTCGGCGGCGAAGGCAAGGTTATCGGCCTCGACCGTTTTGGCGAATCAGCCCCCGCAGGCGTGCTGTTCAAGGAGTTCGGCTTCACCGTAGCGAACGTCGTGAGCGCCGTCGAGTCATTCATCTAATCACTCCCAGGAGATAACAACCATGACAATCAAAGTTGGCATCAATGGCTTCGGCCGCATTGGCCGCATGGCTTTCCGCGCCATCGCCAAGGACTTCCCCGAGATCGAAGTCGTCGGCATCAACGACCTGCTGGAGCCGGACTACTTGGCCTACATGCTCAAGTACGATTCAGTACATGGCAACTTCAAGGGCGACATCGCCGTCGAGGGCAACAACCTGATCGTCAACGGCAAGAAGATCCGCGTCACCGCGATCAAGGATCCGGCCAACCTGAAGTGGGGCGATATCGGTGCCGAGATCGTCATCGAATCGACCGGCTTCTTCCTGACCAAGGAAACCTGCCAGAAGCACCTCGACGCGGGCGCCAAGAAGGTGGTGCAGTCCGCCCCCTCCAAGGACGACACTCCGATGTTCGTCTTTGGCGTCAATCACACCAAGTACGCCGGTGAAGCCATCGTCTCCGCCGCGTCTTGCACCACCAACTGCCTGGCCCCGGTGGCCAAGGTGCTCAACGACAACTGGGGCATCAAGCGCGGCCTGATGACCACGGTGCACGCCGCCACGGCGACCCAGAAGACCGTCGATGGCCCGTCGATGAAGGACTGGCGCGGCGGCCGCGGCATCCTGGAAAACATCATCCCCTCCTCCACCGGCGCCGCCAAGGCCGTCGGCAAGGTCATCCCCGAGCTGAACAAGAAGCTCACCGGCATGGCCTTCCGCGTCCCGACTTCCGACGTTTCCGTGGTCGACCTGACCGTCGAGTTGAACAAGGAAGCCTCCTACGAGGACATCTGCAAGGCCATGAAGGCCGCCTCCGAAGGCGCGCTGAAGGGCGTGCTCGGCTATACCGAGGAGAAGGTGGTAGCCACCGATTTTCGCGGCAACAGCGCACCGTCGACCTTCGACGCCGAGGCCGGCATCGCGCTGGACTCGACCTTCGTCAAGGTGGTGTCCTGGTACGACAACGAGTACGGCTACACCTGCAATATGCTTCGCTTCCTGAAGCACGTAGCCAAGTAAGAAATTAACGATCCAAGCGTTGCGTCCGACATGCGGACGCAACGCTTCAGTGGTTAACTTCAAAAATAATCTCAGGAGATACCCCATGCCCAACTTCATCCGCATGACCGATCTCGACCTCGCAGGCAAGCGCGTATTCATTCGTGCCGACCTCAACGTACCGGTCAAGGATGGCAAGGTCACCTCGGACGCCCGCATCACCGCGTCGATGCCGACCATCGAGCACGCCGCAAAGGCGGGCGCCAAAGTCATGGTTACCTCCCACCTCGGCCGTCCGACCGAAGGTGAGTTCAAGCCGGAAGACTCGCTCCAGCCGGTCGCCGACGTCATGTCGGCCAAGCTCGGCAAGCCTGTGCGCGTCGTGCGCGACTGGGTTGACGGTGGCTTCGATGTTGCCGCCGGCGAAGTCGTGTTGCTGGAAAACTGTCGTGTCAACAAGGGCGAGAAGAAGAACGGCGAAGAGACGGCGAAGAAATACGCCGCCCTGTGCGACGTTTTCGTCATGGACGCCTTCGGCACCGCCCACCGCGCCGAGGCCTCGACCTACGGCATCGCCCAGTTCGCGCCGGTTGCCTGCGCCGGCATCCTGCTTACCGGGGAACTCGACGCACTCGACAAGGCGCTGGCGAATCCCGCAAGACCCATGGTCGCCATCGTCGGCGGCTCCAAGGTATCGACCAAGCTGACCGTGCTGGAAGCGCTGTCTGAGAAGGTCGACCAGTTGGTTGTCGGCGGCGGCATCGCCAACACCTTCCTCGCCGCCATGGGCAAGAACGTTGGCAAGTCGCTGTGCGAGCATGACCTGATCCCGACGGCAAAGGCGCTGATCGAGAAAATGGCCAAGCGCGGCGCTTCGATCCCGATCGCCGTCGATGTCGTTTGCGGCAAGCAATTTGAGGCCAACGAGCCCGCTGTACTGAAGGACGCCGACCAGGTCGCCGACGACGACATGATCTTCGACATCGGTCCGAAGTCGGCACTGCAACTGGCGGACATCATTGGCAAAGCCGGCACCATCGTCTGGAACGGCCCGGTCGGCGTGTTCGAGTTCGACCAGTTCGGCGCCGGCACCAAGACAGTCTCGATGGCCATCGCCAACGCGAAGGGTTTCAGCCTGGCCGGTGGCGGCGACACCATCGCAGCAATCCAGAAGTACGACATCTACGACAAGGTGTCCTACATCTCCACTGCCGGCGGCGCCTTCCTCGAATACCTGGAGGGCAAAGTACTTCCGGCGGTCGACATTCTTGAAAAGCGCGCCAAGGGCTGATCAACCCCAACCCCATCCGAGGCGGTCCGCCACAAGCGGGCCGTTGCTCACAAATGCAACGCACGACAAAAATAGTCGCAACACTGGGTCCAAGTTCCTCTGACCCTGCCGTATTGAATCAACTGGTTGCCGCCGGCGTCGACGTGGTCCGGCTCAACTTCTCCCACGGCACCGCCGAAGACCACCGGTCGCGCATGGACAACCTGCGCCTGGCGATGAGCGCACAGAGCCGCAGCATCGGCGTCATGGCCGACCTGCAGGGCCCGAAGATCCGGATCGGAAAATTCGCCGATAAGAAGGTGCGACTCAAGGCGGGACAGAGCTTCATATTGGCTGCGCAGTGCGAACTGGGCGATGACACCCGAGTCGGTCTCGATTATCCGGAACTGGTCGACGACATTGCCGCGGGCGATGTCTTGCTGCTCGACGACGGGCGCATCGTCATGGACGTCGCCAAGGTAACCCACGACGAGATTCATTGCACGGTACGTCACGGCGGCGAACTTTCCAACAATAAGGGCATCAACAAACTTGGCGGTGGCCTG
>JBNKCS010000088.1:0-6551 GCA_050287865.1 Rhodocyclaceae bacterium | reverse complement strand
GAGGCGCTGTAGAGCGCATGGCGCAAATTGACGAGGCCCGCCGCACCGATCATCAGCAGCGCGGGCGCGCCGAGGCCGACCAGCTGCGCGATCAGGAATTGCGCCGAGCCGGCGAAGACGATGGAAGACATCAGCACCGCCGCCAGCGGCGGAATGCCGCTTTGCAGGGCGACGATGCCATAGATGACGCCGAAGGGCATGACACCGAGATGCATGGGCAACAGCGCCCGCACGCCCAGCCAGAAGGCGGCGCGACGCTCGCTCATGAACGACGGGCCGGCGCGTTGACCAGCATGATGCCGGCGACGACGAGCAGCGCGGCGAGGCCGAACTGCGCGCTCATGCGTTCGCCGAGCAGGACGACGCCGAAGAGGACGCCGAACAGCGGCGTGAGGAAGGAGAACACCATCAGCCGGCTGGCGAGAAATTTGGTGAGCAGCCAGAACCACGCGAGGTAGCTGGCGAAGGCGACGATGACGCCCTGATAGAGCATGCCCAGCAGCACGGTCGGCGTCGGCGCGCTGATGCCCGGCTCGTTGGTCAGCAATGAAAGCGGCAGAACGATGGCCGCCGAAACCGCAAGTTGATACAGAAGCACTCGCGCAGCGCTGATGCGCGCCAGGCCGGTGGCGCGGATCACCACGGTGGTCGCGGCCCAGAGGATGGCCGCCACGACGCCGAGCAGATCGCCGATCCAAAAGTCAGCCGTGGCGGGACGCCACTTGCCTTCGGCGAACGCGAGCAGGATGCCGCAGAAGGCGAGCGCCACGCCGGAGCCGTGGCGCAGGCCGATGCGTTCGCCGGAAACGAACCAGTGCAGTCCGAGCACGGTGAAGCACGGCGAGGTGTAGAGGAACACCACCATGCGCGAGGCGTTGGTGTATTCAAGGCCGGCGTAGATGCAGATGAACTCCAGCGCGAACAACAACCCCGCCAGCAGACCGGCCGGCAGCGAGCCGTCGGCCGGGAACAGCGCGATACCGCGCAGGCGTGCCCAGCCGAATACCAGCACCGCGCCGATGACGGAGCGCAGTCCGACTTGCAGGATCGGGCTGATGCCGGCCAGGGTGAGTTTGATGGCGACCTGTTGCAGGCCCCAGATGGCGCAGAGCAGCACCATGATGGCGAAGGCGGCCGGGCCGGGCGCGACGCGATCGGTCATGAGCGGGTGAAAAGACCTAGAGCAGGGCTTGCCCGATCCACCAGGCGATGGCGGAAATCAGCGCGGACACGGGAATGGTCAGCACCCAGGCCCAGACGATGCCGCCGGCCACCGTCCAGCGCACTTTCTTGACACCGCCGGTGGCGCCGACGCCCATGATGGAGCCGGTGATGGTGTGCGTGGTGGAGACGGGAATGCCGAGCCCCGTGGCGAGGAACAGCGTCAGCGCGCCCGCCGAGTTGGCGGCGAAACCTTTCGGTTGATTGAGCTTGGTGATCCGCTGGCCCATGGTCTTGACGATGCGCCAGCCGCCGAACATCGTGCCGAAACCCATTGCGGCATAGCAGGCGGCGGGCACCCAGCCCGGCACGCCGTCGCCGTTGTGGGACATGCCGGAAGCAATCAGCAGCATCCAGATGATGCCGATGGTCTTCTGCGCGTCGTTGCCGCCGTGGCCAAGGCTGTACGCCGCGGCCGACAGAAGTTGCAACCGTCGAAAGATGTGGTCGATCTTGGATGGCGCCGTTCGATTGCAGGCCCATGAAACGATGACCATCAGGATTCCTCCGATGAGGAACCCCATGATCGGCGCCACGAAAATGAACGCGATGATCTTGCCCACCCCGCCCCAGACCAGCGCGCCCGGCCCCGACTTGGCCAGTGCGGCGCCGACCAGTCCGCCAACCAGCGCATGGGAGGAACTCGACGGAAGCCCGTAGAACCAGGTGATGAAGTTCCAGACGATGGCCCCGATCAACGCGCCGAAGATGATGTAGTGGTCCACGATGCTGGCGTCGATGGTGCCCTTGCCGATGGTGTTGGCCACCTTCAGTTCGAACACGAAGTAGGCGATGACATTGAACGCCGCCGCCCACATGACCGCCTGGTGCGGTTTGAGGACCCGCGTCGAGACGATGGTGGCAATCGAATTGGCGGCGTCGTGGAAGCCGTTCATGAAATCGAACAGCAGTGCCAGCGTGACCAGCACGACGATCGTGGTGAAGCTTATTTCGACGCCCGACATGAATCAGGAATTCTCGAGGACGATGCCTTCGATGATGTTCGAGACATCCTCGCAGGCGTCCGTGATGGTCTCCAGGAGTTCGTACATGGCCTTCAGCTTGATCAGTTGCCGCGTGTCCTGCTCCTCGCGGAAGAGCTTCGCCATCCCGGTGCGCATCGCGCGGTCGGCATCCGACTCCAGGCGTCCGATCTCGTCGCAGGTCTTCAGGATGGCGGAGGCATTGTCCATATTGCTGAGCAGCGACACCGCCGACTTGACGCGTTCGCAGCAGGAAACGCAGATATCCGAAAGGTGGCAGGCTTCCTGCGTCAGCTTGCGCACGTCGTACAGGTACATCGACTGCGCCACGTCCTGGGTCAAGTCCAGGATGTCGTCCATGCGCGTGATGAGCTTGTGAATCTCGTCGCGGTCGAGCGGCGTGTTGAACGTCTTGTGCAGCAGCGCGATGGTTTCGTGGGTAATCTTGTCGGCGCGATTCTCGATCTGGTCGATCGCCCGGGTGCGCTCTGCGATATCGTCCTTGCCGTCCACCAGTTCATCTACGAGGATCCCCAGCTCGCGACCCCCTTGGGCAATCAGTTCGGCATGCGCGTTAAATAGGTCAAAAAATCTTCCTTCCTGTGGCATCAAACGCGAAAACATGGGATCACCGCCGGTAACGAAACCGTCACATTCTAACAGCCTCATCCGCCGAGGCCGGCGTAATGCGAACTGTTAGAATAATCGGCCTCTCCAACGGACCACATCGCGTCCGCTCCCAGGCACCATGACGAAACGCAATCGATATTCCCGCCGCGCCAAACACAACCCTGCGACAGAAAAACTGGCGAAGCTCGCCGGCAGTCTCTCGCAATCCTCCTGCCGCGTCGAAGACGAATTCTGGCAGAAGCAACTGGCAACGGCCGTCGACCGGCTGCTGGCCGACGGCGACGACGCGACGCTCAACGGCACGCTGGACCACCTCTATGGTGTGGGCGACCGCAGCTACGACGAACTCGCCGACATGATCGAGGCCTGCTGCGAAACGCGCCGGCCCGACACCGCGACACCGCATGACATCGTGCTTTTCGCCGCCCCGCTGCTGGCCTGGTCGCGCTTCGGCATTTTTTCCGGCCCGATCGCACCCGCCCATCTCGACACCCTGCGCGTGCAATTGCAGGCGCATGTCTTCGCCGCCGAGACGAAGATCTGTTTGACCGACTACCTGTGGAGCCCGGACCAGTTGCCGAGGAGCTATTCGGAAACCACGCAACTGACCGATCGCCTGGCCAAGGCCGCGCTGCACGGCAAGAACGCCCACCTCGACACGACCGGCCTGGCGGAAACAACGGCCTTTCTATCGGATACCCGCTACGTGATCGGCGCCGTGGCGGTGCCGCGCGGCGCACCGCTGTTCCGCTGGCAGGAGGAGGACGGCTCGCGGGTCGAGGTGTTGAAGCAGTGGCGTGGTCAGGGCGGCGAGGCCATCAGGCCGTTGTTGCCGGCGTGCGCCATGGAGTTGCTGCTGCCGCAGCCTTATCACGCCGCGGCCCGCGACGCCGACCGCGCTTCGCGCCCCTACTCGCTGCGGGCGGCGGTCGCCTTCCTGCAGACGACGCTCAACGTCGCGGCCAGCGATTTGCGCGCCGTGCTGGCGCCCTATCATGATCGGCAGCTAGAGGAATTCCGCATCGGCTTTACGCTCAGCGAATCGAGCGACGTAATACATGGCGTCGTCTGGCCGCTACTCGAGGCCGAGGACGAAGCCGCCGACATGCCGGCGCAAATCGAGGCCGTACTGCGCGAAGCCGGCGTGCGCGAACTCGTCGTACTCGACCAACGCTTCCCGATCGAGTACTGCGACGATTGTGGCGCACCGCTCTATCCGAATCCGGACGGCGAACCCAGCCACGCCGAACTGCCCGAAGAACAGGCCGAGGCCGCGCCCCGCCACTTGCACTAAAAGTCAGCCGTGGCGTGACCGGAGGGAATCCCCGTGGGAGTACGCCGTGGGATCGATCTCCGGCGATCTGCCACTGACGATGTCCGCGAGGAGCTTTCCCGTACCGCAGGCCATGGTCCAGCCCAGCGTGCCATGGCCCGTGTTGAGATAGAGATTCGACAGCCGGGTGCCGCCGATCAGCGGCACGTTGCTCGGCGTCGATGGCCGCAGGCCGGTCCAGAATTCCGGCTCTCCGCCGTTCAATTCCGGAAATATCGCTCGCGTCCGGCGCACCAGCGCATCGCAACGCACGTCGTTCAGCGACGTGTCGTAGCCGGTGAACTCGGCTGTGCCGGCCACGCGCAGGCGATCGCCAAGCCGCGACAGGACGATCTTGTGGCCGTCGTCGGTCAGGCTCACCGAGGGCGCCACGCTGTCGGGCGCCAGCGGAAAGGTGGCCGAGTAACCCTTCGCCGGATAGACGGGAATCCTCACGCCAAGCGGCTTCAGCAGCAGCGGCGAGTAGCTGCCAAGCGCGACGACATAGGCGTCCGCCGTCAGCATCTCGCCATTGTCCAGACGAACGCCGGCAATGCGATCGCCCTCCTGCGGCAGCGACGCGATGCCGGCACCGAAGCGGAACGCCACACCGCGCTCGGCCGCGTGTTCAGCCAGACGCCGCGCGAACTTGTGCGCATCGCCCGATTCGTCATCCGCCGTATAGGTGCCGCCGACGATCGGCACGCTCGATCGAGCCAGCGCCGGTTCGATGGTCAGACACTCGGCCGCCGTCTTCAGCACCCGCTCGCAGCCATATTGCCGCATCAGTTCCGCTTGCGGAACGGCGCGCTCGAACTCCGCGGGATCGGTGTAGAAATGCAGGATGCCGCGCGGCTGCTGGTCGTACTCCAGGGCGAGCGAGGCGCGAAGTTCCTTCAGCAACGCCCGGCTGTACAGGGCGAGGCGCAGGATGGCAACGGTGTTGTCCCGCGTGCGGCCGGGCGTACATTCGCGCAGGAACCGCAATCCCCAGGCCAGTTGCGCTGGATCGGCGCGCAGCCGCCACAGCAACGGCGAATCCTCGTGTCCCAGCGAGCGCAGCGCCAGCCAGGGCGCACCCGGATTCGCCCACGGCTCGGCATGACTGGTCGAAATCTGGCCGCCATTGGCAAAACTCGTCTCCAGCGCAACGCCGGGCTGGCGATCGACCACGGTCACTTCGTGGCCATCCCCGCTCAGGTACCATGCCGAGGCGACGCCAACCAAGCCGCCGCCGAGAACCAATACGCGCATTTCTTGTCTTTTCCTCCGTCTTCATGCGAATGTTAACGCCACCATGCCCAAGATCGAGAAAACCGACGCCGAATGGCGCAAGCAACTCACCGACATGCAATACCACGTCACTCGCGAGAAAGGCACCGAACGCGCCTTCACGGGTGAATACTGGGCCAGCCGCGACGACGGCACCTTCCGCTGCGTCTGCTGCGGCGCGCCGCTGTTCGCGTCGGAAACCAAGTTCGACGCCGGTTGCGGCTGGCCGAGCTTCACCGCGCCCATGGACAAGGACGGCATCGACGAGCACGTGGATCGCAGCCACGGCATGGTCCGCACCGAGGTCACCTGCGCGCAATGCGGCGCGCATCTCGGCCACGTCTTCCCGGATGGCCCGGCACCGACGAGGCAACGCTACTGCATCAACTCGGCCTCACTGAAACTCGAAAAGAAAAACAGCACTTGAACGAGCGCAAGGGCTGCGCTATTTTGCGCGGCCTTCCAGCTCCACCCGGTTTCCCATGCTGCCACCCATCGAACACCGCATCGCCGCAGAACTCGGCGCCCGCCCGCAACAAGTCGTCGCCGCCGTGCAACTGCTGGACGAAGGCGCGACCGTGCCCTTCATTTCCCGCTACCGCAAGGAAGCGACCGGCGGTCTGGACGACACGCAACTGCGTCTGCTCGACGAACGGCTCGTCTATCTGCGCGAGCTGGAGGACCGGCGCACCACCATCCTCGCCAGCATCGACGAACAGGGCAAGCTGACGCCGACGCTGAAGCACGACATCGAGAATGCCGAGACCAAGCAGCTTCTCGAAGACCTCTACCTGCCCTACAAGCCGAAGCGCCGCACCAAGGCGCAGATCGCCCGCGAGGCGGGCCTGGAGCCGCTGGCCGACGCGCTGTTCAACGACCCGACGCTGGTGCCGGAGGAAGAAGCGGCGAAGTACGTGAATACGGCCACCGAGCTGCCCGAAGCGTATGTGCCCGACGTCAAGGCGGCGCTCGACGGCGCGCGCCAGATCCTGATGGAGCGCTTCGCCGAGGAATGGCTGCGCGGAAAGCCGGGCTTCAAGAAGCTGGTCACCAATGCGGCCGGACGGGTCATCGATCAGATTCCGGATGAACGCCTCGCACCCGAAGCCGGCAAGGACCTGTTCGTCACGATC
>JBNKCS010000087.1:0-6727 GCA_050287865.1 Rhodocyclaceae bacterium | reverse complement strand
GATGTCCTCGATCAGGACTTCGGTCATGTGGCGGGCGCGCACGGTGTTGTTGAGGCTGAGGCCGGCTTCCTTGAGGGCTTCGTTGGTGTCGGCCAGCAGGCTGCTGTGCTCGGCAAGGCGCTCGTGCGTTTCGCGGGTCGCCAGCCAGCAGGCCGGGCAGCCGGAAACCATATCCTGGCCGGGCAGTTCCTTTTCGGCGATCGCCAGGTTGCGGGCGTTGATGACCAGACGGGGCAGTTCGCCGCCTTCGCCGTAGCCGATCGAGGCGCCGCAGCAGTTCCAGTCGGGAATCTCGTTGAGCTGGATGTCCAGCTTCTCGGTCATCACGTTGAGCGAGGTGAGGAAGTTCGCCGCCGAAGCGCCCTTCTGGGAAGAGCAGCCGGGGTAGAACGCGTATTGCTTCTTAGCCATTCGTCAGACTCCTGTCAGGCCAGACCGCGGCGGCGGTCTTCGATTTCGCGCGCCTTGGCGACCATCTTGTGGATGCCGGGGATGTCCTTGCACTTGTGGCCGCCGATGATTTCCATCGGGTTGAGGCGCTTGGCCTTCATCAGCCCCAGGCCGGTGCTTTGCATGGCCATCGAGTTCTTGATGCCCTGGCCGATGCCGTCCTTGAAGTACATCGCCAGCGAGAACTTGAGTTCGTTGACGCGGCCGGTCTTGACCAGGTTGTCCCAGAACAGCTTGGCGATTTCTCGCGTCGGCTGACCCTTGGGCGCCAGGTCGAGGCGGTGCGCGTAGTTCGCCAGGCCGTGCATGATGTGCGTGATCGGCAGCTTGCGCGGGCAGCGGACGATGCAGTTGTAGCAGGAGGTGCACATCCACATCGAATCGGAACCCAGGACTTCCTCGCGCTTGCCGGCACGGATCATCATGAATATCTTCTGCGGCGAATGCTGCCAAGCCGGGCCCAGCGGGCAGGAGCCGGCGCAGACGCCGCACTGCATGCACATCTTGACCCAGTGGCCATCCTCGACGCGCTCTTCGACTTCCTTGAGGAAGTTGTTCTTGTAGCGCGCCACGGCTTGAGTGTTGAGATCGCTCATGGTCCCGTTCCTCAGAATTTCATCGGCGACAGGCCGATCTCTTGGATTTGCGCGGTGTAGTCGTTGATGAGCTTGGCAACGCGCTCGTGGTCGGTGATCGCGATTTCATGCGTGACCACGCGCTCTTCTTCCAGGCCCATCTGCTTCAGGGTGTCGCCGATCTTGCTCATCCGGTAGCCGGCGAGTTCGGAGCCCTTGACGAAGTGGCACTGGTAGTCGTCGCCATGCTTGCAGCCCATCATCATCACGCCGTCGTAGCCGGAGTTCAGCGCATCGGTGATCCAGATGGTGTTGACCGAACCGAGGCAGCGCACCGGGATGGCGCGGACGTAGGCGGAGTAGGTCAGGCGCTGCAGGCCGGCCATGTCGAGCGCCGGGTAGGCGTCGTTCTCGCAGGCGAGCAGCAGGATGCGCGGCTTCTCCTCGAACTCGTCCGGCACATTGACCGCCTTGACCTGGCTGCCGACGGTGTCGACCGAGTAGTTCTCGAAGGAAATGACCCGCACCGGGCAGGCGCCCATGCAGGTGCCGCAGCGGCGGCAGCGCTCTTCGTTGAAGACCGGGAAACGCTTCTCGTCCTCGTCGATGGCGCCGAACGGGCATTCGACCGTGCAGCGCTTGCACTGCGTGCAGCCTTCCAGACGGGCCTTCGGGAACGACAGGTCGCCGGCGCGCGGGTGGGCGGCACGGCCTTTCTCGACGTTCTCGACCGCCTGGATTGCCTTCAGCGCGGCGCCGGTGGCGTCTTCCTGCGCCTGCAGCATGTCCATCGGCCGGCGGACCGGGCCGGCGGCGTAGATGCCGGTGCGGCGGGTTTCGTACGGGAAGCAGATGAAGTGCGAGTCGGCGAAGCCGTACTTGAACTGCGGCATGTCCGGACCCTGGCGGTATTCCAGGTTCAGCACCGAGCCCTTCTTCATTTCGATGACCTGGGTCTTGGCCGCGTCGTCGCCGCCTTCGGCCAGCGTTACTGTCGCGGTCCAGTCGTCCAGATTGACGCCGGCGTTCGGCACCTGGCCAGTGGCCAGTACGACCAGATCGGCATCGATCGAGGTGTCCTCGTCGAGGATCAGATCCTTGAAGTCGACCTTGCAGCTACCACCACCGGCGACCTTGTTGACCTTGCCCTTGGTGAAGATCACGCCCTTCTGCTGGGCGCTGCGGTAGAAGTCTTCGCCCATGCCGGGAACGCGCAGGTCCGAGTACATGACGACGGTATCGACGTCCGGGTTGGCGTCCTTGAAGTACATCGCCTGCTTGATGCTGGTGGCGCAGCAGTGGCCGGAGCAGTATTCGAGATGCTGGCCGTTGCCGTTGCCGCCGTGGCCACGCTGGCCGGCACACTGCACGAAGACGACGCTTTTCACTTCCTTGCCGTCGGCGCGCTTGATGGCGCCGCCGTTGGCCGACTTCGCCAGGGCTTCGAGACCGGCCTGGTCGACCACGTTGTCCTGGCCGCCGCCGAGCTCGGTGAGCTTGTTGACGTCGTAAGGCGTGAAGCCGGTTGCTTGGACGATGGCGCCCACCTTCTCTTCGGTGACCGCGCCGGATTCCTGGGCAACCTTGGCGACGAAACGGCCCGGCGCGCCCGATGTTTCGGCGACCGTCGAATTGAGATGCACCTGGATACGCGGGTTGGCCGAAATCTTCCCGGCCATTTCCGCCACGCCGGTCGGTTGCGGCTCGGCATAGGGGCCGGAGAAGGGCACGCGCTTGACGAGGTTCTTCGCGAAACCGCCAAGCTCGCCGGTCTTCTCGACGATCACGACTTCGTAACCGGCGTCGGCCGCGGCGAGCGCAGCGGTCATGCCGGAGATGCCGCCGCCGACGACCAGGATGCGCTTGCTGGACGATTCCTTGAGATTACCGCCGGGCACGATCATCTTCTTGACTTCGGCGCAGCCCATGCGGACATAGTCCTCGGCCATTTCCTGGCGGATCTCGTCATGGTCGGAGCCTTCGGCGACGACCCAGATGACGCCTTCGCGCAGGTTGGCGCGCGAGAGGGCGACTTCGGGGAAGTTGAAGGCCTCGGTCTTGGCGCGGCGCGAACAGGCGGCGATGCAGACATGGGTGACGCCGTTGTTGGCGATGTCGTCCTTGATCAGTTGCACGCCTTCGGCGTTGCACAGGAAGGGATGGCTCTTGACCTCGGCCATCTTGCCGTCCTTCTTGGCGGTGCCTTCCAGGCCCTTGACATCGAGCACGTCGCCGATGCCGCAGCCGGTACAGATGTATGCAGCAAATTTGTTGTCGGCCATGGTTACGCGGCCTCCGTCGAAGCTGTTTTATGAATCACTTGAATGGCCTTGAGTGAGGCGGCGGTGGCGCTTTGCACCGCGCGGTTCACGTCGAGCGGGCTGGCTGCCGCGCCGGCGCCGAACATGCCGCCATCCTTCGAGCCCTCGATGAAGCTCGAGGAGTCGAGCACGATGTCGTCGGGCAATTTCACGCCCTTCACTTCGGGTTCCATGCCGACGGCCAGCACGACCAGATCGTGCTCGGTGGCGTAGCGGTGGTAACCCTCGGTGTCGACTCCGTGCAGGACCGGATTGCCGTTGGCCGAGTTTTCGGCGATGCGGGCGACCTTCGACTTCACGAAGCTGACCGTCGAGTCGTTCCAGACCTTGGCGTAGAAGTCCTCGAAGCGGTCGATGGCGCGGATGTCGATGTAGTACACCGTCGACTTGCCGTCGTCGCCGAAGGCTTCGCGCACGTATTGGGTCTGCTTCAGCGTCGCCATGCAGCAGATGCGCGAGCAGTGGCGCAGGTAGTTCTCGTCGCGCGAGCCGGCGCACTGGATGAAGGCGACGTTCTTCGCCTCCTTGCCGTCGGACGGGCGCAGGATCTTGCCGCCGGTGGGGCCGTGCGGATCGGCCAGACGCTCGAATTCGACGCTGGTGATCACGTTGGCGTAGCGGTCGTAGCCGTAGGGCTGGATCTTGTTGGCGTCGAAGGGACGCCAGCCGGTGGCCCAGACGAGGGCGCCGACGTTCAGCTCGATCGTCTCTTCCTTCATGTCCAGATCGACGGCGCCGTACTTGCAGGCGCTCTTCGCGGCTTCGCCTTCCGGCGTGCCGACGATGGACGGGTCGATCACGTAGCGCTGCGGGTAGGCCATCACGTGCGGCAGATAGGCCGCCTTGACCTTGCCCAAGTCGTAGTTGAAGGCGTCGGCCACTTCCGTCGTCACCGCCTTGCCGCAGTCGCCGCAGGCCGTGCAGTTCTCGTTTACGTAGCGCGGCGCCACCTTCAGGGTGACGTTGTAGTTGCCACGCGAACCGGCGACGGCGGTGACCTCGGTCATCGTCATCACCTTCACGTTCGGATTGCCCTTGAGGCGCCGCAGATTGATTTCCAGCCCGCAGGTCGGGTGGCACATCTTCGGGAAATAGCGATAAAGCTGGGCGGTACGGCCGCCGAGCGTCGGGGTTTTTTCGACCAGAATGACCTGTTTGCCGCATTCGGCGGCTTCGAGCGCAGCGGTCATGCCACTGATGCCGCCGCCCACGACCAGAATCGTCTGGTTGGTTGCGATTGAAGCTGTCACAGCTAGCCTCCGGGAAAGAGTGTTCGGACGAACGGCCGCAATTCTACCGTGGTAGCAGTTCCGGCCGGCCGGCTAATTTGGATCGATCCGGAAAAATTTTCTATCCGCAAATAGACATACAGAATCGAAGCAAAGCTTGGGGCCATCCGCTGCGGTAGCCGGTCGGCGATGGTGCTGCGGTCGATGCGAGGTCTCGGGCGGAGTTCTATCTCCGCCCGACAGTCGCTTGGTGATCCTATATCTTTTGCTCAATTGGCAAGTTGCTTGCCGATCGATAATCTTTCCATCACCCGAGACCCGCGAACACGCGGGCCAGCGATTTCCCGCGAGAGAAATGGCGTCCTCGACCGCCCGGTTGCGACCGGGCGACGGTGCGTCGCGAAAAGTCAGCCTTGGCGGTACGCCAGGTAACGGGAAATGGAGGGTAACAGGTGTGAGGAACGACAACGGAACGCGTGGACTGTCCCCGACTTTCAATTTCTTGCGCCGTCTGCGCAGGTGTGCAAGCCCCAGTCTGGCCTTGTTCGTCTTGCTCGGAGGCTGTGCGGTGCGACCG
Source organism: Rhodocyclaceae bacterium (assembly GCA_050287865.1). Classification (GTDB taxonomy): domain Bacteria; phylum Pseudomonadota; class Gammaproteobacteria; order Burkholderiales; family Rhodocyclaceae; genus Fen-999. The sequence continues at coordinate 1,575 of JBNKCS010000087.1, read as the reverse complement.
CATTGCGTGGAGTGGAAAGACGAAAGCTACATCAAGCAGCGCTGCGTCGAGACGAAGAGCGAGACCTATCACGTCAACAAATGCGTCCACTGGAACAAGTGGGGGCAGTGCACCGGGACCTACGCATTTCCAGAGACGAGGTCCATCTGCGTTCGGACCGCGGGCTTTCCAGCTACGCGAAAGGCGTGCGTCCGGAGGGAGTGCGACGCGGGCTACGTGCTGGCCGAGTCGGGGAATTGCGTCGAGGGATCGCCCGCCGCGAAGACAGATCCGAAGGAGCAATCCGGGAACGGCTCAGGCCAGAATGACAATTAAGGACCTACCACGTTATTCATTTCGCCTTTGAAAAAGTCAGCCGTGGCGGGACGCCACGGCTGACTTTTCTGCTGGCTGCGGCTCTTGCGCAAAGGATTTCAGCGCGGCGTCGGTTTCACTTCAAAAGTCAGCGCCGACAAATCGCCGAGTATCCAGGTCGCTTCGGGTGCGCCGAGGCCGGCGACGGTGCCGGGATTGACTAGCCAGGTCTTGCCGCCCTTGACGTTGTCGTGCTGGCTGACTTCCGGCTTGTGGCTGTGGCCGCAGCAGACGAGGTCGTAGTCGCCGGTGCAGGCCATGGCGTGGCCATAGTGCGGGTAGTGGGTGACGAAGATGCGGCGATGGCCGAGCGTGATCATCGCGTCGTGGCCATGGTAGTTGAGCAGGCCGTCGGAATGGCAGGCCATGCGTGCGATGGCCACGGGGTCGCCGAGGTTGTTGCCGTGCACGGCGTGGATGGGCAGACCGAGCTTGATCGAGGCCTTGAGCGTATTGCCGCCGATGATGTCGCCGCAGTGGATGACCGCTTCGGCGCCCTCGGCCTTGGCGGCTTCCACGGCCGCGGCCAGCAGCGGACCGCGGTCGTGGCTGTCCGAGACGATGCAGACTTTCATCGGATCAGATCACCAATGGGCCGGTGTAGCCGTCGCCGCTGTCTTCCTTGAAGTCGAGGCTAGTCATGCCGGAGCGGATGCCCTTCATCTGCTGCTCGTGGTCTGCCTGCACCTGGAGCAGGGTGATGACGCAATCGCCCAGGTTGTCGAAGCTCTCCTTGCCGGTGCCGAACTGCGTGGCTTCGTTGTAGAAGAACTGTGCCTTGAACAGCGAGGGACCGAGCTTGAAGGCGACAAAATGCGCGCCGCGTTCTTCCCAGTAGATGACCGGGCAGGTGGTGAGCTGTTCGCTTTCCGGATCGAGTTGCACTTCGGCATCGGCGGTCTGCAAGACGACCATGCGGCCGTAGCGTTCGAGGAGCGTCTGGGTGACGAGCTTCAGCTCGACGTCGGTGAAATCGGGAATTGATGAGGTCATGACTTATCGGCGAATCAAAATGTTAAGGTTGTCGATGTGGATCGATCCCTGCGAGAATATCGCAAAACGCTAATCAACCTCATAAGAAACGCCCATGCCCGCAGTAGAGGAAATCAAGAAGACCACTTGTTACATGTGCGCCTGCCGCTGCGGCATCAATGTCCATCTCAAGAACGGCAAGGTCGCCTATATCGAGGGCAACCGTGACCACCCGATCAACAAGGGCGT
>JBNKCS010000086.1:0-6832 GCA_050287865.1 Rhodocyclaceae bacterium | reverse complement strand
ATGTTCTACGAGGCCAAACAGGAAGGATTCAGTACGCTAATCGAATCGGCAATGAGCCGGCTCGAAGGCCGGTCGCCGGACAGTGTTGCCGCGGCTGACCGCAAAGAACAGGAGCGGCAAGACCTGGGGCGACGCGATTATGACCAGGCGCTCGCCAAGCGTCTGGAGCAACTGCGGGGCGCCCTGGGCACGAACAAGCCCGTCATGCCGCCGACGTCGCGGCCAGCGGCGGCACCCAGGCCGTTACCGCAGCCAGCGGCGCAACTTGCGCCGGCTACCCAAATCCGGGGTTTCGGAATCGGTTCGCTGCTCATCACTGCGCTGCTCTTCGCTGCGCTCGGCGCCGGAGCGATGTGGCTGGCCGTTGGCGCCAACCCGTCGCCTGCCCAGCCTCAAGTCGAAGTCGCCAGCGCGCCGCCGAGAGCGGCCCCCGTTGCGGTGGAGCCTGTTCAGGCCACGGCTTCCGCGCCGGTTGCAGCACCTGCGCCTACGGCGGTCGCCGAACCCGCAAGCGTCGCTCCGCCGCTGGCCAGCGACGAAGAGGGGGTCAGCGAACTCATAGAAGACTGGCGCTCGGCGTGGTCCGACCGCGATGTCGAAGCCTATCTGGCGTGCTACAGCCCCGACTTCGCCCCGGCCAACGGCCAGACGCACGACGCCTGGGTGGCGGCGAGGCGTGAGAACATTGCAACCCGCCGCTTCATCGTCGTCAAGACGAACGACCTGAAGCTCGAACGGCTCGATGCGCGACGGATGAAAGCGAGTTTTCTCCAGGACTACGAGTCGGGCAGCTACCGCGAAACCGCGACTCCCAAGACCCTGCTCCTCGTTCGCAACGAAGCCGGATGGGAGATTGCCGGCGAGTGGGAAGGCAACGCCCCGGCCAGCGCCCTGGCCAAACCCTGAGCAGGAAGCACCCGAAAAAAAGTCAGCCGTGGCGGCACGCCGACCGATCAGTAGATCGGCGCCGGTTGGGGCAGGGCGGGCAGTTCGGCGGGCAGCTTGTCGGCGGTGTCGTCGATAAAGTCGACAATCGATTCGACCACGGCCGCATCGCGCAGGACGCGAAAATGGCCTAGCCCGTGGGTCCTGAGCAGATGCGCGCCGGGGAGATGTTCGGCCAGACGCCGCGCATGCTCGAAGGGCACGGCGGCATCGGCGGCGTCGTGTACGAGCAGTGCGGGCAGGCGCAGCTTCGCCAGATCCTCGATGCGGTCGATCTCCGCGAAGCGCTCGCCATACCGTTGTTCCACCCGATGACGCATCGCTTCGCGTATGCGTGGCGTGATGCCGATCCAGCGCGCGAAATTGTGGGCGTGCTCGTTCAGCGACGCCGGAGAAGCGATGAACACCACCCGCTCCATATCCAGTCCGCGTCGTAGCGCCAGTGCCAGGGCCGCAGCGCCGAGCGAATGGCCGACCGCCGCTTCGAAGGGACCGTGCGTTTCGGCAAGCGCTTCGATGGCGCGCGCGAAATCCGGCAGGCCGACGGAGCCGTGCCCGCTTTCGCCGTGGCCCGGCTGGTCGAACCACACCACGCGGTAGCCGCGCGCCAGTAGCGGCGCGACGAAACTGCCCATCTGCACACCGCTGCCGCCCCAGCCGTGGCTGAGCAGCACCGCCGGCGCGGTCGCCGGTCCCGCCTGCCAGACGGCAATGCGCCGGTTGTCGATCGCGACGGTTTCGCGCCGCGCCGCGACGGCGGGTTGTGTCCTGCGGCCGGCGTAGCGGGGCGGCTTCGTGAACCAGTGCTCCGCCTGGCGACGCGCCACGCCCGGCAGCAGTCGCGAGGCGACGCCAAAGTAAGTGCGGATGGCGACTCGTATCGGTAAGCGAACGATCGTACGATTAGTGGACGTGGAAACGGCAGCGTTCATGGTGAACCTCCTGGGGGTCAGACAGCGGGCGCAGCCGCTGCAATCAGCCGCTCGAACGCCTTGCGGGCGCGCGTCGTGGCTTCTTCGCGCCGGAACAAGCGGGCGCTGTGGTAACAGGCGAATATCACGCCCAGCATGTCGAACACGAACTGTTCGACGTCGAGGTCGGCGCGCAAATGGCCCTGCTCGATGGCCAGTTCGACCGCGCGGCCCAGTTCCTGTTCGAGACGTCTGTAATGCGCGAGTACGGTGTCGCGCACTGGCCCCGGCCGGTCGTCGAACTCCACCGCCGCCGCCTGCATCGGGCAGCCCGTCAGGCCGTTGCGCCGGGTCCAGTCCAGCCAGCCCTCGAACAGCGCGCGTATCCGCGGCAGCCCGCGCTTCGCCTTCAACGCCGGCAGGAATACCGTTTCGGTGAACCGCGCCGCCGCCGCCTCGACCGCGGCGACCTGCAACTCCTCGCGCGAGCCGAAGTGCGCAAACAGGCCGCTCTTCGACAGCCCTGTCCGTTCCGCCAGCGAGCCGATCGTCAACGACTCGAAGCCGGCCGCGCTGGCCTGGAGCAAGGCCGCATCGAGAATCGCCGCGCGTGTTTCTTCGCCTTTGCTCATGCCGCCACGATACGAACGAACGTGCTATTTGTCAACCGGTTTGGCAGTGTGGATTAGTGCAAAACGGAAAGTCAGGCGCGGCGGCACGCCAGTAGCGCGACGGGCACGACAAATCGTGGTCCGGAAAACCATCTGCTTGGCCACTCACCGCGTCGTCGCGCGTCGATTGTGTATATTAGTGCCGTCTAATGCACGCGGAGGTTCGTCATGATCGTTGCCCAAGTACTCGATGGCGCCAAAATCCAGACCCGGATCGACGACAAGTTCATCATCGACTCCGACCAGCCGCTGCCCTACGGCGAAGACAGCGCGCCGGCGCCTTACGACATCTTCCTGACCGGCGTCGCGGCCTGCACGGCCTATTTCGCACAGGTTTACTGTCGCAAGTGGAAATTGCCTCACACCGACATCAGTGTTGAACTGGAGCCGGTCTTCAATGCCGCGCATCAACTGACGAACCTGAAACTGCGGGTTCGAGTGCCGGCCAGTTTTCCCAAGGACCACATCGCCGGCCTGCTGCGCAACGCCGCCGCCTGCCCGGTCAAGAAGGCACTCGAATCGTCGCCGGAGATTTCCGTCGAAGCGATCGAGGGCTAGGCAGGACACTGGCGGACACTACGCAAAAAGTCAGCCGTGGCGGTACGCCGCCTGCATCAAATCAGGCCCGTTTGATTCAAGGAGAGAGATATGACAAGCGTCGAAGAACTGGAACTGGACAAGCGTCGCCATCAGATTTTGGGCGACGTGAAAAAGCTGGTCGAAAAGTATCGCGCCATCTTCGATTGGGACGTCAGCGAGATCGACCAGCGCGCCGCCGACAGGTTGATCGTGGCCGAAATGCACAAGGCGCTGGACAAGGTCGAGGCGAATCTGCTCGGCTAGCGGAACGGAAGCCGGCCCCGGTCGAATGGGCAACGGGGTGAGAGACATTTGCGGTTTCCGGAAGCCAGAACGACCCTGACCCCTCGGGACAAATAGTCGCGGGGGAAAGTCAGCCGTGGTGGCACGCCCCACGACCGGGGAAAGCGGGCGCGGGCGTGCCTCGCTCAGGCGGCGCCCTTGATCGCCGCGCTGATGATGGGTGCCAGCACCTTCATCCACTCCTTGGTCTCGGACAGGATCTGGTAGAGCGCGTTCTCGCCCGAGAAGGCGTTGTTGTTGACCACGTCGAGGAACACGCCGTCCGCTTCGAAGCGCAGGTTGCAGTGGAAGTCGGAACCGGTCGGCACCGCCTGGCGCGCCAGTTGGCGGCCCGTGTTCAACTCCTCGTACACCACCCAGTTGCGCCCCTCCAGTTCCGAGGTGTAGAAGAGCACGCCGCGCTTGCCGTCGGTGGAGATCACCTTGAAGTGCTTGCCCTGGTAGTACCACGGGATGCCGCACCACTCGGCTTGAAAATGCGTCTCGCCCTTGAGCGCATGGAACGCTCCGTCGTCCAGCTCGAAGCGCGTGCCGCCCGCCGCCAGTGCGCCATTGTGGCGGTCATCCACCGACTTCAGTTGCCAGGTGGTCGTGGTGTTGTTGTAGATGTTGTCTATCCAGCCTGCGCTCATGGTGGGGTTCCTTTCCGCTTCGTTGTTGTCGCCGCAGGATTGAAGGGGGCGCATTCAGCATCGCGCCACGACAGATTTCGCCCGCGGCACACCGGCACCGCGAACCATCGCCGCCAGGAAGAAGCGGCAATGCTCGAAGCATAGCCTGCTTGGTGGGTGCGCGATACGCGCAACGTGCGCCGGGTCTTTCCGGAAAGTCAGCCGTGGCGGTACGCCGACCGCAAGAAATCAATCCGGGCCTGGCCCGATTGATTTCCGGTGCGCGCAGTCGCTCAGGCGAAGCCGGCGCCGCGCAAGCCGTCGATGAGCATCTGCACGCCGACGACGGAAAGGATCAGCCCCATCAGACGGGTGATGACCTTGATCACCTGTTCGCCCAGGGTGCGGGCGAACCAGGGGCCGCCGATGAAGGCGGCATAGGTGATGGCGCAGATCGCGGCAAAGGCCGCGAGCACCAGCGCGATTCCCGGCAGACTGGATTCGGCCGCGAAGTTCATCGCGGTCGCGATGGTGCCCGGCCCGGCAAGTATCGGAATGCCCAGCGGCGTAATCGCAATGTCGACCACCGCGTCGTCGCTTTCCTTCGAGCCGATTTCGCCGGGCTTGTGAAAGCTCGAATGCTCGCCCTGGAGCAGGTGGTAGCCGATGATGCCGATCATGATGCCGCCGGCGATGCGGAACGCCGGCAGGGTGATGCCGAAGACGGAAAACAGTACGCGTCCGCCAATCGAGAACAAGGCCACGATGACGAAGGCCACGACAACGGACCGCAACGCGACCAGCCGCAACTGGCGCTGATCCAGTCCGTCGGTCAGGGCGACGAACAACGAAGAGTTGGCGATCGGATTCATGACCGCGAAGAAGGCCATGAACACTGCGATGAAATGAGCCATTGAAGGAATCCCGTCTCGACTTCGCCAGCGGGCAGGCTAGCACGACTGGCCGATCCGATAAAAGAGCCGTCCGGCGCGGGCCGAAGTCGAAGGCGTTTGCCAATCAGGAAAGCAAATGACTCCGCTCCGGCAGAGCGCAACCGATTCGCGATTCGATTGTCCAGAATGCTTGTCGGTCGCCGGCCGTGAAGGAAGACGGTTTAGTTTGCCTTGGTTTTCGAAGACTTGTAGTAGAGCGTTGTTCCCTTCGACAGGAGGAGGCCTTCGGGCTTGACGGTAATTGGTCCGCCAAGGACTTCGATTCCAAAAAGGTGAATTGGCAAATTGCCCGAAAGCTTGAGCGTGCTGCCGACGGGAATGAGCGTATAAGGCATGGCAAAGGACACTTCCGATCCGGGTGTCGTGAGTTCCATGGCTTCGCATCCGCGCCCGTCGAGATTGATCACCTTCGGTTGTGTAACGGTCCCCCTGACCAGAGGTTGATGCGCCTCGACCCAGACCTGACGACCGTTCGCGTTGGTCGCTATGGTTGTGCGCGCATCGGGATCGACCACCTTCTGTTGTAAGGGAAGATACGCCCCCGCTTCGACTAGCAACAGATCGTTGGCGGTGGCCATTATCGGGCCGCTAGTGGTAAAGAGACCGGATATGTTCATGTTTCTGACACCATTGCCCCAACTCACGATGAACCTTAGGAATGTTCGGTGTGTGATCTGCTGTCCAGTCAAGGGTCGAGTCAAGAAGCTCTCGTGGTTCGCTTCCTGCTTCTGGAGTTCGCGCATTCGGCCAAGTTCGTCTGCCATTTCCCGGCTGATTCCCCTCTGGCTTTGACTCGCAGACGGAATTTCCCAGTTGTACAACTTCTCGGAAACATGCCTTCGCGGATCATCCCAGCGGATGAGCGTGTCACGAGCGAACGTTTCCTTGATGAAATCTTTCTGGCGCGCACGTACCGCGTTGCCGCGACTGCTGTCCGGGTAACTTGCCAAGAACGCTACCAGCGGGCAATAGGTAGTCGAGTCATCGAGGCGGACGAACGCCGATTCCTCGGCCTCTTTGCGGGCTTGAGCTTCCAGAGCGGGAATCTTTCCCTTCGCTTCGCTGGCGTGAGGGCTTTCCGGGTAGTCCGCCAAGAACTTCTCGTATTGGACGAGCGAGTCGGCCTGCTTGGCCTCCAACCAGGCCAGCTCCGTCTTGGCTTCCTTGATGAACTTGCCGTTTGGATAACTCCTGATGTACAAGCGGATATATTTGTCCGGGCCTCGTTTCGCCCGTTCCCAGAACAAGGCATCGCTACGCTCGTTCGCTGTCTGCGCGTATTTGCTGTCAGGATACTTCCGGGCAAATGCGGAATAGGAATAGGGCGAGTTCTTCTGTTCAGCCTCCCGCCACTTGTCTTCGACGGACGCACAACCAGCGAGAAGAAGAGACGCGATAGCGCCGGTCACAAGCAGGGAAGCTAATGCTCTTTTCATCGTCCGCTCCAGAAATCGAAATGGAAATCGAATCGCTGCACGATCCAATCCAGAGACTGCGACAACTGAATCGAGATGGCAGTGGCATGCTGAACCGCCGATTTTAAGACCACTTTTATTGAGTGGCCAAATAGGGTTGGTGCGGCGCTTTGCAGTGGTGAAGGGTGATCAGGAAAAGTCAGCCGTGGCGGGACGCCAATAGCATCGGGGTTGCTTCAAGCGGGGAACAGCGAGACTCCGATGGCGAGTGCCGCAACGATGGCCAGCAGGACCAGTGCGCCGAACTTGTGCTGCAAGTGGTCGAGGCGCGCGAATTCTTCCCACTGGTCCGCGTGGGCCGCATCGGCACGGTGGAAGACCAGCCATACGCAATAGACGTTGGTGGCGATCGCCAGCAATCCCAGACCGATCTTCGTGAGCAGC
>JBNKCS010000085.1:0-6847 GCA_050287865.1 Rhodocyclaceae bacterium | reverse complement strand
GTAGGCGTTATGGCCGCCGCAGGTGCCTGCGCAGTCGTCGCCACCACGGCAACCGGCGCGGCGGGTTGGGGGCGCGACGGCACCCGACTCAAATCGAAGTCCATCTGCAACGAATCGGCGGTCGAACCGCCTGCCGGGCCGGCAACAGCCGGCTCCGCGGCAGGCTCGACCGGCATGGGCACTGTCAGCGTCGGCATCGCCATCGCCGCCGTGATCGGCGAAGGCGCGGCCTCGCGGGAAGCCGGCGAGGACGAGGCATTGACCGCCAGCCAGATGCCGACCACGCCGACGACTCCGCCGACTGCCACAGGCAGTACGCTCGCCCAGGGGAAGCGCTTCTCGCGCGGCAAGGCGCGTACTTGCGCGGCGATGCCGCCGCGTTCGAGCGCGGATGCCTGGCGCTCGTCGAGATCGCGCAGCATCTGGTTGATCAGGCTCACCGGGCTCCCCTCCCCCCAACCCCCTCCCCGGAGGGGGTGACGGGTGTTCGTCCGCTGACGCGGACTCCATGTTGCGGCTGGCGCCCCTTGGGACGGCCCTGCGGGGCGCTCACGCGAAACCTCCCAGCGGCGACCAGCCGACTTTGCGCGCACCCTCGGTATCGCGCGCCGCCGCCCGCACGTGGCGCCGACGGACTTCCTCGCTACCCTCCCCGTAGGCGGCCAGCATGGCCTTGTGGGCAAGGATGTTGACCAGGCGTGGCATGCCTTCCGAGTGGCGATACAGGGCTCGCCGCGCAAGCGCGGAGAACAGGTGGCCACCGTGATAGCCGGCAACGCGCAGGCGATGATCGACGTAGGAGCCCACTTCGCTGCGCTTCAAGCCCGGCATCCGGTAGTGAAAGACAATGCGCTGGCGCAGTTGTCGCACCGAAGGCAAGGCCAACCGCTCATCGAGTTCCGGCTGGCCGAACAGCACGATCTGGATCAGCTTGCGCTTCTCGGTTTCCAGATTTGAAATCAGGCGCAGCGCTTCCAGTGTTTCGACCGGCATGGTCTGCGCCTCGTCGATGCACAGCACGGCGATCTTCCCCTGCTCGGCAAGCTCCAGCAGGCAGCGGTTGATGCGCTTGGCGATATGCACGTTGTTGCGGTCGTCGCCATCGGGCACACCAAGTTCCTCGGCCACATCGAGCAGCAGGGAGCGCGCATCCTGCTGCGGATTCGGAATGTAGGCGGCCACGCATTCTTCGCCCAGCGTCGCCAGAAAGCGGCGACAGAGCAGCGTCTTGCCGGTGCCCACCTCGCCGGTGATCTTGACGAAGCCTTCGCCGCCGCGCACCGCCAGCAGCAGCGTATTGAGCGCCTCCTGATGCGAGGCGGCGGAGTAGACGAACTGGGTGTCCGGCGTGATGCTGAAGGGCAGTTCGGTCAGCCCGAAGTGGCCGAGATACATGCCTGGGCGACCGCTCAGCGGTCCCCGCTCATGAACCCGCGCGGGTCGAGTCTCTGCATCCGCTCGCTGGTGCCGTCGAGATCCTTGATCCAGGCGCTGTCAGAGGCAATCACTGTCGGCTTGAGCAGGATCACCAGTTCGCGCTTGCTGGTGCTGTTGGAACGCTGGCCGAACGCGTAGCCGAGACCGGGGACGCTGCCCAGACCCGGCACCTGGGCGCGATCCTGCGTCTGGCTTTGCGCCATCAAGCCACCGATGGCGACGATGCTGCCGTCCTTCACGCGCACGATGCTGTCGGACTCGTTCACGCTGCTCGAAGCCAGCGGCAGGGTGAAGATGCCAAGCTGCGAGCCGAGATCGACTACCTTTTGCTTCTCCGTCACGTCGCTGACGGCCGGATGGATGTGCAAAACGATGTGGTTGTCCTCATCGATCTGCGGCGTCACATCAAGCGAAATGCCCGAAAAATAGGCTTGCAGCGTCAGCGTCGGCGTGGTGACGGTGCTGGTGCCGGCGGTCGTCGTGGTCGTCGTCAGGCCGGTGACGAACAACTCGTCGGTGCCGACTTTGAGGACGGCCTTCTGATTGTTGATGGTGGCGATGCGCGGACTCGACAGCACGGTGACCGTACCCTGTTCTTCCAGGAAGTTGAGCAGCGCAGCGAAGTTCGAGGTCTGCAGGGCAAGACCGGTGAGTCCGTTGCCCAGCGAGGTCGCAACGACGGAGCCGAGCCGGCCGGGCGTGATCGTCACCGAGTCGTTGGTCAGCGTTGCGGCGGCGCCGGAAGCCGCGTTCAGCGTCGAACCCGGCGCGACGACGCCGACGGCGCTATGGCTGTTGTTGCCGCTGCGGAAAGCGGCCCAGTTGATGCCGGCCTGGAAGTCCTGCGAAAGCGCGACGTCGAGAATCTTCGCCTCCAGCATCACTTGCCTGTCGACCACGGCCTGCGTCGCGCGCAGGTAGTTCTCGACCTGGCGAATCTCGCGCGGCAGCGCGCTGACGACGACGATGCCGGATTGCGAGTTGACCACCACCTTGCGCCCGTCGGCGTTGCCGACGATCGCAGCAAGCGCGGTACTGAGACTGCCCCAGAAATCGGCGTCGGTTTCGGTGCGCACGCGGCTGGTCAGCGACGAACCCGATCCCTGGCCCGATTGTGGCGAACCGCTGCTGCCGGACGTGGTCGGGCCGCTGACCGGCGTGCCGTTGCCGATAGAACTTGAGGTGACACGCAGTTCGCTCGTTCCCTGGCGGCGCGAAGCAAGGTAATTGATCTGGAAAATACGGGTTTGCAGGGCATTCGACTGCACGGTGATGCGGTTGCCCTTCACCGCATACTCGTAGCCATAGAGTTCGCGGATGGCGTCGAGCGCCTCGCGCACGGTGACATCCTTGAGATTGAGGGTGATGGTTCCGCTGACTTCCTGTGGTACCAGCATGTTGTAGCGCGTGCCGGTGACAAGTGCCATGAACACCTGCTGGGCCGGCGCATTGACCACCGACAGATCGAAGCGCGGTTCGGCTACCGGGCCATCGGGCGACTTCGGCATCTCGACTGCCAGGGGCGGCATCAGCGCCTTGTCCGTCGTCGCGGCAGCGGGGCGCTCGGCGGTTGCCTGCTTCAATTCGGAGCCGATGCTGTCGTGCACCGCACCGGCACGAAATTGCTGCGACGTGCAGCCGCCCAGCAGGAGGACAGCAACCGTCCAGGTCATCGTCAGGGTTCTGGTCATCATGGTCTTGCCTTCTCCAACTTGCCGGGCGGCCGTTTTGCCGCGCCGGACGCGGTCGGCACGATCTTCTTGCCGACACCAGGGGTGAGATACATTGTTTCCCGGCCGCTCGCCGAGCGAAGTTGCACCGAGTCCTCGCCGATCCGATCGAGCGTCGCATCGCCGATGCGGCCGCCCAGTTCGACGTACACGCCGTTGATCACCGCCGCCGACTTGCCGTTCGGGCGGCGGATGATCGATTGCAGGCCGCTCGAAACCGGGGCTACGGCCGCGGATTCCGCGCCGACGAAGTCCGGCGGCCGCGTCGGGTCGGGCAGGCTCCAGGCGTTTGCGGGCGCACACAGCAGCGCCGTCACGAACAACAGGGAATTCGTAGTCACGTTCATACGGCCAACCAGTCCAGCTCGCGGCTGAGCGTGTAGACAGTCAGGGTCAGTTCGCTGTGCGGATATTCCGTCACCTTCAACGACATGCCGCCCCACAGCAGGCGTTGCGGCGAACGCTCGAGTTCGGCGACGTAGGAGAGCAGATCGGCGTAGGTGCCGAGGACGCGAACCTCGATGCCATGTCGGTAGATGTTCTCGCGGCGTGTCGCCACAGCTGACTTTTCAAACTTCTTTTCCTCCGGCCGCACCAGCAGCGGTTCCGGCGCCAGCGAGCGCAGGCTGACCAGCGCCAGTTGACTATGCCGCGACAGCACAGTCTGCAACACCTTGCCCATCTTCTGCGGCGGCACCAGCTTGTCGTCCAGATTGCCGATCTCCCCGTCGACGCCGATCAGCTGCGCCTGCAACTCGGCCAGCAGCTTGCGGTTGGCCTCGTCCGGATCGTGCAGTTGCGCCTTGAGGTTGGCGATCTGCGCCTCCAGGGCCACCAGTTCCGTCTCCTGGGTGGTCATTTGCGCGCGCATCGCCGCCGTGCGCTTGGTAGCCGGATCGACCCAGACGGCCATCATCAGGAAGAAAACGACGGCAAGAGCCGCTGCCGCGATCAGCATCTGCTCGCGCGCGCTCAAGGCAGCGTAACGACCAGCCCACTTTTGCCAAAGGTCGTTCATCGGGCACCTCCGGTACCGCCGGTTTCAAGTTCCGGAATCAGCGCAAATTCGAGCCAGGGCGGCCGCTCCGTCGTTCCGGCCGCCGGTTCGGCAACCGCGACGTTCAAGGCCGCGAAGCTGTGGCCGAGGAATGCCGGCTCCCTGCTCAAACCGCGGATATACACCGGCAGGCGCGCCGCATCGAGCATGCGGCCGCGTATTTCCATGCGACCGCCGTCGGCGCTGACCGCGAAGCCGGTGAGCCACAGTCCGCCGATCGTCTGCCGCGCCAGGCCGCGCAGATATTCCGCGTAGCCCGCCGCCTGCGGCTTCCCGTCCTTGCCCAGCACATCGAGAATGTTCCGGCGCACGCCGAGCAGTTCGCGGGCGGACGCGATGTCCAGTTCCAGCTTCGGGTCGGGCTTGCGGCTGGCCAGCTGGCCGGCAAGCGCGACGGACTCCTCGCGCGCCGCCTTGGTACGGGCGTCGAGATCGGCCGCGTCCGCGCTCAGCCAACCCGCGTGGATGCGCGCCCAGGCGCCCCAGCCGAACAGGACGACGAACACCAGCGCCAGCGCGAACAGCAGGTTGGTGGCGGTCAACCATTGGCGCTGGCGACGCAGGGCCGGATCGTAGAGGTTGATGTGGTGCGTCATGCCTGCACCGCCCCTTCTTCGCGCAGCGCAGCGCCGATCGCCGACAGCGCCTGGCTCTGCGTCGACGGATTGGCCAGCGCGCGAACCCCGGCCAGATCGATGTGCCGCGAGAAATCGAGCGCCTCGACCGGCTGATAGAGATTCTCCCGCAGATACTCGACAAACCGCGCCGCGCCGGGTGGCGGCAGCACCAGCACTCGCGAGATGGGAATCGCGCTGTAACTGCGGTCCACGTTATCCAGCGTCCGCTGCACGTCGACCAGGATGCGTTCGGCAAGCGGACCTGCCTCGTCGCCGAGGTTCGCCATCTCGCCGGGCGCGATGTCGATATTGCGCGAAAAATACAGTTCGCCCTGGAAGGTGAAGGTGAGCCGGCCGCCGCTATCGTCGAAAGACAGCAGCGCCAGACCACGGTTCTTGTCCTCGAACAGCGCGGCGACATTGCGCTGCGCAAGCTCCGGCACATCGATGGCGTGCAACGGCGCATTGGCGTCCTGGAACACGCGCGTCCAGGATTGCAACACGCCGCGGCTGGCCACCACGGCGTAGATATGTCCGGCGCGACCGCCCGGCACCGGCGGCAGGCAGGCGATGCCCGCATCCTCGACCGGGAAGTCGACCATGTCCTTGATCTTCCAGCGCACCGCGTTCTGCAGTTCCTCGGCGGCAACCACCGGCGCCTCGACCTGCAACAACTGATACTGGCCCTGCGGCAGCAACAGCGTGCAACGGCCGGAACCGAGGCGCTTGCCGGCGCGCAAGCGCTTGATCACTTCGAGGTCGGAACCTTCGCGCGGATAGATCGCCCAGTCGGTCAGTTCCGGGCGTTCGTCGGGCCGGCGACGGATCCCGGCGACCTGCACCGTCCGGCCCGCGAAGACCACCGAAGTCCATTCATCCCTGCTCGCTGCGTTCAGCCCGAAAGGCCACATACGGAGTCGTCCCGTCCCAAGTCAGTGCGCCGCCGAAAGGACGGCGGTCGATTCCATCATTAATAAAGGAAAAGCGGCTGCCTGAAAGCTCAAATACCGCGTCAATCCCGTGGTTCCTCGTTCCCAACTACGGCCCGACACAGGCCGCGCCATCCCATTCACAGTAGGCGACGGCGATTCTCTGGCGTTCGATATAACCGGCACCCGTCGAGGCCGCATCGTCCGGGCAGGTCGCCGCAGTGCCATTGCAGGCGGTGGCTACTACCTGGAAGACCCGCACGACGCGGGCGACTCCCGGCGTGGTTTCGCCGTCGTTGTAGTCGCCCGTCGCAGCGCTTGATGTGCAGACGACCGTGACCTTGAAGCGCGGATAATCGGTACTGGTCCAAGTCTGGGTATCGCAGGTGGCGTTCTGCAAGGCACGGAAGAGGCCGCCCTCGGTGCCGGCCGAAGCGACCTGCCAGGCCTGCGCGGAGAGCACGTCCTGCGCCGAACTCATCTGCTGACCGGTGGAAAAGGAAACGATCGCCGCCGACAGCGCGCCGAGGATCACCAGCACCATGATGGCGGCGATGGCGCCGAGACCGGTCTGGCGGCGTGGATTCACGTAGCAGAATTTCCGGCGAGCGTTCATGGCACGTTGCTCACATGGGTGCCATAGCTCAGCGACATCGTTTCGCCGCCCGCCGTAAGCTGGATCTGCATCGAAATGAACCCCGCCTCCTGGGTGGCGCTCGGATTCGGGTTGTAGACGAAGGTGCAGGCCGAGACATTGCTCGCCAGCACCACGCCGCCCGCCGGGCAGGCCGCCGGATAAGCGGCAGTAAATGGACGCACCAGTCGCAGCAGGTTGCCGGCGCCGTCGCAGACGTAGAACACGCTCTGCTCGCCAGCGGCGACGATCTGGAAACGACCGCCGTCGTAGCCGGATGGGAACTGGGCTGCCGGGTTGAGCGTAATGCGGCCGACGCCAACCGCCGCGCCACCGAGATCCTCGAACAGATCAACCTCGCCGACCGCGCCCCAATCCCGGCCGGGGTGCTGACCTATGCCGAGCAGCGGGCCCTCGAGATCGGCATCACCATCGCTGGGGGG
>JBNKCS010000084.1:0-7020 GCA_050287865.1 Rhodocyclaceae bacterium | reverse complement strand
GTCTCCGAAGCGGGCGTCGCCGCAGGCGTGCGCCGTGTCGAAGCCGTGACCGGCGCCAACGCGCTGCGCCAAGCGCAGGAGCAGGAGCGTCGCGTGCAGGGCGTCTCCGCGTTGCTGAAGACCCAGCCCGACGAGCTTGCCGAGCGCGTTGCCGGTGTCCTCGACAACGTGCGCGCGCTGGAAAAGGAAGTGGCGCGGCTCAAGGCGAAGCTCGCCTCCGGACAGGGCGACGACCTTGCCGGTCAGGCCGTCGACGTCAAGGGCATCAAAGTGCTGGCCGCGACCATGGACGGCGCCGATGTCACCGCGTTGCGCGAAACGCTGGACAAGCTCAAGGACAAGCTGCAGAACGCGGCCATCGTGCTGGCCAGTGTCACGGACGGCAAGGTGAGCCTGATCGCCGGCGTGACGCCGGGGCTGACTTCGAAGATCAAGGCTGGCGAACTGGTCAACATGGTTGCCGGTCAGGTCGGCGGCAAAGGAGGCGGTCGTCCGGACATGGCGCAGGCCGGCGGCACCGACGCTACGGCGTTGCCGGCGGCCCTGGATTCGGTGCAAGCCTGGGTCGCGGGGAAACTCTGAACGCGGCCCGGGGGAAAGCGTTGAACTGAATCCGGGAAAGGCCGGGGGGGGAAATGCATACCAGATTGACGGTAAGGGATCTGCTGCAGAAGGAAATCCTCAGTTGCTCGCCGGATGCGTCGTTGGCGGCGGCCGCGCAGCAGATGGCAGCCGCGAGATGCGGCTCCATCCTCGTGGTCGAAGCCGGAGAGGTGGTCGGCATCTGGACCGAGTACGACGCGCTCAAGCTGGACTTTGCCGAGCCGATGCTGGCGGAGATGCCGATTGCCGGCTTCATGTCCTCGCCGGTCGTCACCATCGATGTCGACACGCCCACCAACGAGGCGGCGGTGCGTTTTCGCGACATGGATATCCGGCATCTGCTGGCGATCGATGCCGCCGGCAATCCCCAGGGCATCGTTTCCCAGTCGGATGTCGTGCTCAATCAGGGCATCGAGTATTTCATCTCCATGCGCGAGGTCGGCGCGGTATTCAACCAGCAGGCTGTCGTCGTCGATGGGGCAACTTCGGTGCCCGATGCCGTCGAGGTCATGCGCAAGAGCCAGGCCGAAGCCGTCATCGTACACAGCGCGGCTGGCGACTATGGAATCCTGACCGAGCGCGACGTCGTCCGGCTGGTCGGCGTCGACTGTTCCACTGCGCTGTTGCAGGACGTTGCCAGCTTTCCGCTGCTGACCCTGTCGATCAACGCCACGCTCTACCAGGCGCGCAAGCTGTTCATGGAAAACCGGGTGCGCCATCTTGGCGTCACGGGTGACGACGAAGAATTGATCGGCCTGGTGAGCTTCTCCGACATCCTGGCCCACATCGAGCACGAGTACATCCGCCATCTGCGCGAAGCGCTGCAAGAGAGCGAAGCCAGCCTGGCGCTGTCGAACCGGCGCCTGCGTTCGGCGGCAAAGGCCTTCGAAACGACGCTGGAAGGCATCATGGTGACCGACGCCGAACATGTCATCGAGTCGGTCAACCCGGCGTTTTCGGCCATCACCGGCTATTCCGCCGGCGAGGTGATCGGCAAGCGGCCGTCGATATTGTCGTCGGGATCTCACGACGGCGCCTTCTACTACGCCATGAAACTTGCGCTCGCAACCGAGGGCCACTGGCAGGGCGAAATCTGCAACCGGCGCAAGGACGGCGAGGTCTATTTCCTGTGGTTGACCATCGACGCGGTGAAGGACGACGCCGGACGGCTGACCAACTATGTCGGCGTGTTCAGCGACTTCACAATACGCAAGGCCGCCGAGGAGCAGATGCGCTTCAATGCGCTGCACGACCCGCTCACCGGACTGGCCAATCGGGCTTTGCTGCTGCAGCAACTGCAGCGCGCCGTCCCCCACGCCAGGCGCCATGACCGCAAGCTGGCGGTCATCTTCATCGATCTCGACAAGTTCAAGGAGATCAACGACAACTTCGGTCACCACGCCGGGGATCAGGTGCTGTTGACCGTGGCCCAGCGGCTGCGACAGGGCGTGCGCTCGGAGGACACGGTGGCCCGCTTCGGGGGCGACGAATTCGTCCTGTTGATCGAGGACTTGCTTGACAACAAGCAAATCTCCGCCATCGTCGCCAAGCTCATGCAACGCATTGCCGAGCCGATCCCGATCGATTCCACCGAGTTCCAGGGAATGGCCAGCATCGGGGTTGCCGTCTATCCCGACCATGGCGGCGAACCGAACCAGCTACTGCACAACGCCGATGTGGCGATGTATGCGGCGAAACAGGAAGGCGGCAGCAACTTCCGCTTCCATTCTGCCGGGCAAGCTGCAAAGGAAGGCCACCGGGAAAGCCGGCTGTGAAAGACAGACAGCCGAGACTGTCGGTGTTTGTTGTCGCCGTGTTGGTGGCGCTGAGCCTGTCCGGCTGTGCCGTCGTCGCTGTGGCCGATACGGCGGTGTCGATTACGGCGGGAGCGGTCGGACTGGCCGCCGACGCGGCGATCGGCACGGTGAAGATCGTCGGCAAGGGCGTCGGCAAGGCGGCCGAAGCCGTGCTGGGCGACGACGAGGAAGCGGCCAGCTCCGACTAAAAGTCAGCCGTGGCGGTACGCCACTTGACGGTAACCAAACCCCTTTGCCGTCATTCAAGAGCCTGGCCTGGGAAAGCCGTTCAGGCAGCAACGCCCGGACGGATTGCTCGTGTCGCATGAGCACAAGCCAGCCTTCGTCTGGGCGACGACGAAGTCCCTGACGGCGGGGTTGGTCAGAAAATCCTTCCTGCTGACGCCGAAGCAGTGACACAGCAGCGCATCGTCGGAAGATTCCTTTACCCCGAGACGCGTCCGCAGTTGCGACTTGATAACGGTCGAACCGTCGTCGCCGAAGTAGACAACCTCGCACGAAGGATCGTCGCAAAAGAAGTAGTGCCTGGCGGTTTGCTGCCAGTTCCAGACTTCCTTGATATGGTGGGCGACAGTTCTCGCGGAGACCTCCGGATATTCGAGCCCGTTGGCCGGACAGCGATGCCTCTTCGGGCGAGTGTCGTCGCTACCGGATGAGGAGCAACAGTCACTCATTTTCGATCCAGTGAGAGTCAGTCTTGAAGCGCATCGTTCGCTTTGTTCATGGCGCGAACCTTACGACGGCGTAACACATCCCGCTCGCGGCAATTGCGTCCCCGCTGCGCGGAGCGGTACGCACACCTAGTGCCCGCCACCAGTGTAGGTGACCTCAAGGTCGGGCCAGATGGTTTCCAGCGTGGTCTTGAACTCGGCCTGGATGCGTTCCAGCGCCGTTTGGTTGTCGGCCTCGAAGCGCAGCACGACGACGGGCGTGGTGTTGGAGGCGCGGGCGAGGCCGAAGCCGTCGGCGTACTCGGCGCGCACGCCGTCGATGGTGATGAGTTCGCGAGCGTTCGGGAAGATGGTGCCCGACTTCGCTTCCTGCTGCAGTATGGAGATCAGCGCGTGCGGCTCGCCTTCCTGCATCCTGATGTTGAGTTCCGGCGTCGAGATGGCGTTGGGCAGGTTCTTCAGCGGCCAGTTGGCATCTCGCCAGCGCGAGAGGATTTCGAGCAGGCGGGCGCCGGCGTAGAGGCCGTCGTCGAAGCCGTACCAGCGTTCCTTGAAGAAGACGTGGCCGCTCATCTCGCCTGCCAGCGGTGCGCCGGTTTCTTTGAGCTTGGCCTTGATGAAGGCGTGGCCGGTGTTCCACATCACCGGCTTGCCGCCCTGGTAACGGACCGACTCCGCAACCCAGCGCGAGCACTTGACGTCGAA
Organism: Rhodocyclaceae bacterium; assembly: GCA_050287865.1. Taxonomy (GTDB): domain Bacteria; phylum Pseudomonadota; class Gammaproteobacteria; order Burkholderiales; family Rhodocyclaceae; genus Fen-999. Next base: position 3,224 of record JBNKCS010000084.1, on the reverse strand, counting down.
GATGATCTGCGCGCCGGGCTGGCGCGAGAGCACGTCGGCGGCGAACAGCATCAACTGGCGGTCGGGGTAGATGATCTCTCCGTCCTTGGTGACGACACCGAGCCGGTCGCCGTCGCCGTCGAAAGCGAGCCCTAACTCGGCATCGGTTTCCTTCAGCACGCGGATGACGTCCTTGAGGTTCTCGGGTTTGGACGGATCGGGATGGTGGTTGGGGAAGTTGCCGTCGACTTCGCAGAACAGCTCGACGACTTCGCAGCCCATGCGGCGGAACAGTTCCGGCGCGAAGCCGCCGGCGACGCCGTTGCCGCAATCGACGACGATCTTCATCGGCCGGGCGAGCTTGACGTCGCTGACGATGCGCTTGAGATAGGCCTCGCGGATGTCGGCGCTGCCCGCCTTGCCGTGGCCGGTGGCGAGGCGGCCTTCGTCGATGCGCTTCTTGAGGTCCTGGATCAGCGGGCCGAACAGGGTCTGGCCGCCGAGCACCATCTTGAGGCCGTTGTAGTCGGGCGGGTTGTGGCTGCCGGTGACGGAAACGCAGCTTTCGGTGCCGAGTTCGAAGGCGGCGAAGTAGGTGACGGGTGTCGGTACGCACCCGATGTCGACCACGTCGACGCCGGCCCGGTTGATGCCCTCCGCCAGCGCGCCGGCCAGCGCCGGGCCGGAGAGACGGCCGTCGCGGCCGATGGCGATGGTCGACAGACCGCGCTCGCGGGCCTCCGAGCCGATGGCCTGGCCGATGGTGCGCACGGCGTCGGTGGTGAGCGACTGGTCGACGATGCCGCGGATGTCGTAGGCTTTGAAGATCTCTGGGGCGATGGTGGTCATGTCTTGGCTCCGGCTTGTAGGTTTCGGTTTAGTGAAGCACTTTGGGTATGTCGCTGACGCTGTCCGGCGGCGCGGGCGAGGCGTGGTGCAGCACCAGCCGCCAGCCGAGCGCGCCGCGCACGAAGATGTTGGTGGCGATCACGGGCGCCTGCTTCGATTCGTCGCCGCTCACGGAAATGTGCTCGATGACGGTGTGGATGGCAGTAAATGGCGTATGCACCGTTGTACTGTCGGAGATGCGCATCTTCAGCCGCGGGCCGCCTTCCAGGATACGCTGCCAGGCGTCGCGGATGGCGGCGTAGCCCGTCAGCCGTGGACCGCCGGGGTGGATGCAGGCGATTTCCTCGTCCTCCGCCCAGACGGACATCAGCGCCTCAAGGTCGGCGCGCTCGATGGCGTCGTAGAACGCGGCTTCGGCGTCCGCCGGTGTCGGGAATATCGGTTTGTCAGGCATCGTCATGGGCCAGTGCCGCGAGAACCTGCTCCGGTTGCAATTGGTTGAGGCAGTTCAGATGCCCCAGCGGGCATTCCCGCTTGAAGCACGGACTGCACTCGAGGTTGAGAGAGACTATTTTCGCACGTGGCGACAGCGGCGGCGTATAGGCCGGACTCGACGAGCCGTAAAGGGCGGCCAGCGGCCGGTCGAGGGCTGCGGCAACGTGCATCAGGCCGGAATCGTTGCTGATCACGGCGCGGGCGCCGGCGATCAGGTCGATGGCCTGTTCGAGGTTGGTGCGGCCGCAGAGATTTTTCGCCGCGCCATCGGATAGCCGCTCGATCTCGGCGCCGACCTCGGCGTCCTTGGCGGAGCCGATGGACCATATTGGCGTGTCGCCAAGCCTGACTTTTTGCGCCAGCGCCGCGAAATGCGCCGCCGGCCAGCGTTTGGCCGGGCCGTATTCGGCGCCGGGGCAGAAGATGACCGGCGCGACATCGAACTGAAGGCCGAGCGCGGCGCGCGCAGCACACTGTTGCTCGGGCGTCGAGACGAGACGCGGATTCGGTGCCGGACCGTCCAGGGGACCGGCCAGCGCGGCGTAGCGGTCGACCAGGCGCGGCATCGCCGCCTCGTCGAGCGTGTGGCGGTCGTTGAGCAGGATGTAACGCGCTTCGCCGGTGTAGCCGGTGCGTTTCGGGATTTTCGCGAAGAAGGGAACGAGCGCCGACTTCCAGGAATTCGGCAGGACGTAGGCGGCGGAAAAGTCAGCCGTGGCGAGACGCCGGCCGAGTGCCTTGCGCCCGGCCCAGTCGAACTGGCCGTGGGCGAAGGGGTTCTCGATGGTCGCGGCGACCTCGGGCATGCGTGCCAGCAGCGGCGCGCTCCAGGCCGGGGCGAGGACGTGGATTTCGACGTCTGGGTCGCGCTTCAGCCGCATCAGCAGCGGCTGCATCATGATCGTGTCGCCGATCCAGGATGGCGCGACGATCAGGATGCGACGCGGCACGTTTAGTGGTGACCCTTGGGCGATTAGTGGTGGCCCTTCGGAGCCGGGCCCGTGAAGGTGTACCGGGTGCCACAGTAGGGGCAGGCGGCCTCGCCGTTCTTCAATACGTCGAGGAAGACGCGCGGATGCCGCGCCCACAGCGGCGCGCCGGGGCGCGGGCAGGCGAGCGGCAGGTCGTGCGCGGTGACGGCGACCTCGCGGACGGTTTCGTTGATTTCGGCCATTGGCTTTTCCTCAGACTTTGGCGAGCCAGTCGGCGTGGGCGGGCACCTTGCCATTGACCACGTCGAAGTACAGGCTCTGGATTTTCGTGGTGATCGGACCGCGGTGGCCTTCGCCGATCTGACGATTGTCGAGCTCGCGGATTGGCGTGACCTCGGCGGCGGTGCCGGTGAAGAAGGCCTCGTCGGCGATGTAGAGGTCGTCGCGCGTCAGACGCTTGGAGATCACGCTGTAGCCGAGCTCCTTCGCCAGCGTGTGCACCGTGGCGCGGGTGATGCCGACCAGCGCCGAGGCGATCTCGGGTTCGTAGATCTGGCCATCCTTGATGACGAACAGGTTCTCGCCCGAACCTTCGGCGACGAAGCCGTCGACGTCGAGCAGCAAGGCCTCGTCGTAGCCATGCTCGGTCGCTTCCATGTTGGCGAGGATGGAGTTGGCATAGGTGCCCGAATACTTGGCGCGGCACATCGAGACATTCACGTGGTGGCGGGCGTAGCTGGAGGTCTTGACGCGGATGCCCTTCTCCATGCCGTCTTCGCCGAGATACGCGCCCCATGGCCAGGCGGCGATGGCGACGTGGGTCTTGGCGCCCTTGGGCGAAACGCCCATCTTTTCCGAGCCGAAGAAGGCGATCGGACGGACGTAGCAGGACTCGAGCTTGTTGGTGCGCACCACTTCCTTGTGCGCCTCCATGATCGTTTCCTTGTCGTAGGGCATCGGCATGCGGTA
>JBNKCS010000083.1:0-7083 GCA_050287865.1 Rhodocyclaceae bacterium | reverse complement strand
CCTCAGGCCCGCGGGCTACGTCGGCACGCCGAGTTTCCTCAAGATCATCCTCGACAAGGCCGACGAGCTGAAAGCCGACGTCTCCAGTCTGAAGAAAGCGGTGGTGTCGGGCGAGGCCTTCTTCCCGGCGCAGAAGCAAGCCTGCGCCGAGCGCGGCATAGCCGCCTACCAGTCCTACGCCAGCGCCGACCTCGGCATGATCGCCTACGAAACCGAGGCGCGCGAAGGTCTGGTCGTCGAAGAGGAATTGATCCTCGAGATCGTCCGGCCGGGTACAGGCGAACCGCTCGCCGAGGGCGAAGTCGGCGAAGTAGTGATCACCAGTTTCAATCCAGACTATCCGCTAATCCGTTTCGGCACCGGCGACCTGTCGGCCATCCTGACCGGCCAGTCTCCTTGCGGGCGCACCAACGTGCGCATCAAGGGCTGGATGGGCCGCGCCGACCAGACCACCAAGGTCAAGGGCATGTTCGTCCATCCAGAGCAGGTCGACACCGTCGTCAAGCGCCATCCCGAAATCGCGCGCGCCCGGCTGGTCGTTACCAATGCCGAGGGTAACGACCTGATGACCCTGCATTGTGAAGCGGCAGCGTCGGATGGCCTCAAGGCAGCGATCGCCGACAGCATTCGCGACGTCACCAAGCTGCGTGGCGAGGTTGCTTTCACCGCGCGGGGCAGCCTGCCCAACGACGGCAAGGTCATCGCCGACGAGCGCAAGTACGAGTAGCCGGAAAAAGTCAGCCGTGGCGATACGCCACCTGTGGTGTGCGTGATATAAGTCGCGCATGCAAACCACGCTGGCGCTGCTGCCCGATTTCCTGCTGATCCTGCTTGGCCTCGGCCTGCGCCGCTGGCTGCACCTGGGCGACCATTTCTGGATCGGGCTGGAAAAGCTGGTCTACTTCGTGCTCTTTCCGGCGCTGCTGTTCAACTCGATCGCGCGCGCCAATCTTGCCTTTGCGACGGCAGCACCCCTGCTGCTGGTCGGTTTGCTGACAATGATGAGCGGCATGGCGCTGGGCGGCGCGGCGCGGTGGCTGTTTAGTATTCCGCCGGTGTCCTTCGCCTCGCAGTTCCAGTGCGCCTTCCGTTTCAATACCTACATCGGCCTGGCGGTGGCAGCGAAACTTTACGGTACCGAGGGCATCGCGGCGATGGGTCTGCTGACCGGCGCGATGGTGCCTCCCGCCAACATCGCGGCGGTCGGCATGCTGGCGCGACACGGTGGAGTCAGCATCTGGCGCGAACTGGCGAAGAATCCACTGGTGCTGGCGACGCTGGCGGGCCTGTTGTGGAATCTGTCCGGCGTGGCGCTGCCGGCGCCGGCCGGGCAGTTCCTCGGCCGGCTGGCCGAGGCCGCGATCGCACTTGGCCTGCTGGCGGTGGGCGCGGCGCTACGCATCAATGGCCGGCCCGGCGGCGGCTACGGGGCCGGTGCCTGGTTTCTGGGCGTCAAGCTGCTGGCGTTGCCGGCCGTCGCGCTCGGGTTGTCGCGACTGATGGGGCTGACCGGACTTTACTATGGGGTAGCGTTGGCGTTCGCCGCCCTGCCGACCGCGAGTTCGGCCTACATCCTCGCCCAGCGCATGGGTGGCGACGGCCGCAGCGTGGCCTGGCTGATTTCGGTCGGCACGCTGCTGGCGATGGTGACTCTACCGTTTTGGCTTGCGTTTGGGCGCTGACGGTTTCGCCGGCGCGGCTTCGGCGGCGGGTTCGGTGGCGGCTTCGTCTTCGGGTGCGGCTGGCGGCATGAAGTTCCAGGGCCAGAACGCATTGGGCGTTGTCTCGGCTTCGCTGGATTCGGTTCGCTGCCCCATCGCCTGGAAGGCCATTAGCGTGGCCCGCTGCATCTCCAGGCCCTGAATGGTCATTTGCAGCATCGAGAGATTGCTCTTCAGCCAGCCCTCGACTGCCTTGAGGTCGGTGATGCGCCGCCCCAGTTCGTCGGTATCGACCGTGGGCGTCACCATGCCGGGCAGCGGGATGCCCATGTTGCCCCACAGCGCCTTGAAGAACTCCATCGGGTTCTGGTCATTTGCAGTATCGGTCATGGCGTATATCTCGGAAGGGGCGATGCGACTATTATTGCATCCGCTTGGATATCCGCAAATCGGCAACAGTGCCGACGAATGACGATTCGCGTTAGACTACCGATTGTCATATCCGGACTTTGAAAGGGACGGAAGATGCTGAAGCTCTTGGTGATCGAGGATCATGCGTTGGTCAGAGAAGGCCTGTTGCAGGCATTGAAAAGCCTGGATGATGAAGTTGTCACCCTGGGCGCCGCCGATGCCGAAGCCGGACTCGATGTGCTGGCCAACAACGAGGACGTGGACCTCATATTGCTCGACCTGATGCTGCCCGGAACCAGCGGCATGGCCCTGCTGGGCGTGTTGCGCAAGCGTTTTCCGGCGATGCCGGTTGCGGTGCTGTCGGCACTGGACGATCCGGATACGGTCGCGCGCGCGATGCGGCACGGTGCCGCGGGCTTTATTCCGAAAGCCAGTTCGACGGCGACGATGATCCAGGCTTTGCGAGACGTGCTGGCCGGCGAGGTCTGGCTGCCGCCGCGCCTGCGTGATCCGGCGGCGCGCGGTTCCGGTCGCGGCCGCGACGTCGCGGAGCGGTTTGGTCTGACGCCCGCGCAAGTTCGAGTGCTCGAGTTGCTGGTCCAGGGCAAGACGAACCGCCAGATTGCCCAGTTGCTGGAGGTTACAGAGGGCACGGTGAAAATCCATGTTTCGGCCATCTTCAAGGCCATGAACGTGACCAACCGCTCTCAAGCGTTGCTCGCGGCGAGCAAGAACCGGGTCAAGGTATAGCGTCGGATTCCGTCACCGGCTTCTCTGCGCTGTTTTCGACCAGCAGATGGTGGAGTAGCGCCCGCAAGCGAGCCGGCCGCAAGGGCAGGGACAGTGCGGCATCGACGGTAACGTCGGTAGCCGATTTGTTTTCGCCGAGCGTGATTACCAGCGGGGAATCCGCTCTGTCGGGCAGGTGTTTGGCGACCGCGCTTAGCGTTGCAGCGTCGCAAATAATTGCAGCAGGTCCGTCGCTTAGCAGCTCCGGAAGTTCCTCATCCGAACAGGCGCAATGCCGCTCATAGCCCCATGCGTCGAGCAGGGCGCAAACGTCTCCGCAGCGGCTCGTATCTTCCAAACGGACGAGGATGTTGGCCCGGAACGGAAAGCCAGCAGGTGGTTCCGTCAGTGACGGCAGGACTGGCGTTGCGGCGGGAATGCTGACCGCAAAGACCGAGCCGCGACCGGGGCGCGATCTGACCTCGATCGGATGATCCAGGATTCCGGCCAGCCGCGCGACGATGGACAGGCCCAGGCCTAGGCCCTTCGTTGAGTCGCGTTCGGGGTTGGCAACTTGGTAGAACTCGTGGAACAGGTAAGGCAGATGCGTTTCGTCGATGCCGACCCCGGTGTCCCAGACCTCTATTCGGACTCGATCTCCTCGCTTGCGCGCACCGACCAGGACGCCGCCGTGATCGGAATAGCGGACCGCGTTCGAGACGAGGTTGCCGATCATTCGCCGCAGCAACTGCGGATCGGTATCCACCCAGAGCGCGGTCGGCCGATGGCGAAGACTCAATCCCTTCGCCTTGGCGGTCTGATGGTGACTGTCGGTGATGACTTCCAGCAGTGGTTCAAGGGCGACCGCTTGGCGATTCGGCTGTACCGCGGCGATATCAAGTCGTGAGACATCGAGGAGTGCACTAAGCAGTTCGCCCATCGAGCCGGCTGCGGTGACGATTTGGGACGCAAGCTGCAGGTTGTGCGTTTTGGTCATACCCGATGCCAGTTCGGTGGCAAACAGGGTCAGGGCGTGCAACGGCTGTCGCAAGTCGTGACTGGCGGCAGCGAGGAAGCGCGACTTGGCTTCGCTGGCACGCTCGGCTTCCTCCTTCTTGGCCTTGGCAATTTCCAGTTGCCGTGCCAGTTCCGCCTCGCTGTCCGCCAGCGCGTTGGCTGAACGGCGGTGGCTTGCTTCGAGCGCGGTTGCCATTTCGTTGAAGCCTGCTTCCAGAGACACCAGTGTTCCCGATTGGTGCGGAGGAATGCGAACGTCCAGTGATCCGGTGCGGATCCTGGCAACGGCATTCTCCAGTGCCAGTACGGGCTCGATGATGTCCTTGCTCAATCGGAGAGCCAACAACAGGCCGCCAGAGAGAACCAGAATCGTTACCAGCAGGGTCACTCCGAGAATTTCGCGTTTGCGCGACCTCAAATCGGCTCGCGAAAGCTCGAGCACGACTTTGCCTAGCGGCCGATCCTGCCGCGCCGAAGAAGACTCCGCTGTCTGGAATGGATCATCGAACGGCAATACAGGCTGATTGATGGTGGCCTGAAATACCTCCACGGCCCCATTGCGATCAGAGGCTGGATGGCTGTCCGGCGATGGGGACGCGGTTCCGGCTGCGCTTGCCAGCAATTGTCCGGCCGTGCCGTAGATGGCGACCGAAACTACGTCAGGTTCCCGTGCTGCCGCCTGCGCGAGCCGCGAAAGGTCCGCCCGGTTTCCGGCAAATGCTCCGTACTCGGAAGCCGGAGCCAGTTGTCGCACCAGCGCCTGTCCGCGATTCTGCAGAGCTTCCTCAACGTCGGCATACCGGACAATCAGGAAATAGGCGGTCAGAGCAATTGCAATGGCAGCCGTTGGCGCCAACGCCAGAAAGATTGCCCGCTGTCGAATGCCCCATGATCGAGTGCTCATATCGCTGCAATTGTCACCGCGTCGGATAACCGCGGCAAGCGTTGGGGCGCTACCTAGGTAGGCGCGGCCATACTCATCTGAGTCGGCGAGTGCTGGTCGACGACTTCCTGAGTGGCATCGATTGGAATCTGAAGCAGATCGAGAATCTGATGGGCGATCGACCGGCAGGCATTCGCCAGCGGCGTCGGCAATGCGGGCGGCACCTGCTTTTGTAGCAACAGCTTGCTTGCGCCCAAGGCATATACGGGATCGAGAATCCGGTCATGGTATGGGCCCAGCATGTCCGCGACCAGACGTTCGGCCGCGTCCCGGGCCCATGCGTTGGTTGGCCATTGCGTCGGAACCGCGTAGGCCCGCGGGAACATGTCCAGATCCCTGATGACGGTGCGGATGTCCTCCTGGGAATCCCGAAACGGGAGAAGTACCAGATCGGCGAGGCCGTAGAGATGACGATCCGTCTCGGTACGGTTGCCGCCGCCGTCGATAACACCCATCCAGGCGTTCAAAGTCCGAATTTTCTCCACTACGCGCGCCAAGGCCTCCCGGGTGCGGGCGTCTGCAACCAGATAGCGTCTCCCGGCGGGCGCGAGCGGTTCTCGATGGGTGTCGGTAAGAACGCAGACAGAGCGTTGGCCAAGTAGCCCCATGCCCTGGCAGAGCATATGGGAAAGCGTCGTTTTCCCTGTTCCGCCTTTGTTTCCGATGATGCAGATGATGTCCGCCATATCTCCTCCGCCCCAATGTTCCGCCGGGCGCTATGGCGGCATTATTGGTCAAGCGTTTCACCCGGGATGGGGCGAAATGCAACGGATTCAGGGTCTTTATCGGTTCCCGGGAAGAATTTTGCACCCTGGCCTGTAGCAATAGAGGCGGGTCATGAGCCGATCCGTCACCTGAAGCACCTGTACCGCCTCTTGGTCAGGCACTTCGAACGAATTGCTGACCAGCCACGCTTCGGGGCTCATCTCCGCCGCAGCTTTGTCCCACAGGCCTGACATCGGGGCGGGCGACAGAAAGGCGTAGACAAGGTCGAAATCCGCCAGGGAATGACGCCAGTAGTCGCCGAACTCTATCTGGCAATTGCTGAGACCGGCACAGGTCAGGTACGCCCAAAGCCAAGGTAGTGGCGCGTATTCGACGCCAACAAAGGCGCAATCGGGCCTTAGACGTGCCAGATTTCTCAGGAACGCACCGTTTCCGCAACCCATATCCATGATCCTGCAGCGGTGATTGGGCAGAAGGGTGGCGACTTTGGATGCGGCCAGATTGCTGCTGAGATAAAGGGGCACCCGGCTCTGAGGAACCCGCCAATAGACGATCAGCAATGCTAGGAATGCGCCCAGATACCAGTGAGGGGCCAGATTGAGCCCGCTGGCTATCACGACAAGGGGCATGAAGCCGAGGTGAATGGGGTACCACCAGGGCGGCGAATCCAGTTTGTAGCTTGTAAATGCGGTACAGAGCCCCTGAAGTATGGCGATGGCCAGGGGTTGCCCCAGTAGGCGTGGCGTCAGTAGCGCTACCAGTCCAACGGCCATTAGTCCACCGAGAATCTGGGCCAGTAGCGCCGTACGCAGCGGGGAGATGGATTGACCGTGGACCATGGCTGAGAAAGAGCCTGCAAGACTGAACGCATACCGATTATTTCACGGGTGCGGGAAGCCCCCCGGGACAAATCAGCCCCTTTGGTCGTCCCCCATTGACAGCAATGGCGCCTCCCAGTCATAATTCGCCGTTTCGCTGGAGGGGTTCCCGAGCGGTCAAAGGGATCAGACTGTAAATCTGACGGCTCAGCCTTCGAAGGTTCGAATCCTTCCCCCTCCACCAAGAAATTAGCAGAACTGTGATGCCGAGAGGTTTTGCAGGGGGTGGCGAGTTGGGATGGAGTCGCGGGCGGGTGTAGCTCAATGGTAGAGCTGAAGCCTTCCAAGCTTAAGACGAGGGTTCGATTCCCTTCACCCGCTCCAGAACGGTTTCGCCCATGTAGCTCAGTGGTAGAGCACTCCCTTGGTAAGGGAGAGGTCGCGTGTTCAATCCACGCCATGGGCACCAGGTTTGTTGGCATCGCGATTATTTTTTTGATTGGGGTATTGGATCATGGCAAAAGGCAAGTTTGAGCGTACCAAGCCACACGTAAACGTTGGGACGATTGGGCACGTTGACCATGGCAAGACGACGTTGACGGCGGCGATCACGACGGTATTGGCGGCGAAGTTTGGTGGTGAAGTGAAGGGTTACGACCAGATTGACGCGGCGCCGGAAGAGAAAGCGCGCGGCATCACCATCAACACCGCGCACGTTGAATACGAAACGGCAACGCGGCACTACGCCCACGTTGACTGTCCGGGCCACGCCGACTAC
>JBNKCS010000082.1:0-7169 GCA_050287865.1 Rhodocyclaceae bacterium | reverse complement strand
ACACCTTGGCGCCGAAAATGCAGCCGCAAGAGGGAAACACATGTCGCACAAACATCTTTTCACTTCCGAATCCGTCTCCGAAGGCCATCCGGACAAAATGGCCGACCAGGTTTCGGACGCCATCCTTGACGCCATCCTGGCCCAGGACAAGCACTCGCGCGTCGCCGCCGAGACGCTGTGCAACACCGGCCTCGTCGTGCTGGCAGGCGAGATCACCACCACCGCCAACATCGACTACATCGGCATCGCCCGCGACACCATCAAGCGTATAGGCTACGACAACACCGACTACGGCATCGACTACAAGGGCTGCGCGGTGCTGGTCGCCTACGACAAGCAGAGCCCGGACATCGCCCAGGGCGTGAATAAGGCCTACGACGACGACCTCGGCCAGGGCGCCGGCGACCAGGGCCTGATGTTCGGCTACGCCTGCGACGAGACGCCCTCGCTGATGCCGCTGCCCATCTACCTCTCGCACCGCCTGGTCGAGCGTCAGGCCATGCTGCGCAAGGACGGCCGCCTGCCCTGGCTGCGCCCCGACGCCAAGAGCCAGGTCACCATCCGCTACGAGGATGGCAAGCCGGTCGCCATCGACACCGTGGTCCTCTCCACCCAGCACTCGCCGGACATCCCGATGGAAAGCTTGCGCGAAGCCGTGGTCGAGGAAATCGTCAAGCCCATTCTGCCCAAGGAACTGATCAAGGGCGACGTCAAATTCCTGGTCAATCCGACCGGACGCTTCGTCGTCGGCGGTCCGCAGGGCGACTGTGGTCTGACCGGCCGCAAGATCATCGTCGATACCTACGGCGGTGCCTGCCCGCACGGTGGCGGCGCCTTCTCGGGCAAGGACCCGTCCAAGGTCGACCGTTCGGCCGCCTATGCCGGCCGCTACGTCGCCAAGAACATCGTCGCCGCCGGCCTGGCTTCGCGCTGCCAGGTGCAGATCTCCTACGCCATCGGCGTCGCCCAGCCGACCAGCGTCTGGGTCACCACCTTCGGCACCGGCAAGGTCTCGGACGTCACCATCGCCGAACTGGTCAAGAAGCATTTCGACCTGCGGCCCAAGGGCATCGTCAACATGCTCGACCTGCTGCGCCCGATCTACGAGAAGACCGCCGCCTACGGCCACTTCGGCCGCGACGAACCGGAGTTCACCTGGGAAGCGACCGACAAGGCCGCCCTCCTGCGCGACGACGCCGGCCTTTAGTCCGATCGGCTGTCCCCGCCGGCATACGGCGGGGGCATAATGGCCGCCATGCTAAAACGGATTTCAGTCAGTGACCTTCGGGTTGGCATGTATCTTCACGAGCTGGGCGGCGCTTGGCTCGACCATCCGTTTTGGCGCTCATCGTTCAAGATCGAAGATGCGCCGACCCTGCAGAAGATTCGCGCCAGCGGCATCCACGAAGCCTGGATCGACACCGACAAGGGGCTAGATCTCGACGGTGGCATGACCCAGCAGGAGTCGGATGCCGCGGTTGAGCAGGATCTCAAGAGCACTGCCACCCCGCCTGCGGTTCCCCTGCGTATAACCATGGAAGAGGAACTGGCTCGTGCTGCGGGCACTTGCATGCGGGCTGGCCAAGAGGTCGCCGCGTTGTTCCAGGAAGCCCGCATGGGCAAGGCGATCCGTGCCGAAGCCGTTTTGCCGGTGGTCGACGAAATCACCAAATCCGTCGACCGCAACCGCGGCGTCCTGGCTGCACTGACACGTCTTCGCCGCCGGGATACCTACACCTTTCTGCATTCCGTTTCCGTCTGCGCCTTGATGGTCTCCCTCGGCAACCAGATCGGTCTCCAGCGGGAACAGGTCCGGTTGGCAGGCCTCGCCGGGCTGCTGCACGACATCGGCAAGGTGCGGATTTCGCCGGAACTGATCAACAAGCGCGAGAAACTGACCGATGAGGAATTCGCCCTCTTGCGCAACCACTCCCGCTTGGGACATCAATTGTTGAGCCGGAGCCAGGACCTCGACGAAGTCGTGCTCGACGTCTGCCTGCACCATCACGAGCGCGCGGATGGCAGCGGCTACCCGGAAGAACTGGTCAGCGACGCGATCAGCGTCTACGCCAAGATGGCGGCGGTCTGCGACGTTTATGACGCCACCACCTCGAACCGCCCCTACAAGGAAGCCTGGCAGGCCGCCTACGCGTTGCGCAAGATGACCGAATGGACCGGACACTTCGATACGCGCATCTTCCATTCGTTCGTCAGGACTGTCGGCATCTACCCGATCGGTACGCTGGTGCGGCTGCGCTCAGGTTATCTGGCTGTGGTGGTCGATCAGAGCGAGCAGTCCCTGCTCAAGCCACGCGTCAAGGTCTTCTACGCAATCAACAAGGGACACCGCATGCCGCCGCGAGTAGTCGACCTGTCGGAGAGCGACGATGAAATCCTCGCCCACGAAGATCCGGATACTTGGGGCGTTACCGATCTTCAAGCCCTGTGGAGCGGCTTCGAGCGACCGTTGTTCTAACCTGCTTGCAACCGGTATAATTCGCCCCAATCCGAGGAGCGCTGCGAGGGTCGATTCGATGCCGGTCCCCAGGCTCGGACACTATGGAACCGCGCTCGCCTAACCTGAACCGGAAAGGTGAGCAAGCAAGTCCGCTTCCTGGTCTCCTTTCCGGTCACAAGTTCAAGGAGAGAACATGAACGCTGTGACTGACCTCAAACACGATTTCGTGGTCGCCGATCTGGCGCTGGCCGACTGGGGCCGCAAGGAAATCCGCATCGCCGAGACCGAAATGCCCGGCCTGATGGCGATCCGCGAGGAATTCGCCAAGGCCCAGCCGCTCAAGGGCGCCCGCATCACCGGCTCGCTGCACATGACCATCCAGACTGCCGTGCTGATCGAGACGCTGACCGCACTCGGCGCCCAGGTGCGCTGGGCCTCGTGCAACATCTTCTCGACCCAGGACCATGCCGCCGCCGCGATAGCCAAGGACGGCGTCGCGGTATTCGCCGTCAAGGGCGAGTCGCTGGAGGACTACTGGGATTACACCCACCGCATCTTCGAATGGAAGGATGGCGGCTACTCGAACATGATCCTCGACGACGGCGGCGACGCCACCCTGTTGCTGCACCTAGGGTCGAAGGCCGAGAAGGACATCTCTGTCATCGCCAAGCCAAGTTCGGAAGAAGAGACCGTCCTGTTCGCCGCCATCAAGGCCAAGCTCGCTACCGACAAGACCTGGTACTCGACCCGCCTGGCACAGATCAAGGGCGTCACCGAAGAAACCACCACCGGCGTGCATCGCCTCTACCAGATGCACGAGCGCGGCGATCTGAAAATCCCCGCCATCAACGTCAACGACTCGGTCACCAAGTCCAAGTTCGATAACCTCTACGGCTGCCGTGAATCGCTGGTCGACGGCATCAAGCGCGCCACCGACGTCATGATCGCCGGCAAGATCGCGCTTATCGCCGGCTACGGCGACGTGGGCAAGGGCTCAGCGCAAGCCATGCGCGCCCTCTCCGCCCAAGTGTGGGTCACCGAAGTCGATCCCATCTGCGCGCTGCAGGCGGCGATGGAAGGCTACCGCGTCGTGACCATGGAATACGCCGCCGACAAGGCCGACATCTTCGTCACCTGCACCGGCAACTACCACGTCATCAACCACGAGCACATGGCGAAGATGAAGGACCAGGCCATCGTCTGCAACATCGGCCACTTCGACAACGAGATCGACGTCGCCTCGATCGAGAAGTACCAGTGGGAAGAGATCAAGCCGCAGGTCGATCACGTCATCTTCCCCGACGGCAAGCGCATCATCCTGCTCGCCAAGGGCCGACTGGTGAACCTCGGTTGCGCCACCGGCCACCCGAGCTATGTGATGTCGTCGTCGTTCGCCAACCAGACCATCGCGCAGATCGAGCTGTTCACGCGCAACGCCGACTACCCGGTCGGCGTCTATACGCTGCCCAAGCACCTGGACGAGAAGGTCGCACGGCTGCAACTGAAGAAACTCAACGCGCAACTGACCGAACTGACCGACCAGCAGGCCGCCTACATCGGCGTGCCCAAAGAAGGTCCGTACAAAGCAGAGCACTACCGCTACTAGGAAGGGAGCTGCGCCATGGTCCGCCTGCTGATCGTCTGGTTGCTCAATGCCATTGCCTTGCTGGCGGTAGCCTATCTGATGCCGTCGATCCAGGTGGCCTCGGTGGGTTCGGCGCTGATCGCGGCGCTGGTGCTGGGCCTCGTGAATACGCTGGTTCGCCCGCTGCTGGTCATCCTGACCCTGCCGGTGACGCTGCTGACGATGGGACTGTTCCTGCTCGTCATCAACGGCCTGTTGTTCTGGGCAGTAGGCAACATACTGGTCGGCTTCACGGTCACGACGTTCTGGGCGGGCTTCTTTGGCGCCATCCTGTACAGCCTGATCTCGTGGACGCTGTCGGCGATCATCAAGCCTCGGGCATGAAGTCCTTTCACCGGCGCACGTCGCGTCCGGCGCCGCATCCTGCGGTAGCCGAGGCACCAGTCGTGCATCGCGACGGCCTGCGCGCCGACCAGTTGCTGGTCGAGCGCCGCCTGGCGCCTTCGCGCACCGTGGCGCAGCGGCTGATCGAGGCAGGGCGTGTCTCGTGGTCGGGCGGCGCGATAACGAAGGTATCGATGATCCTGCCGCTCACCGCCGAACTTGCAGTGACGAGCGACGAAACCGACCGTTACGTCGGCCGCGGCGGCATCAAGCTGGCTGGCGCACTGGCGCACACGAAGCTAGACGCGCGCGGCAAGGCTTGTCTCGATGTCGGCCAGAGCACCGGCGGCTTCACCGATTGCCTGCTGCAGGCCGGTGCCGCCAGCGTCGTCGGCGTCGATGTCGGCCACGGCCAGTTGCATCCGAAGCTGCGTGACGATCCGCGCGTGACCTGCATCGAGGGCGTCAACGCGCGCGCCCTGGAAAAGTCAGCCGTGGTGGCACGCCGCTACGATCTGATCGTCGGCGATCTTTCCTTCATTTCGCTGACGCTGGTGCTACCGCAGTTGCCGGCTTTGCTCGCCGACGATGGCGACATGCTGCTACTGGTGAAACCACAGTTCGAGGTCGGCCCCGAGCATGTCGGCAAGGGCGGCATCGTGCGCGATGCTTCGCTCTACCCGCAGGTCGAAACCAAATTGCGGCAGGCCGCACAGGATGCCGGCCTCACCGTCGTCGACTACTTCGACAGCCCGATCGCCGGCACCGACGGCAATCGCGAATTCTTTATCTGGACGAAACCATGAGCATCGAACTTTCCGTCGAGTTCTTTCCGCCGCAAACACCCGAGGGCGCCGACAAGCTGCGCGCCACCTGGGCCAGACTGGCGCCGCTGAAGCCGGCCTTCTTCTCCGTCACCTTCGGCGCCGGCGGCTCGACGCAGGACCGCACCTTCGAGGTCGTCGAGGAAATCCGCGCCGCCGGCCTGCCCGCCGCGCCGCATCTTTCCTGCATCGGCTCGACCCGGGCGCGCGTGCGCGAAATCCTCGAACGCTACCGCGCCGCCGGCATTCGCCGCATCGTCGCCCTGCGCGGCGACTTGCCTTCCGGCATGGCCGAGCCGGGCGAACTGCGCCATGCCAACGAACTGGTCGAGTTCATCCGCCAGGAAACCGGCGACTGGTTCCAGATCGTGGTCGCCGCCTACCCCGAATACCACCCGCAGGCGCGGAGCCCGAAGGACGACCTGGCGAACTTCAAGCGCAAGGCCGAGGCCGGCGCCGATGCGGCCATCACCCAGTTCTTCTACAACGCCGACGCCTACGAGCACTTCGTCGCCAACGCGCGCGCTGCCGGCGTCACCATCCCGATCATCCCCGGCATCATGCCCATCGCCAGCTTCAGCAAACTCTCGCGCTTCGCCGATAACTGCGGCGCCGAGATTCCGCGCTGGATGCGCAAACAGTTCGAGAGTTTCGGCGATGACGCCGCCTCGATCCGCGCCTACGGCCTCGACGTGGTGACGGCTTTTTGCGAACGCCTGATCAAGGCCGGCGCGCCCGGCCTGCACTTCTACACGCTGAACCAGGCGGGGCTGACCACCGAGATCGTCAAGCGGCTCGATATCTGACCCAACGACGGAGAACCATATGCCGCAGATCTGTCCGCATTGTCGTCACATCCGCAAGGACGACGAAGTTGCGCCAGACTGGCAGTGCCCGGCCTGCGAACGCGCCTACGTCAAAGGCGGCGACGCCGCGTCGATCCGGTCGGTCAGTTCGCGGCACTCCGAGCCGCACAGCGGTGGGCTTGGCAAATGGCTGCTGGTACTGGTCGTACTGGCTGGCGCGATCTGGTGGTGGAAGCCGGCCTACCTTTTCGTGGAGAAACCGGCTGACAGCCTGAACGGACAGCCCGAAGTCGTCCTCTACGCCACCTCGTGGTGCGGTTACTGCCAGGCGACTCGCGAGTTCTTCAACGCGAACGGGATCGAGTACATCGAACTCGATATCGAGAGAAGCGCCGACGCCGCGCGGGGCCACCGCGAACTCGGCGGTGGCGGCGTTCCCCTCATCGTCGTCGGCGACACCGTGATCCACGGTTTCAACCAGCCAGAGCTTCGGCGAACCCTGAAACCCTGGCTAAAAGATTCCTGAACCGCCGGCGCCGCCACGAAGGCGCTCGCCAGCGCGCGCTGGCGCGAAAAGTCAGCCGTCGCGATACGCCACCGGGAACGCCGCGCAGCTAAGCCGGTTCGAGATTGATCGGCGGACGACGCCCGAACAGCGTCGGCAGCCCTTGCGCGAGAGCGAGCACCGCCAGCAGCCACCCGACCAACTGCTCGGTCGGCAAATCGTAGTGGATGTAGAACAGGTTGATGCCGGCAATGCAGACGATCGCAGCGGCGACGGGCCGGCCGAACTCACGTTCGGCCCAGCCGCTACGCAGCGCCAGCCATGCACCCAGGCAACCGACCAGCCAGCCGCCAGCCGCACCAACCAAGACATCGAGCGGCCAGTGCGCCCCGACCATGACTCGGCTCACCGCCACGCCAACCGCCAGCACCAACGCCGAATTTCGCAACCAGCGCCGTCCACTCAGG
This sequence comes from Rhodocyclaceae bacterium, assembly GCA_050287865.1. Lineage (GTDB taxonomy): Bacteria > Pseudomonadota > Gammaproteobacteria > Burkholderiales > Rhodocyclaceae > Fen-999. The sequence goes on along the minus strand of JBNKCS010000082.1, from coordinate 140 downwards.
CAGAAGACGATGGCGGCGAAGGCGAAGGCGGTAGTCGCGTGACCCGACGGAAAACTGAAGGCGCGATAGGTCGGCCCGACGACGATCATCATGTCGTGGCCGAGCATTGCCGGCGGACGCGGCATGGCGAACAGCAACTT
>JBNKCS010000081.1:0-7210 GCA_050287865.1 Rhodocyclaceae bacterium | reverse complement strand
AGCAATACAACCTGGGCAGCCGCGAACCCGACCTGCAGGTATGGGATGTCGATTTCCGCGGCGACCGGACGCTGACCGTCCGCTACACGCCGCGGGATCGACAGCCTTTGGCCGACAGTATGGACAAGGTACTCGAACACCTGGCGGAGCTCTGGGGCTTCGCCGTCCATCTTGAGGCTATTGCCCCCGACGGCAGCATCAGCTTGCTAAGCGAGCACAGACACGAAAAACGTCATCGGAGCGGCCCGTCGTAGACCGCCCCACGCTGCTTCCGGTCGGCATCGCCCTGATGCTGACGGGGACAATCCGCATTCCCCTTTCCGCTGTAAACGCGCTCTGGTAGCGGAACCAGCCGCTTTCGCGCACCCGCGATCCCACGACAATTCGATCAGTTGACCCAAGTCAACGGCATAGTCACATTTGGGTCTTAAATACGGTATTAGAATGATCTTATAGATTAATTTGCTGTCGCATTTGTCATGTCGGCCACCCCGACGGTTCCTACGCCCACAGAACCATTGGAGTACAAGCGGAGTGATGTCAAACACTAAGGATTTCGCGCTGCTCTTCGCCACCCTGCTGCTCTTCTGGGTGCTGCTGAACGCTTCGCTGGCTACCGATGTCGTCCTCGTCGGACTCGTCGCCGCGTTTGTCATCGCCCTGCTGTTCGGCGACGCGCTATCCGTCTTTTCCGAATTTCGCGCCACACCGCGCGCCTTTGCCACGGCTCCGGTGTACCTCCTGTATTTCCTCAAGGAACTGGTCAAGTCGAACCTGCGGCTGGCGGCCATCGTCCTGTCGCCTTCGTTGCCGGTGAACCCGGGCATCGTCAAGGTCCGCACGAAACTGAAGAGTCGCATGGGACGCTTGCTGCTGGCGAATTCGATCACGCTGACGCCCGGCACACTGACGGTGGAGTTGCGTGACGAATGGCTCTACATCCACTGGGTGATGGTGGAATCACCCGATGTGGAAGCCGCCACCACCAGCATCGTCGCCGGTTTCGAACGCTATCTCGAGGTGATGTATGGTTGAGACGCTCGTCTACCTGGCGGCGCTCCTGGCCGGCACAGCCTTCCTGCTCGCGTTGTGGCGATTCGTCAAAGGACCGTCGGCCGCCGACCGTGTAGTCGCCTTCGACGTGCTGACCATCGTCTCCATCACCGGCATCGTGCTGCTCGCCCTTGCCGAAGGGCGAGGCATCTATCTGGACGTGGCTCTGGTCTACGCGCTGCTTTCCTTCCTTGGGGTGATCGCTATCGCCCGCTACCTGGAGCGGGGGCTTTGATGGATATCCTCGGGGGACTGCTGCTCGTTGCCGGCGCTGCCTTCCTCTTCTTCGGCGGGCTTGGCCTGGTACGCATGCCGGACGTCTTCAACCGCATTCAGGCCGGGACCAAGGCCACCACGCTGGGCACGCTGTTGAGTCTCGCCGGCGTAGCCTGCCTGCAACCCGATTGGGGGCTGAAGCTGCTGTTGATCGGCCTGTTCATCCTCTTCACCAACCCGCTGTCGTCGCAGGTACTGGCTCGTGCCGCACATCGCATCGGCACCGAAAAGTCGGGCAAGACCGTGGTCGACCGCCTTGCCGAAGATACTGGGGAATCGAAATGAGTGCCCTGTCTCTCGCCATGACGGTGCTGCTCTCGCTGGCCATGATCGTCGCCGCACTCGTCGCGGTCCGCAGCAAGGGGCTGCCGGTCGCCATCCTCGCCGCCGGTCTGGTGAGCCTGTTCGCCTCGGTGCTGTTCGTCATCCTCGCCGCGCCCGATGTGGCGATGACGGAGGCCGCCATCGGCAGCGGGCTGACCACCTTCCTGTTCTTCTTCGTGCTCGGCCGCATACGCGGCGAGAGGAACGGCAACGAGGAGGTCGACCATGATTAAGCGCTTCGTTGCCCTGCTGCTGGTGCTGGCGCTCGGTGCCGTCTTCTGGCAACTGCTGTCCGGCTACCAGCCCGACACCGAACTCAATCTCACCGCGCGCTATTACGCCGAACGCACGGCTGCCGACGTCGGCGCGGCCAACATCGTCACCGCCGTCATCGTCACCTATCGCGGCCTCGACACCCTGGGCGAAGTGACCGTGCTGTTCCTCTCCGCCGCCATCGTCGGTTTGGTGCTATCAGGCGGTAGGCGGCGTACTCCCGAGGGGATTCCCTCCGGTCACACCACGGCTGACTTTTCCCGCACGCCGGTCGGCGAACTGCTGACCACCGGTACGCGCCTGCTGGTGCCGCTGATCATGCTGCTCGGCGTGTACATCTTCGTGAACGGCCACCTGACGCCGGGCGGCGGCTTCCAGGGCGGCGCCGTGATCGCCTCGGGCGTGCTGCTGACGCTGCTGGCCGATCCGCTCAAGCACTTCAGCCATCGCCTGATCGCTAGCGTCGAATCGCTCGCCGGCGTGTTCTACGTCGCCATCGGCGCTCTCGGCATCGCGCTCGCCGGCGGCTTCCTCGACAACCGCATCCTGCCGCTGGGCGAATTCGGCCAGCTGCTCTCGGCCGGCGCAATTCCGCTGATCTATTCGCTGATCGGCCTCAAGGTCGGCGCCGAGTTCTCGTCGATGCTCGCCGACCTCAAAGAAACGGAGTCACTGTGATCGCCCAAATCGCCATGGCGACCGGCTTCGCGCTGATCCTGATCGGCCTTTACGGCGCGCTGACCAACCGCAACCTGCTGCGCATGATCGTCGCCTTCACGATTGCGGATGCCGGCGTGAACATCGTCATCGTCTCCGTCGGCTACATGAGCGGCCGCACCGCGCCTATCCTCGACGCCGCGGTTCCCGTTGCCGATGCGGTTGCGCGCATCATCGACCCGGTGCCGCAGGCACTGGTGCTCACTGCCATCGTCATCGGCGTCGGCGTCACGGCGCTGATGCTGGCCTATGCCTACAAGCTCTATGAGAAGAAGCGCTCGCTCGACATCGGCAAGTTCACGGAGCTGAAATGGTAAGCGCGATCTTCATCATTGCCGCCGCGCTAGGCGCCGCCTTCCTGCTCGGCCTGCTCAAGGACGCGTGGCGCAGCGCCGCCTATATCATCACGGTCGCCGCGCTCGGCTTCATGACCTGGCTGGCGGCCGACTGGCTGCTGGCCTTCGTCTTCGACGGCATCCTGCCGGTGGACGTCCTGACGGCAGGCACGCCGCCACCTTTCGCGATCAACCTGCGCATGGATCTACCTGAGGCCGTATTGACGCTGATCGTGGCGGCCACCGGTTTCCTCTCGGCGCTGGCCTTGCGCGAAACCCTGCTGCGCCTGGGCCGGCGCGCCATGGCCGTGCTGCTGGTCGCGGTGATGGCCTACTGCGGCATCATCCTCACCCGCGACGCCTTCAACCTGTTCGTCTTCTTCGAACTGTCCGCCATCGCCACCGGCGGCCTGATCCTGCTTTCCGACGACGAGCGTGCGCTGGCGGCCGGCTTCAAGTATCTGATCGTCTCGCAGGTGATTTCCATCCTGCTGCTGGTCGGCATCATCTTCGCGTACCACGCGACCGGCACCCTCAACATCGACGGCATGGCAGGCAGCCACCTTGGTTTGCTGCCGAATGGCGGACTGGCACTCTTTTTGATCTTCATCGCCCTCGTGGCGGAGCTGAAACCGGTGCCGGCCAACGGCTGGGCGCTCGACATCTACGAATCGGCGCACCCGGCCTACTCGGCGCTGTTCTCGGCAGCCGGCGGCGCGGCGGCGCTCTACGCGGTGGACAAACTGCTCGCCGTCGGCGGCGCGGCCTGGCTGCCCGTCGCCACCGGCATCGGCATCGTCAGCTTCGTCGCCGGCAACCTCCTGGCGCTGCCGCAAGGCAACGACCGCCGCCTGCTCGGCTATTCGTCGGTGGCGCAGATCGGCCTCATCCTCACCGTGCTCGGCCAGCGCGATGTCCTCGGCGACCTCACCGGCTTCGTCGCCCTCGGCCTGCTGGTCGCGCATGCGGTCGCCAAGGGCGGCCTCTACTGGCTGTCCGGTCTGGTGGCAGGACGCGAACTGACCGACTGGGCGGCATTGCGCGGCCATCCGCTGCTGCTGTTCGCCTTCGTCACCTTCATTTGTCTACTGGTCGGCCTGCCGCCCTTCCCCGGTTTCTACGCCAAATGGGAACTGGCCCGCGTGCTCGCCGGCGAAGGTCGCCTGGCGCTACTGGCGTTGATCCTGTTCGGCGCGCTGATCGAGGCGACGTATCTTTTCCGCTGGTTCGGCTACACCATCAAGCGCGAGAAGCCGGCTACGGGCTTGACCTACGAATCGGGTGGCTTCGTCGCCGTCTGCGTCGCCGCCGTCGCCGGCTGGGCGCTTGGCTACCTGTGGGGCGATGCGTCCAGCGCCATGCTCGGCCGCAGCAATCTGCTCCTGGCCCTGCCGCTGCTTTTCGCGCTCCTCTTCCTGCTGCTGGAATGGCTGCCGGCCTGGACCAAGAACATGCTCGCCATCGCCGGTATGGTCGGCTACTTCGTCCTGACCTGGGCCGACTACGATCCGTTGCGCCTGATCTTCGCCGTCATCTTCCTGGCCGGCGGCGCGGTGACGCTGCTGGCCAGCTTCGACGCCCACGGCCGCCGCATCGGCTTCTATCCGGCGGCGATGCTCATGTACGCCGGCATGACGATGCTGATCCAGACGACCGATACCTTCGGCTTCTTCGCCGCTTGGGAAATCCTCACCGTCGGCTCCTACTTCCTGATCCTGCGCGGCAAGGAATCGGAACCGCATGCGCTCTCCTACCTCGTCTTCTCGCTGGGCGGCGCCTTCCTGATCCTCGCCGGCTTCGCGCTGGCAGCCAGTGGCGTACCGCCACGGCTGACTTTTGAACTCGCCTCGCTGGCCGACCTGACGCAACCGCTCGCACCGTGGGTGTTCCTGCTGCTGGCGATCGGCTTCATGACCAAGACCGCCGCCATCGGCCTGCACATCTGGTTGCCCGGCGCCCATGCCGAGGCCGAGACCGACGTCTCGCCCATGGTCTCCGGCATCCTGCTCAAGGCAGGCCTGTTCGGGCTGTTCGTGCTGCTGATGAACATGGGCAAACAGCGGCTCTACGGCATCGAACTGACCTACGTCATGCTCTGGATCGGCGCGATCACCGCTTTCCTCGGCAACCTGATGGCCATCTTCCAGGAGGACGCCAAGCGCCTGCTCGCCTACTCTTCCATCGGCCAGATGGGCTACGCGCTGTTCGGCCTGGCGATGATGAACCACCTCGGCTGGCTGATGGCACTGATGTTCGTCGTCAACCACTACATCTACAAATCGATGCTGTTCCTTTCGGTCGGCGGCATCGCCAAGCGCACCGGCACCCGCGCGATGTACAAGATGGGCGGCCTGATCGCCCTGATGCCGCTCTCCTTCATCGCCGTGCTGATCGGCATCATCGCCATGTCCGGCGTGCCGCCGCTGTCCGGTTTCGGCGGCCGCTGGATCTTCTACAACGCCATCCTCGAATCCGAGTACCGGCTGCCGATGATCGTCATCTTCTTCTCCGGCCCGATCGCCTTCCTGTACCTGTTCCGGTTGATCCACACCGTCTTCCTCGGCCAGCTGAAGGACGAGCACAGGAAACTCAAGGAAGCGCCGTTCTGGGTCGTGCTGCCGCAGATGATCTACGTCGTCCTGCTGCTCGCCTTCGCCGTCGTTCCCGGCCTCGCCCTGCGTCGCGTCGATCAGTACATGAACCAGTTCTTCCCCGAAGGCGGCCTGAACTGGAGCGGTCTCACCATCAGCAGCCCCTACGGCTACTGGAATCCAGTCGCCATCATGATCATCATCGGCTGCATTTTCATGACCCTGTTCCTCTGGCTGCTGTTCGTCAATCGCCGCGCGCAGAAGGTCAAGCAGTTCAACATCGTCTTCTCCGCCGAACGACCCTACCGGCCCGAGACGACGCACTTCGCCTGGAACTTCTTCGCGCCTTACCGCAAGGCGCTCGGCTTCCTCGTGCAGCCCTTCGTCACGCAGTTCTGGGGCGCCGTCACCGACACGCTGCATACCGGCGCCGACCTCGCGCGGCGCTTCTACACCGGCAACGGCCAGACCTACGCGGTGCACTTCGTCGCCTTCGTCGTCATCGTCTACGCCCTGAGCGCCGGGAGCCTGTCATGAGTTTCGACTGGATGAAGATTCCCTACGCACTGCTGACGCTATTCATCGTCATCAACTTCGGCTTCCTGCAGAACGCGCTGATCCAGAAGATCGCCGCCCGCGTCGGCCGTCGCCACGGCATCCCCGTCTGGCAGAACTACATCGACGTGATCAAGAACTACGGCTTGCGCAGTTCCATCACCCACGGCGTGATGTTCTATCTCGGTCCGGTGTTCCGGCTTTCCGGCGGCGTCGGCCTACTGCTGTTCGTGCCCTCGATCTACGGCTCGGAGATGTTCTCTAACTTCTCGTTTGCCGGCGACCTGATCCTGGCGCTCTACTTCGTCTTCTTCGGCACGCTGGGCATGGCGCTCGGAGCCGCCGAAAGCGGCCATCCCTACTCGGCCATCGGCATCACACGCGGCCTGTCGCAAGTCACCGCCGCCGAACTGCCTTTCGCGCTGGCGGTGTTCTCCGTGGCGCTCCAGTACAACACGCTTTCGGTCACCGACATCGTCGCCGCGCAACAGGGCAGCATCCTCAACTGGACCGTGTTCACCAACCCGCTGGCCGTGGTCGCTGCCATGCTCGGCTTCCTCGGTTCCATGATGCGGCCGCCCTTCGACGTCGTGCTGGCGCCGCAGGAAATTCCCATCGGCCCGCCCACCGAGTACCACTCGTCGTACCTGGCGCTGATGCAGACCAACCGCGCGATCTTCCCCGTCGCCAAGATGGTCATCTACATGAGCCTGTTCTTCGGCGGCGCGACCAGCTGGCCGGTGTTCTTCCTCAAGGTGTTCTGCATCTACCTGTGGTCGGCCTTCGTCGGCGTGGTGTTCCCGCGCTTCCGCGTCGAGCAGTCGATCCGCTGGTTCCTGATCTGGGCGGTGCCGCTGGGCGTGTTGTCCATCGTATTGATTTGAGCGAGTCGGAATCATGAAACCGGAATTGATGAAGCGCATGGTGAAAGGCCCGGACGGCCTCGAGTTCGAGGTCGAACCGCTGCGCGACTACTACTGCGAGGCCGCACCGACGGTGATGTCCGGCGCCTACCTCAAGATCGTCGAGGACTTCTTCAACTGGGCGCGCTCCGAATCGCTGTGGATCCTCGGCTTCGGCACCGGC
>JBNKCS010000080.1:0-7283 GCA_050287865.1 Rhodocyclaceae bacterium | reverse complement strand
GCCGGCGCTAGCGGGGGCGTTGAACGCCAGCAAGCCGAACGCCAGCAATAAGGCGAACCGGGTCCTGATCTTGGACATGGTGGGATAAGGCATGCAAACGGCTCCAGACACGAGGCATTGCATTTGTAGCATATCGCCGGTCAACGATGGACGAATCCCCGTGGCCGACCACCGCACGCCGCAAAGAAAGCCGGCGTGGTGGCCGGGCAATCGCTGACGGTATTTCGTGCTGCGAAAAAAGTCAGCCGTGGCGGTACGCCGCGGAACGGCGAACAGGCCCGTCTCTAATGGGCAGCAATCCAGTCGTGAATCGCGCGGCGCTTGTGGGACTGCTCCGAGAGATCGACGTTGACGACGCCCCAGGCGCCGCCGTTGTGCCACGGACCCTGGTTCAGGTTGTAAAGACAGATGAGCGGCATGTACTGCGATACCATCGACAGGTATTCCTGATAGATGTCGTACATGCGAGGATCGGTGTTCGTCGAGAGAGCGTTGTCCCAGTCGCTCTGCCCGCCCTCGTAGCCGATGAGCACGTCGCCGTGGGCATCGACGATGGCCTTCTGGTCCTCCAGCCAGCCTGCCACCTCCGTGATGCTGCTGCGCAGTTCCGCAATCGAGGCACCGTAGATGTACGGCGCGACGGCATAGGCATCGGGCATCGTTCCCGTCGGGTTGCACGTGGAGTCGGTGAGTGAATCGTATTGCACCTCGGTTACCCAGGAGTTGGACGCCTGGCCGGACATCACCTTCACGACGCGCGAGCTGTTGGCCCCGAATACACTTTCGAATCCGGCCCAGAGTCGGGAGGCGGCGCACGCGTGGTAGCGGAAACCCTGTTCGTACTGGTCGCCTGGCAGGCCGAGAGCGGCACCGCGCTGCGCAGCGTATTGCGCAGAGTAGCCACCACCCCAGTTCCAGCTTTCGTTCGACCACTCGATGAAGACGCGGAGGTTGGAGTTGAGGCGACTTTGGACGAGCCGCGCAAGATTCGCACCGAACGTCGAATCCTGATCCGACTTCGCCGGGACGCTGATCCAGCAGTCCACGTTCGCCCGGTTGCACAGGTCGATCTCGGCCTCATAGGAGATGAGCAGCCCGTCTCCCTCCTCGCGGGTCTGGCCTTCGGGCACGCGGTCCGTCCACTGGCCGCTGGGCCCGCCGCCCGGGATCTGCGCACCGTTGCCGTTCCAGTTCATGAAGCGGAAGACGCCGTAGGGGACGGAACCGATGTGGTCGAGGAGTGCCTGGCTCCAGTAGGTCTCGTTGCCGGAAACGGACGAATAGAGGTTGCTGGAAGGCCACCAAGTGTCGTTGATGCCAATCAGCATGGAACTCGCGCTCCAGCCGCCGCTGCTGCCACTGCTACTGCTGGTACCGCTGCTGCTACCGCTGCTGCTGGTCGTGCCGGTGTTATCGCTGCTGCTGCCGCCACCACCACCGCAGCCGGGGACGAGCGCCAGCAGGCCGAGCGCGAACAAGGAGATCAACCGGGTCTTGAACAAAGCGGGACGCTGCATACCAATGCCTCAAAAACGCAGGATGCCAACTTATAGCAGTACGCAGATCGATAGATAGACTGACCTCTGTAGACGACAGGCTGGCTGCATTGCCATTACGGACGCTATACGAGCATCGAGGGAGCGTCAGGAAAACAGACTGCGGTTTGGGTGCGCTGAAGCTGCGAGAGTGCGGGCTGCAAGGAAAACCGACAAAGCGGCGGCGAGCGTGGAAAAGTGCCACCCTTGGGACGTCCAGCCAGTTTCGCTACGCAAGTCTTGATTGCCGGCCGAAACAGGCGCGTTGCCAGCCGCGGGCCGGCCGCGAAGTGCTGCCCGGCGCAGCCCTTAGTGCTGCATTTGCATGGAATGATCCATCGCCGGCATCGGCATCGGCATGCGCACTACCGCTTCGATCACCTTGCTCGAACCGTCGTCGAAGCTGAGGGTGACGGCGACCTTGTCGCCTTCCTTCATCGGTCCCTTGAGGTCGATCATCATGATGTGCAGGCCGCCCGGCTTTAGGGCTGTCTCGCTTTTGGCCTTGATCTCGATCGACGGTACCGGACGCATCTTCATGACGCCATTGTCGTTGATGTGCGTGTGCAGTTCCGTGATCTTCGAAGCATCGCTCCCGGCCTTGACCAGTTTCACGTCCTTGTCGCCGGCGTTCTTCAGCAGCATGAAGGCGGCGGTCGCCTGCGCGCCGGGGGGCGCCATGCGCACGTAGGGATCGGATACGCTGATGCTGTCGGCTGCGCCGGCAGCCCAGGCGCCCAGCGAAAAGCAGGCGGCAAAAGCCGCGGCGGCGAGGCGGGAATAATTCATGTCGATCCTTTTGGGGTTGATGGAGAAAGAAGCCATTGATGGATCTGCGCCGCGATCTGTTCGGGCGCGGCGCCGTGCGCAATGCGATCGACCAGACGGCCGTCGGGCGTCACGATGTACGTCCAGGCGCTGTGGTCGACGACATAGCTCGCGGTACTGGCAATGTCCTGCCGGGCGTAAACGGCACCATACTTCTTCGCTGCCGCGGCGACCGCTTTGGGGCTGCCGGTGACGCCAACGATGGTTGGGTGAAAGAACGCGACGTAATCCTTGAGGCGTGCCGGCGTGTCGCGTTCGGGGTCAACGGAAACGAAAACCGTCTTCACTTGGGCGAGTTCTGACGGCGTCAGACTGTTCAACGCCTGGCTGGTGGCGGCCAGCGAGGTCGGGCAGATATCAGGGCAGTAGGTGTAGCCGAAGTAGATCAATACGAGCTTGCCGCGCAATGTCGCCGTGTCCAGCGGTCCGTCGGCGGAATCGAGCACGAAATCGCCGCCGGGTGGTGCCTCCGGTAACGTCGATTTCGGTTGTGAGAACAGCGCCACGCCGATTCCGAGCACACCGGCGATGACCGGCGCAAGCAACAGCAGCAGGCGTCGCGACACTCAGCGGCCCTCTACCGGCGCGTCGAAAAGGTAGGGAACGGCGATACGCCGATGATCGGCCTTCACCAGCAGCGTGGCGCGCCAGAGCATGCGGCCGGTGACACAGACGGGAATTGTCGCTTCGCCTGTGTAGCGGCCGTCCGCCATCCGCGTCAGCGTTATCCGGTTGAAGCCCATCTCCATCGCCACGCCCTGAAAGTCGAGTTCGACCCTGCCCGGATCGAGGCCGGAGAAGGTCGCCGTGATCTGCAGCGGCTTGACGACCGGAATCGGGTTCGGCGCGATGCCGAGTTCGATGCTCCCGCCGCCCGGGATGGCGGCCTGGCACGGCTGATGATTCAGGTCGCAGCCGTTCGCCGGCGACAGGGTCATGTCGGCCTTCGGCAGCAGCAGCGGCGAGTACTTGTAGCCGACGACCGCGATCAGCCCCAGCGCCAGGATGATGGCGATGTCGACGAGAAGGGAGCGGTTTCCTGATTTCACGCGCCGGAGGATACCGCAAAGGTGGCGATATTCCTCCTGCGCGTCTGCGACCTACTGCCGCATGGGCGCGATCGCCAGCTATGCCGGTGCCAGAATGATCTGCCCTTGCGGATGTTCCCTGCCAGGGTTTCCCGCGCGCCGAAACGGCGTGCGCCGAGCCTCGCCACCCTTGGCATCGCGGTAGATCAACTCGTCGGAGTCGAACGAATACTCGGGGTGACGCAAGTCGTTCCACTGATTGACGAAGTCGGCATAGAAGGCCGGGAAGAAACCTCGCGTCGGTTTCTTCGGCTGCAAGGCGAAGACGTATTCGGGGTACTTGCCGGTATCGCGGGTACCGTGGCAGCTGCGAACCCAGACGTGTTCGCCGATGAACACGAGTTTCCAGAATGGCGGGTCGTCATAGAACTTGAGCGTTACCGTCTTGCCCGGGCCTTGCAGGCGGCGAAGCGTGGCGATGCTGGCGGCGATTTCGCGGCGAATGTCGTTCAGAGCTGCCTGCGGGTCGCCGTGGGCGGCGGCATAGGCTTCTGCGCTGGGACTGTAGGGGTCGAGCAGCATGACGCGAATCTCGTAGCAATCCTCGATGATCTGGCGCAGGACGCCGTCGTCGGCGGCGAACGTGCCGTAGCCGGTGACGGCCTTGACGGCGAGGTCGCGCTTCCACGATACGCGCTTGAGCTGGCTGTCCTTGACAAAACGCGCCAGCCAGTCGCCGTTCTCCCGGGCGTACACCAGCGAGGCGATGGCCGAAATGCGTGCCCTGCCGCGATAGTCCCAGGCCAGCCGGATCAGATTCAGCACCAGCACCAGCAGTGCCGTGAAGGCGACCTCGGTGAAGAGCAGCTTTTGCGAGCTCTCCAAAACCTTCGGCCACCAGTCGAACAGGATGAAGCTCGCCGCCTTCGGCAGCGAAAAGGCGATCGCGACAGCGATCACCGTGATCAGGGCATGCGACGCGACATGGTGCAGGCTATGCCAGAAATTGAGTAGTGGGGATTTGGAGTACATGATTTCTCCTTGCTGGCAGACAATGGGAATTCTGTGAAGGTTGGCTCCCGTGGCGCTGACGTTACTGTAGAGCGGGGCGGCGCGATAGCTGTCGCCGCAGGGAGTCGAAGGGCTCTGTCAAGAGATGGCGGAGTATAGCCGTTTGTCATTGCTGCAGTGCGGAAAGTTCCCGGCGAGGCCGCTTCGTTTGTATCAATGCAGTCTTATCAGGGTGTTATGCGGCACCCGGTAGGCGCGGACGGAAATCTTCGCCCCGAATGCGTCGGGAACCGTTCACGTTCTGATCGGATTACAAAAAAAAACGGGCACCCGCAGGTGCCCGTTTCAGCGACTGGTTTGGTCAGCGTCGTTGCGGCACGTCAGCCGAAATTCTTGGCCGCGAAGTCCCAATTGACGAGGTGATTGAGGAAGGTCTCGACGAACTTCGGCCGCGCGTTGCGGTAGTCGATGTAATAGGCGTGTTCCCAGACATCAATGCACAGCAGCGGCTTGTCGCCGGTGGTCAGCGGCGTGCCGGCGGCGCCCATGTTGACGATGTCGACCGAGCCGTCGGCCTTCTTGACCAGCCAGGTCCAGCCGGAGCCGAAGTTGCCGACGGCGGAAGTCTGGAAGACCTTCTTGAACTCGTCGAAGGAACCCCACTTCTTGTCGATCGCCGCGGCCAGGGCGCCACTCGGCGTGCCGCCACCGCTGACTTTCATGCAGTTCCAGAAGAAGCTGTGGTTCGAGACCTGGGCGGCGTTGTTGTAGATGCCGCCGGCGGGGGCCGACTTGACGATCTCTTCGAGCGACTTGGTTTCGTAGGGCGTGCCCTTGATCAGGTTGTTGAGATTCGTGACGTAGGCTTGGTGGTGCTTGGCGTAGTGGTATTCGAAGGTTTCCTTCGACATGTGCGGCGCCAGGGCATCCATCGCGTAGGGCAGTTCGGGCAGGGTGTGTTCCATTATTTCTCTCCGGTTGTTGAAAGGGTTATTTGTCCGACTAATATTGTCGGGAATTCTAGTCCGGATATGTTTTGCTGACAAGGGCTTCGGCCCCGCCTTCGGCAAAACGCAGGTCAACGGTCGTTCCGGCGGCGAGTTGCCGATGGGAACGGACCAGTCGGCCGTCGGGCGTGCGCACCAGCGCATAGCCGCGCGCCAGCGCGGCCTGCGGGTTGAGCGCTTCGAGGCTAGCGGCGAGCCGCGCCAGGTGCGCCCGCCGCAGTTCGATCTTCGGCCGCGCATGCGCCAGGCGCCAGCGCATGTCGGTCAGCAGTTGCCGCCGCCGGGCGGCCAGGCGTTCGCCCGCGCCGGCGAGTCGGCTGGCGAGATGCGCCAGATGCTGCCGACTGCGCGCCAGGCGCTCGGCGGGATGCACCAGCCGTCGACCCAGCAGGTCGACGTATTGCATGCGCCTTTCGAGATTGAGGCGCAGCGCAGCGCGCAACCGGTCCGCCAGATCGTCCACGATGGCTCTTGCTTCGAACCAGCCGGCGCTCGCCAGTTCGGCTGCCGCGGTCGGCGTTGCGGCGCGCCGGTCGGCGACCAGGTCGGCGATGCTGAGGTCGGTCTCATGGCCGATGCCGGCGATGACGGGGATCGGGCAGGCGGCGATGGCGCGAGCGACGCTCTCCTCGTTGAACGGCCATAAATCCTCCAGGCTGCCGCCGCCGCGCACGACGAGCAGGAGATCGCATTCGTTTCGCGCAGTTGCGGTCTCGATCGCGGCAACGATTTGCGCGGCCGCTTCGCCGCCCTGCACCAGCGTCGGGTAGACGATGATCGGCAACAGTGGCGCGCGTCGCGAGATCGTGACGGCGACGTCGCGTAGCGCCGCGGCGCGCGGCGAGGTGACGACACCGACGCGCCTGGGAAACCGGGGCAGCGGGTGCTTGCGTTCGTCGGCGAACAGTCCCTCCGCCGACAGTTTCTCCTTCAGGCGCAGGAAGGCTTCGTATAGCCGGCCGAGGCCGGCGCGGCGCAGGCTTTCGACGTTGAGCTGGAAATCTCCGCGCGCCTCGTACAGCGTCACCAGTGCGCGGGCTTCGACCTGGTCGCCGTTCTCCAGCCGCCACGACACCAGCTGGGCGCGCGAGCGGAACATGGCGCAGCGCACCTGCGCATCGGCGTCCTTCAGGGTGAAGTACCAGTGGCCGGAGGGCGCACGGGTCAGGTTCGAGACTTCCCCCGCCACCCAAAGCAACGGAAAGTCGCGCTCGAGCACGGCTCGCGCGAGTCGATTCAGTTCGGCGACGGTGAGAATTTTCGGGAGCACGGCGGTTCGTGGGTAGCAGGAATAGCCGAGTGGAAGGGTCGATCGATTCTACTTCATTCACCGGACTAGTCCGTGCTCTTGTCATCGTCCGGAAACCCGCTGTTGATCTGCCTGTAATTTGCAAGTCATTGATGAATCAACTGAAAAACAAGGTCAATTTTCGATCAGTCAAGGTAAAGCCATTGGTGGCCGGCAATTTGGCCTGTGTGCGGACGAAAGACTCACAGGTTTTTCCACAGTTTTTGTGGAAAACAATTTGCCTTGCGCCGCGGTAGTCTCGCTTCCCATCATGACCGCCATCGTCGTTTCCTCGACCTCGCCATTCCCTTTGCGGCCGGCCGCCGTGCTGGGCCTGTTCCGGGACGTTCTGGAAAGCAGCCTGATCGAGCGCGGGGCGGAGCACGGGCTGGCGCTGCTGGGACCGGCCGAGGACTTCTGGCGCGACGTCGACCTCCTGGAACTCAAGCGGATGGCGGATGGCGGCAACGCCGCGGCGCAGGCCGAACTGGCGTGGCGCTTCGCCGTCGGCGAAGGCGTGGCGTGTTCATATGCCCAGGCGCAGCGCTGGTCGACCCGGAGCGCCGAAGCGGGCTGCGGCGCGGGC
>JBNKCS010000079.1:0-7306 GCA_050287865.1 Rhodocyclaceae bacterium | reverse complement strand
GCCCTCACCGAATCCGGCGCCACCGCGCTATGGATGTCGCGCCTGGACGCCGGCGTCCCGATCTACGCCCTGACCCAGGACGTGCGGACCCGCTACAAGGTCAGCATCTTCAAAGGCGTGTATCCTGTCATGATGGGCCAAACGGGGCACAATCGCGACGATTTGCTCCAGGAAGCCGAAGAACAACTGATTCGCGCCGGAGCCGTCAAACCCGGCGATCTCATCGTATTGACCATCGGCGAGCCCATCGGCACGCCGGGCGGAACCAACACGCTGAAGATCGTCAAGGTCCGCGAGAATCTGATAACCGACTAACTACTCACCAAGGAGATAACCATGCCTCTCGTTTCCATGCGCCAACTGCTGGATCACGCCGCCGAGCACGGCTATGGCCTACCGGCCTTCAACGTCAACAACCTGGAACAGATCCAGGCCATCATGGAAGCCGCCGAGGAAACCAACAGCCCGGTGATCATGCAGGGCTCGGCCGGCGCCCGCAAGTACGCCGGCGAGGCTTATCTGCGCCACCTGATCGAAGCGGCGATCGAGACCCATCCCGATATCCCAATCGTCATGCACCAGGACCACGGCGCCAGTCCGTCGGTCTGCATCCAGTCGATGCGCTCCGGTTTCTCCAGCGTCATGATGGACGGTTCGCTGATGGAAGATGCCAAGACGCCTTCCAGCTTCGACTACAACGTCAACACCACCCGCCACGTCGTCGACATCGCCCACGCCATCGGCGTGTCGGTCGAAGGCGAACTGGGCTGCCTCGGCTCGCTCGAATCGGGCATGGGCGAAAAGGAAGACGGCCATGGCGCGGAAGGCGTGCTGTCGCACGACCAGTTGCTGACCGATCCCAACGAGGCCGCCGAATTCGTCAAGGCCACCCAGGTCGACGCGCTGGCCATTGCCATCGGCACCAGCCACGGCGCCTACAAGTTCACCCGGCCGCCCACCGGCGCAGTGTTGCGCATCGACCGCATCAGGGAAATTCATGCCCGCCTGCCCAATACCCACCTGGTCATGCACGGCTCATCCAGCGTGCCGCAGGACTGGCTGAAGATCATCAACGAGAACGGCGGCGAAATGGGTGCCACCTACGGCGTGCCGGTCGAGGAAATCGTCGAGGGCATCAAGAACGGCGTGCGCAAGGTCAACATCGACACCGACCTGCGCATGGCCTCCACCGGCGCCATCCGCCAGTTCATGAACAAGGACAAGAAGAACTTCGATCCGCGCAAGTATCTGGCCGAGGCCCGCAAGGCGATGAAGGAAATCTGCAAGGCACGCTACGAAGCCTTCGGTTGCGCCGGCCAGGCGAGCAAGATCAAGGCGATTGCGCTGGAAACCATGGCCAACCGCTACAAGAAGGGTGAATTGAACGCCATCGTCAAGTAAGTAGCCGCTCCGCACGCAAAGGGCCACCGGCGGTCACACCGGCGGCCCTTTCTATTGCGAAAGTCAGATGTGACAGTACGCCGAAGTGATAATTTTCAGTACTTTGGTACAATTTGCTCCAGCATAGTCTAAAGTACTAGGCTTGCTCACCCGTAAGCCTCAGGGCGATGGCCGAACAACTCGATATCGATTTCCTGCTCCAGCGCGATCGGCATGCCGAAGCGCTGCTGGAACTTTCGCGTCGCATCGAGGGGGCACAAACCGAGCGGGATGTCTTCGACGCCGCATTCGACATCCTTCGGGCCAACACCGGCTATCGGCACTTTTGGGTTTTCATCCTTGACAAGGACAACCGATACGCCCATCACTACATGGGCAGCAACGGACCGGAGAGCGACCCTTCGAACGCCACATTGACCGTCCAGGGCGACGCAATGATGGAAGAGATCGCCTCGTCCCGCGACGTCGTGGTGGTAGAGGATGCCCGTACCGATCCGCGCACCAACAAGGAAATCGTCGCCCGCGTCGGCAACCGGACCATCATCAACGTCCCCATCGTGTTCAATGCCTCGAATCTCGGCGCCGTCGGCACAGGGACCTTCGGCGACGAAGACGTTCGCCTGCCGAGTTCCGCCGAGTGCGACTTCCTGAAGGCCGTCGCCAGCCAATTGGCAATTTCGCTCGACCGCATTCACAACCGCAGCGAATGGCAGCGCGCCGAAAAGGAATTGCAGGCCGGCGAGGCGCGCAACCGATCGCTGATTCTGGCGATGGCCGAAGGCGTCGTCTTCCAGAACGCGGACGGCGTGATCACCTCGGCGAACCCGGCAGCCGAAAGAATCCTCGGCCTGAATGCCGGAACATTGCTCGGCCGGATCTCGATGGTCCCTGCCCCGGTTCTAAACAGCGACGGACGCTCGATGGCGGACAATCGCCTGCCATGGAACGTGACCAGAAATACGGGACTCACGCAGGCCAGTGTCACCCTCGGCACAAAGAAGCCCGACGGCTCGACTGTCTGGCTGTCGCTCAATACGGCGCCGCTGGAAGCCGGGGGAAGCTCGCCGCACGCCGTGGTTACGACTTTCCGGGATGTCACCGAGCAAAGGGAAATGCAGCAACAGCTCAGGATGCTCCAGGTCGCCCTGGACGGCGTCTCCGACAGCGCCTTCATGATGGAAGACGATCGTATCCTCCAGGTAAACCAGGGCGCCTGCCGAAGCCTCGGTTATTCAAAAGACGAATTGATCGGCATGTCGGTATTCGATTTCGATCCCGTTCTCACGCCCGAGCACCTGCAGCACCTGATAACCACCAACCCCGACAAGCAGGCGATTGCTTTCGAATCCACCCACCGGGCGCGCGACGGCCGTGTCTTCCCGGTCGAAGTCGAAGTCTCGCCGTTCACCTACGACGGTCGGCATCTGGCCATGGCATTGACGCGCGACATCAGCGAGCGCCGCAGGAACGAAGAGTCGTTGCGCCGCCTCAATCGAACGCTGCTGACGCTCTCGTCCGGCAACGAGGCATTGATTCGGGCCGGCAGCGAGATCGAATTGCTCCACCGCATGTGCCACATCCTGGTCGAAGTCGGCGGCCACCGTGCGGTCTGGATCGACCTGACCAAGGGACCGGACGACAAGGAGTTGATACCGTCCGCTTCGGCCACTGCGGACGAAAGCCTCCGCCTCGATCCGAAGCGCGTTCCGCGCGGCAATGCGCTGACCGAAGCGTTAGCCAGCGGCGAACCAAAACTGATCGTCGATATCTACTTCGACGCGCTCGATGCCGAGGTCCGCGCCGACCTGCTCAAGGCCGGCTGCCGCTCGGGACTCGTCCTGCCGCTGATCGCCAGCCGCGGCCTGATCGGCGTGCTGTCGATTTTCGCCGAGAACACCGACGCCTTCGACAAGACCGAACTCGACCTGCTCAAGGAATTGGCCGACGATCTCGCCTTCGGCATCCAGGCCCAGCGAATCCACGCCGAACAACGGGAATCGGTGGCGCGGCTGCGGCGCACCATGGAATCGACCATCGTTGCGCTGGCCAATACGCTCGAGCTGCGCGACCCCTACACCGCCGGTCACCAGCGCCGCGTCGCCGTGCTGGCGAAAGCCATCGCGCTACGCATCGGCATCGACGCCGAGCGCGCAGAAGCGATCTACCTCGCCGGCATGATCCACGACATCGGCAAGATCTATGTCCCGTCGGAAGTCCTGACCCGGCCGGGGAAACTCACGCCGCTGGAATACTCGCTGGTGCAGACGCACGTCGAGGCCGCCTACGGCATTCTGCACCCGATCGATTTTCCCTGGCCGTTGGCCGACATCGTCTACCAGCACCACGAGCGGCTCGATGGATCAGGCTATCCGCGCGGCATTCGCGGCGACGAGATCGTGCTCGATGCCCGCATTCTCGCCGTGGCCGACGTCGTCGAGGCAATGTCTACCCACCGCCCGTACCGGCCCGGCCTGGGCATCGACGCCGCACTCGCCGAAATTGTCGCCGGCAAGGAGCACCTGTTCGATCCCGCTGTGGTCGACAGCTGCGTCGCCCTGTTCCGCGACGACGGCTTCGAATTCGAGTAGGCAGCCCGAACAAAAGTCAGCCATGGCGGCACGCCACCTGGCGCGTTCCCGTAGTAGCGAAACCCTGAGATAATGCGCCCCTCGGCCAAACTACCGGCCCTTCAGCCGACCCGCGCATGGACATTCGATCCCACACCTTCGACCGCATCCGCCGTTTCTTCGGCAGCGGCCTCGACCTCATAGAATACATTGGCCTGCTGGTGATCGCCTTCGCCACCACGGTGGCGATGTACCACGAGGTCGTCAACATGTTCGACGTCGGTCATGTCCAGTTGGCGGACCTGCTGTTGATGTTCCTCTACCTGGAGGTGCTGGCCATGATCGGCCAGTATTTCAAGCAGGGCCACCTGCCGGTGCGCTATCCGCTCTACATCGCCATGGTGGCGCTGGCGCGCTACATGATCCTCGACGTCAAGGACATGACCGAATGGCGCATGCTGGCCGTGTCGGCCGCCATCTTCCTGCTGACCCTGGCGGTGCTGGCGATCCGCTACGGCCACACGCGCTTCCCTTATGGCGAAGACCTGAAGAACCAGAAACCCTACGTACGCGAATGACCATGACCAAGCCTCTCTACGAAGCCACCATCAAGAGCCTGCCGCTGCTCGGCCGCGGCAAGGTGCGCGACAACTACGCCGTCGGCGACGACAAGATGCTGATCGTCACCACCGACCGGCTCTCGGCCTTCGACGTGATCCTGCCCGATCCGATACCCGGCAAGGGCGAGGTACTGACCGCTGTCGCCAACTTCTGGTTCGGCAAGCTCGGCCACATCATTCCCAACCAGCTCACCGGCATCGATCCCGAGACCGTGGTCGCGCCGGACGAACGCGAGCAGGTCCGCGGCCGCGCCATCGTCGTCAAGCGCCTCAAGCCGCTGCCCATCGAGGCCGTGGTGCGCGGCTACCTGATCGGTTCCGGCTGGAAGGACTATCAGGCGACGGGCAAGGTCTGCGGCATTCCGCTGCCGGTTGGACTCAAGATGGCCCAGCAACTCCCCGAGCCGCTGTTCACGCCCTCGACCAAGGCCGAGATCGGCACCCACGACGAAAACATCGACTACGCGACCGTCGAGAAAACCCTCGGCACCGAACTCGCGGCCAAGGTGCGCGACACCGCCATCCGCCTCTACATGCAGGCCGCCGACTACGCGCGTACGCGCGGCATCATCATCGCCGACACCAAGTTCGAGTTCGGCCTCGACGACGCCGGCAAGCTGTACCTGATCGACGAGGTGCTGACGCCGGATTCCTCGCGCTTCTGGCCGGCCGATACCTACCAGGTCGGTAGCAGCCCGGCGAGCTTCGACAAGCAGTTCGTCCGCGACTACCTGGAAACGCTGGACTGGAACAAGCAGGCGCCCGGTCCGAAGCTGCCGCAGGACATTCTCGAAAAGACCAGCGCCAAGTACCGCGAGGCATTGACGCGCCTCACCTCGGCCTGACGGCCCGATAACTCGAGCGGGGGCTTGCATCCCCGCCGTTCACCCCCAACTGGAAACCATGAATCCCCTACTCGACTTTGCGGGCCTGCCGCACTTTGATGCCATCAAGCCGGAACACGTCGGCCCGGCGATCCGCCAGCTGATCGAGGAAAACCGCAAGCTCGTCGCGGAATTGTCGACCGCGAAAAATCAGCCGTCGTGGCACGCCTTTATGCAACCGCTCACCGATGCCGGTGAGCGGCTCGGCCGCGCCTGGGGCATCGTCGGCCACCTGCATTCGGTGATGGACGTGCCCGAGTGGCGCGAGGCCTACAACGCGCTGCTGCCCGAGATCACGGGCTACTACGCCGAGTTGGGCCAGAACGAGGCCATCTTCGCCAAGGTGAAGGCGCTGCGCGAAAGCCCGGAATACACCACCCTGTCGCCGACGCGCCAGCGCATCATCGACAACGACCTGCGCGACTTCCGCCTGTCGGGCGCCGAATTGCCCGAGGACAAAAAGCCCCGCTTCAAGGCAGTCCAGGAGGAGATGTCGGCCATCGCCGCCAAGTTCTCCGAAAACCTGCTCGACGCCACCAACACCCACGCCGAGTGGGTAAGCGACGAAGCCGGCCTGAAAGGGCTGCCCGAGGACGTCAAGACCGCCGCCCGTTCCGCCGCCGAGCGCGACGGCAAGCCCGGCTGGAAGTTAACCCTGCAGGCGCCTTCGTACATTCCGGTGATGCAGTACGCCGAGGACCGCGACTTGCGCGCGCGCATGTATCGCGCCTATACGACCCGCGCCTCCGAATTTGGCAAAGCCGAATGGGACAACGGCCCGCTGATCAAGCGCCTGCTCGAACTGCGCGCCGAAGAAGCGGCAATGCTGGGCTACGGCAACTTTGCCGAAATCTCGCTGGTGCCGAAGATGGCCGAGTCGACCGAGCAGGTCGCCGCCTTCCTGCGCGAACTGGCCGCCAAGGCCAAACCCTTCGCCGAGCGCGACGTCGCCGAACTGGGCGAGTTCGCCCGCGCCGAACTCGGTCTCGACAAGCTGGAAAGCTGGGATCTCGCCTGGGCTTCCGAAAAACTGAAGCACGCGCGTTATGCCTTCTCCGACGAGGAAGTGAAGCAGTACTTCCCCGAGCACATGGTGATGGCCGGGTTGTTCCGTGTCGTCGAGTCGCTGTTTTCAGTGGAAATCCAGCCCGACCACGCGGCCGTCTGGCACCCGGCGGTACGCCTGTATCGCATCGTCCGCGAGGGCAGGATGGTCGGCCAGTTCTTCGCCGACCTTTACGCGCGCGAAACCAAGCGTGGCGGCGCCTGGATGGCCGATGCCATCGGCCGCCGCATGACGGAAGCCGGCATCCAGACGCCGGTCGCCTATCTCTGCTGCAACTTCCCTGCGCCGATCGGCGGCAAGCCCGCCACCTTCAGCCACGACGACGTGCTGACGCTGTTCCACGAAACCGGCCACGGCCTGCATCACCTGCTGACGCAAGTGGAAGAGCTGCCGGTCTCCGGCATCGACGGCGTCGAATGGGACGCGGTGGAACTGCCGAGCCAGTTCATGGAGAACTTCTGCTGGGAATGGGACGTGCTCTCCGGCATGACCGCTCACGCCGCGACCGGCGAGCCGCTGCCGCGCGCACTCTACGACAAGATGATCGCCGCGAAGAACTTCCAGAGCGGCATGCAGACGCTGCGCCAGATCGAGTTCGCGCTGTTCGACCTGCTTCTGCACAGCGAATTCGACCCCGCCGGCACGCGTACCGTGCAGCAACTGATCGCCGAGGTGCGCAAAGAGGTTGCCGTCATCTTCCCGCCCGACTGGAACCGCTTCCCACAAAGCTTCGCCCACATTTTCGGCGGCGGCTACGCGGCGGGCTAC
>JBNKCS010000078.1:0-7350 GCA_050287865.1 Rhodocyclaceae bacterium | reverse complement strand
GGCCTGCGGGTGTCGATGATCAAGCACACGCATCACAACTTCGACCTCGACAAGTCCGGCAAGGATTCCTTCCGCCATCGCGAGGCGGGCGCGACAGAGGTAATGCTGGTCTGCGACCAGCGCTGGGTGCTGATGCACGAACTGCGCGGCGACCCGGAGCCGACGCTGGAGCAGCAGATCGCCAGCCTGTCGCCTTGCGACCTGCTGCTGGTCGAAGGCTACAAGGCGACGCCGATCCCGAAGCTGGAAGTGCACCGGCCCGAGAACGGCAAGCCCTTCATCTGGCCCGACAACGACAGCGTCGTGGCGGTCGCGACGCCGGCCCGGAGCGAGCTGCCCGCGGATTGCCCATTGCCATGGCTGGACCTGAACGACTACGATGCGGTGGCGGCATTCATTCTGGAGAAGGTTGAACTGTGACGGTATTGAGTTTCGACGAGGCGCAGACATTGCTGCTGGCGCGTGCCCGCAAGGTGAAGGGCAGCGACCGCGTGCCGCTGACGGAAGCGACCGGGCGCATCCTGGCCGAGCCGGTGTTGTCCGCCATGGCCGTGCCGCCGCTCGACAACAGCGGCATGGACGGTTATGCGGTGCGCTGCGCCGATGTGCCTGAAGCGGGCGCTGTGCTGCGCGTCGCCCAGCGGATCGCGGCCGGCAGCGTCGGCCAGCCGCTGGAAGCGGGTACGGCGGCGCGCATTTTCACCGGCGCACCGGTGCCTCCCGGCGCCGATGCCGTGGTGATGCAGGAGTATTGCGAGGTCCGCGGCGGCGACCGGATAGTCATCAACCGGGTTCCGGAAGCCGGCGAGCACATCCGCAAGTCGGGCGAGGACATTGGCGACGGCGCCGTGGTGCTGGCCGCCGGAACCGTGCTGACGCCGGCGGCGATCGGCATGGCCGCGTCGGTCGGCGTCGCCGAGCTGCCGGTGATGCGGCGGCTTTCCGTCGGCGTCGTATCGACGGGCAGCGAACTGGTGACACCCGGCGAGCCGCTGTCGACGGGGCAGATCTACAACTCGAACCGCTATCAACTGGTCGGCATCCTCAAGGACCTCGGCTGCGAAGTGACGGACTACGAGCCGCTGCCGGACGACTTCGAGGCGACGCGGCGCGCGCTGCGCAAGGCCGGCGCGCTGCACGACCTGGTGATCACCTCGGGCGGTGTTTCGGTCGGCGAGGAAGACCACGTCAAGCCCGCCGTCGAAGCCGAAGGCGAATTGCAGATGTATAACGTCGCCGTCAAACCGGGCAAGCCGCTGGCTTTCGGCAAAGTGGGCGACGCCGATTTCGTCGGCCTGCCGGGCAATCCGGTGTCGGTGTTCGTCACCTTCAACCTGCTGATCCGGCCGTTCGTCCGCAAGTGCCAGGGCGCCGACCGCGTCCTGCCCGAGGCGCGCGAGATGGTCGCCGGATTCGAGTGGAGCAGGCCCGGCAACCGTCGCGAATTCCTGCGCGTCCGCGTCGGCGCCGATGGCCGGCTGGAACGCTATCCGAACCAGAGCTCGGGCGTGCTGACCTCCTGCCTGTGGGCCGACGGCCTGGCCGACATTCCGGTCGGGCAAAAAGTCAGCCCTGGCGACACGCTAAGCTACATCCGCCTTTCGGAGTTGCCGTAATGAATGTCACGGTTCTCTACTTTGCCAGCCTGCGCGAGGCGCTGGGCGCGTCGGCAGAGGAAATCGAACTGCCCGCCGGTGTTGCGACCACCGGCACCTTGCGTGACCACATCGCCGCGCGCGGCGAGCCCTGGGCTGCGCTGGCGCGGGCGAAGAACCTGCGCTGCGCGGTCAATCAGGCGATGGTCGGCTTCGAGGCGCCGGTAAAGGCGGGCGACGAAGTGGCGTTTTTCCCGCCCGTGACAGGAGGGTAGGCATGGCCCCGAACGCGCGCGACATCGTCTCCATTCAGGAAGCCGACTTCGACGCCGGCGCCGAAATCGCGGCGCTGACGGCGGGGACGAGCGATGCCGGCGCGGTCGCCAGCTTCGTCGGTCTGGTTCGCGGCGGGGAAATTCAGGCGATGACCCTGGAGCACTATCCGGCGATGACCGAAAAGGCACTCGCCGAAATCGTCGCCGAGGCGCGCCGTCGCTGGGAACTGCTCGGCGTGCGGGTGATCCACCGCGTCGGGCGCCTCCTGCCCGGCGACCGCATCGTGCTGGTGGCGGTATCGTCCAGCCATCGGCAGGCGGCGTTCGCCGCCTGCGAGTTCATCATGGACTACCTGAAGACGCAGGCACCGTTCTGGAAGCGCGAGGAAACGGCAACGGGCAGCCAGTGGGTGGATGCCCGCGACTCGGACGACGAAGCGCTTCGCCGCTGGTCGGAAAAACCGGAAGAGCCTAGGTCCTGAAACGGCCGACGCCGGCCTGCAGACGGTCGGCGCTCTCCTTGAGGGCCTGGGCCGCGGTCAGCGTCTCGCGGGCGGAACTGCTGGTGACTTCGGCGGACGTGGCGATGGATTCCAGGTTGCGGCCGATTTCCTGCCCGGCGGTTTTCTGCTCGGCCAGCGAATGGTTGATCTCGTCGACACCCTGATGTTCCTGATCGACCACCGTCATGCTCGCCCGCAAAACCTCGGCGACCTTCTCCAGTGTCACGCGGCTTTCCTGCAGCACCGATGTGCTGGCCTGGACCGCCCCTTCGAGGTTCTGCGATTGCGCCTGGATCCCCTGCGTGATGGCGTCGATCTCCGCCGCCGCCTCGCCTGACTTTTCCGCCAGACCGCGCACTTCGTCGGCCACGACAGCGAAACCCCGGCCGTGTTCGCCGGCCCGGGCCGCCTCGATGGCCGCATTGAGCGCCAGCAGGTTGGTCTGGTTGGCGATCTCCTTGACCTGGCCGGTCAACGCGTTGATGGTGCGCGTACTGTTGACGAATTCCGCGGTGGCGCTGGCGATGCCCTGGATCGCCTCTTCGATGCGCGACATTTCCTGCCCCAGGTCGGTAATGCTGCGCGTGCCGTCCTGGGCATGGTGAAGGCTGAGATCGGAGGTTTCGCGGACCGATTGCGCCGACGCCGACACCGACTCGATGCTGGTGATCAACTGCTGGATCGCGGCGGCAATCGCCGACGAAGCGCTGGACTGGGATTCCGAGGCGTCCGACATCCCGCCGGCCGTGTTGGCGACCTGCGTCGACTTCTCCGCCACGGAACCGGCTTCGCGTTGCACGTCGGCGATGGTGCGTTGCAGTCCGTCGAGGAATTCGTTGAAAGAAGCCGCGGTGCGGCCGATTTCGTCCGAGGATTCGATGGGCAGGCGACGGGTCAGATCGCCGTCGCCGGACTGGAGCTGGCGAATCGAATCCTCCAGTTGCAGCAGCGGCCGGCGCAGGCGGTTGATCGCGGCAGTCAGCATGAACGCGGCGACAGCGAAGGCCAGCACGAACGCGACGATACTGATCCAGCGATCCCGTCCCGCCTGGGCGGCGACATCCGCCTTGGCGGCGGCGACCGCGACGCCCTGTTCCTCGGCGCGCTTGAGCAGAATGGCCTTGACGGCGCGCCAGGAGGGCGTTTCCTCCTTGTTCAGCACCTGTATGGCCTCGGCGACCTGACCGGCTTTGGCGAGGTCGCGCATGCGGTTCTTCAGCGCGGTGTTTTCCGCCCAGCGTCGTTCCATGTCGGCCAGCAACTCGCGTTCGGCGCCGTCGGCCGCTACCCGCTGCGCCGACTGCAAATGCTGCAGAAAATCCTGCTGGGCCTTGTCGAGGTTCTTGTACGCCTTCGGATTGGCGGGATCGAGGATGATGTTGCGTATCGCCTGGCCGGTCTGCAGGCCCTGCGCGTACATGCCGTTGTAGGCTTGCAGCCGGGCCTGGTCGCGATCGACGAAATCGGCGAAGCGATCGGCGATATCGTCCAGCGACCAGAGCGCGGCGACACCGCCGGCCAGCATCACCAGCAACGAGACGAATGCCGCGACCAGCAGCGGCGTACGGATGCTGTTGCTTCCACCCATGGCAGGTTCCCCCCTGATTTTCAGGTTGACGCGGACGGGCGGCCGTTGCGTCGTTCCCGATGCCGCCTGGGATGGGCGGCCGTCCGGACCTTACTTCTTCGCCTTCGCGGTCGTGGCCTTCTTCGCGGTGTCGCCCGCGTTTTCGAAAGCGGCTTTTGCCGCCCGGCCCATCTGCTCGTAGGCGGTGTTGGCGTTGGCCATCGCCTGCTGCATGGTTTCCAGCAAGCTGGCGTTCTGGCCGGGCAGGGCCTTGAAGAAGGACTGGAAGGCGTCGACCAGATCCTGGCTGCCCGCCGCCAGTTGCTCCGTCAGCAGGCGGGAAAACTCGGTGCGCGCGCTGTTGCCGATCTCGGCGACCTGCTGCGCGGCGGCGACCATCTTCTGCGTGGTTTCCTGCGCATAGCGGGAGCGGAGGGCGACGATATCCTGCGGATTCGTCGATGCCGTCTGGGCTTTCGCCTGCTCGACGCTGTTTTCGAACAGCTCGCGGGCCAGCTTCGATTGCAGCTCCATGATGCGCTGCGAGTTGTCGATCGAAAGCTGCGCCAGACGCATGGCCGCTTCCATGTTCTTGCGCTGGATTTCGCTGAAATCGTTATTGGTCGCCATGATCCGCCCTTTCTCTGGTGGTTGCCTTGATTCCCTATCCTACCAGCAAAATTGCGGCGTCCGCTTGACGCCGCGCGGGCGCCCAAAAGACGACGGGGCGGGGATTGCTCCCCGCCCCGCTGGGCCTTCCGCTACAGGGCGAACCGGCGCCTGGGCACTGGTTCGTCCGGGTGGTGCTAGACGATGTATTCCAGGATCACGAAATTGCCGGTTGTACCAGCGTCACTGTAGGAGCCGTCGGCCCTCGTGTCGAATACCTGCCAGTCCGTGCCGGGTGTAGTACCAGGCGTGGAAGACCAGTAGGCGTAATCCGCCCAACCCATTGCCGGGTTGTTGCTTAAGTAGTTGTTGAAGAGGTCCGTCAACTCGGCTTCCGTCGGAAGGTGGAGCCTGTGACCGCTAGTGAGGGTCAGGTAGTTGTAGGTTCCGTCAGTACCGTTCAACGGAGTGGGATTATCAGCACCCGCGAGGCTCTCGATGAAATAGGGGTCCAGTTCTACAGCCCGGCCAAGGTTGGTCGAGTCCGGTCCTTCGATCGCGTTGGAGCTGTCGGGATCCCAGAAACCATAGGTGTGGCCGTTATACGTGATCGTGCGGATGAGCTGACCCATATCGACGTTACCGTTGTTCTCCGTGCCCAGATCGAGGGGCGCGTTGAGCGATGCAGGAGAGGAGGGGTCATCCCTCACCGTAAGCGTGAAGTTCTGGTCGGTTGGAGGGTTCACCCCATCGTCGGTCCTAACGGTGAAGTTGTAGGTGTTGTCCGCACCGTTGTCCCAAGGGGTCTCATAGTCGGGATTGAATCGAATACTGACGTCGCCGGTCGCGGAATCGATGGCGAAAACGCTCCCCCAGGTGCCGGAATCCAAGCCGTTGATGCCGTCGTCGGGATCGACCAAACTATAGGTGACGCCAGCGCTAACTCCTGGTCCTATATAGATTGTGTCGCCGAAAGAGGCCACATCTTCGGTGACGTAGCCGACAGTGCTGGTATCAAAGGCCTGCACGGACTGGGTGGCGGCGGTGTTGTTGTTGCCGGCCGTGTCGGTGGCGACACCGGCATTCACGTCGACCAAGATGTTGCCGCTCTCGTAGTTGTCGGGCGTCACTACCAGGGTGTAGACCGTGCTGCTGACGGCAGTGAAGGTGCCAGCGGTGCCGTTGGTTATCGTGACGTCACCCGCCGTGAAGTTCGAGACCGCCTCTGAGAACGTGAAGGTGTAGGTTACGTCGTTGGTAGCTGTGCCGGTGGTATTGTCGGTGATGGCGACGGTCGGAGCGATGGTATCGAAAGCCTGCACGGACTGGGTGGCGGCGGTGTTGTTGTTGCCGGCCGTGTCGGTGGCGACACCAGCATTCACGTCGACCGTGATATTGCCTTCCTCACCGGCATCGGGCGTCACCACTAGGGTGTAGACCGTGCTGCTGACAGGGGTGAAGGTGCCGGCGGTGCCGTTGGTTATCGTGATATCACCTGCCGTGAAGCCCGAGACGGCCTCGGAGAAGGTGAAGGTGTAGGTAACGTCGCCGGTGGCCGTGCCTGTGGAGTTGTCGGTGATGACGACGGTCGGGGCAGTATTGTCGATAGTGACGATGCCGCTCGAAGCGGCGGACAGGTTGCCGGCGGCATCGGTTGTGTAGAGATGGTAGTTGCCTTCAGCAAGGCCTGTGGCTGCGAGACTGACCGGCACGTCGGGTGTGCTGATCGCCATCGCGTTGTATTGACCGTCACTCAGGCTGGTTATGTCGCTGAGGTCGATGACCATTTCGCCGGTGGTGACCAAGTAGGCGGTGCCGGGCTCGCTGCTTTCCACCGTGGCGTTGGCGCTTGCGTTGATTGTTGCCGTGGTGAGCGTGGCGGTCGGCGCAAGGGTATCGAAAGGTTGCACGGACTGGATGGCGGCAGTGTTGCCAAACCCGGAGGACGCATTCACGGCGGCATCGGCTGACACGTCGACCGTAATGTCGCCCTCGGCGCCGGCGGTTGGCGCCACCACCAGGGTATAGACGGTGTCGCCATCGCTACCGGTGAAGGTGCCCTTGGTGCCGTTGGTTACTGTGACGTCGCTGGCTGTGAAACCGTTGACCGGATCGGAGAAAGTGAAGGTGTAGGTTACGTCGCCGGTAGCCGTGCCCGTGGTGTCGTCGGTGATGGTGACCGACGTGACGGTGGTGTCGAAAGCCTGTACCGACTGGGTGGCAGCAGTGCTGGCGTTGCCGTTGGCGTCAGTGGCTGCGGCAGCGGCGACGTCGACCGTGACGTTGCCGGTTGTATCGTCCGTGGGCGTCACCACCAGGGTATAGACGGTGTCGCCATCGCTGCCGGTGAAGGTGCCCTTGGTGCCGTTGGTCACAGTGACGTCGTCGGCCGTGAAGCCGGTGACCGCCTCCGAGAAAGTGAACGTGTAAGTCACGGGACCGTAGGCGGTGCCGGTGGTGTCGTCGGAAATGACGACGGTCGGGGGAACGGCAGTGTCGAACGCCTGCACCGATTGGGTTGCAGCAGTATTGTCTTGATTGGCCGAGTCGGTGGCAACGCCGGCCGCGACGTCGACCGTGATGTTGCCAGTAGTGTCGGTATCCGGCGTCACCACCAGGGTGTATTCGGTTTCGCTGACGGCGGTGAAGGTGCCTTTGGTGCCGCCGGCCACCGTGACGTCGTCTATCGTGAAGCCGGTAACGGCTTCGGAGAAGGTGAAGGTATAGGTCACATCGCCAGTGGCAGTGCCAGTGGTGTCGTCGGTGATCGCGACAGTCGGGACAGCGTCACCACCGCCGCC
>JBNKCS010000077.1:0-7392 GCA_050287865.1 Rhodocyclaceae bacterium | reverse complement strand
TTGCCGGTTTTCGCATTCACCAGGATCGGCCAGACGTAGTCGAAGCTGTTGCCCTGGCAGTAATCCTTGCAGCTGCTGAAAGCGACCGTGACCTTGCCTTCCTGTTCCCACATCCGGACGACGCACGGGCCCTTGTTGGCCATCAGCGTGACCGACGGCTCCTTCGCCGTCTGGTGGAAGTCCTTGAAATTGAAACTGCACTTGCCGCGCTTGGGCACACGAATCTCGGCCGCGAACCTGCCTACGTGCGAATCGTCGACCTGCAGGTCCAGCTTGCCGCCATAGCCGGTCGGGTCGCGGTAAGTGCACGTGGTCTTGATCGTGATCGGCTTGACCGCGATCGGCTTGATCTTGCGGCCGGCGAGGCGACTGTAGGTTTCGGTCGGGGCGGGAGCCGGCGCGGGCTTGGCCTCCTCGGGCGGCGGTGCGGGTTTGGTGGCGACCGGAGGCTCTTTGGTCGCGCAACCGGCCAGAAGAACGACGAGCAGACCGGCAAGGGCGGCGGCGTTTCGAGTGTTCATTTCAGGCTCCTCTCTCGGGGCGCCGACGATGCCAGTCGGTCACCTGTTGGTATTGATGGGCAACATTGAGCATCTTCGCCTCGGCGAACCAGGGGCCGATGATCTGCAGACCGACCGGCATGTTCGCGCTACCGAAGCCGCAGGGAATCGACATGCCCGGCAGGCCGGCGAGATTGACGGCGATGGTGTAGATGTCGGCCAGATACATCTGGACGGGATCCGCGCCTTTGGCGCCAAATGCAAAGGCGACGGACGGCGACGTCGGGCCGACAATGATGTCGCAAGCCTTGAAGGCTTCCGAAAAGTCAGTCGCGATGAGACGCCGGATCTTTTGCGCCTGAAGGTAGTAGGCGTCGTAGTAGCCGTGCGAAAGCACATAGGTGCCGATCAGGATGCGGCGCTTTACCTCTTCGCCGAAGCCTTCCGCGCGGCTCTTGCAGTACATGTCGATCAGATCGCCGTACTCGGCGGCGCGATGGCCGTAACGCACGCCGTCGAAGCGCGACAGGTTGGAACTGGCCTCGGCAGGCGCGATCACATAGTAGGCCGGCACCGACAAGCCGGAGTTCGGCAGGCCGACTTCGACGGTGGTCGCGCCGAGCTTGCGGTACTCGTCGAGCGCGGTATCGACCGCGGCACGCACGTCCTCTTCCATGCCGGCGCCGAAAAACTCCCTGGGCAGTCCGATCCGCAAGCCGGCCAGCGGTTTATCCAGGTCGCGCGAGTAGTCCTCGGCCTCGCGTTGCAACGAAGTCGAATCGCGCTCGTCGAACCCAGCCATGCCCGACAGCAGCAGCGCGCAATCCTCGGCAGATTTCGCCATCGGCCCGCCCTGGTCGAGCGAGGAGGCGAAGGCGATCATGCCGTAGCGGGAGACGACGCCATAGGTCGGCTTCAGCCCGGTCAAGCCGCACAGCGCCGCCGGCTGGCGGATCGAGCCGCCCGTGTCGGTACCGGTTGCCACCGGGGCCAGGCGCGCCGCTACCGCCGCCGCCGAGCCACCCGACGAGCCGCCCGGCACCCGCCCGGTATCCCACGGGTTCTTCACCGGACCGAAATACGAGGTTTCGTTCGACGAGCCCATGGCGAACTCGTCCATGTTGCACTTGCCGAGCGTCACCGCGCCTGCGTCTTTCAGGCGCGACACGACCTGCGCGTCATAGGGCGACACGAAGTTGGCGAGCATCTTCGAGCCGCAGGTGGTCAGCCAGCCTTCGGTGCAAAAAATGTCCTTGTGCGCCAACGGCACACCCAGCAGGGGGCCGGTTTCTCCCTTGGCGCGGCGTTCGTCGGCGGCGCGCGCCATCGCCAGCGTCTTTTCGCGGTCGGTGGTGATGAACGCATTGAGCGAGGGATTGAGCTGCTCGATGCGATCGAGAAACAGCGTCGCCAGCTCGACGGCGGAAATCTTCTTCTCCGCCAGCGCGGCGGAAATCTCCTGCAAGCCTGCTTGGATCATTCGATGACTCTCGGCACCAGATAGAGCCCGGCCTCGGTCTCCGGGGCGATGGCCTGGAAGGCATCGCGACGATCCGGCTCGGTCGCCACATCGGTGCGCAGGCGCTGGACGACGTCCATGGCGTGGGCCATGGGAGTGACGCCCGAGGTATCGACTGCCTGCAACTGCTCGACGAACGTCAGGATGCCGTTTAGCTGGTCGCCAATGCGTCCGGTTTCCTGGGGCGAAAGCTCAAGGCGGGCCAGTTGGGCTATCCGGCGAACCTCTTCTTGATTCAGAGACATAGTGACTGAAAGGGGGGTGAAAACAGCTCTTGCGCGAGCGGATACGCTATCATAAGCCAATTCGGCATCTGCCCATGCGGGCAGGCTGCCACCGACAGACAGCAGTATCGACCATTACTGGACTTTTCGATGTTCGGCATCTTCCGTTCCTACTTCTCCAACGACCTGGCGATCGACCTCGGCACCGCCAATACACTGATCTATGTGCGCGACCGCGGCATCGTGCTCGACGAACCCTCCGTGGTGGCGATCCGCACCGAAGGCGGGCCCAACGCCAAGAAGACCATCCAGGCCGTCGGCGCCGCCGCCAAGCAGATGCTCGGCAAAACGCCCGGCAACATCACTGCCATCCGGCCGATGAAGGACGGCGTCATTGCCGACTTCACCGTCACCGAGCAGATGCTCAAGCAGTTCATCAAGAAGGTGCACGACTCGCGGTTGTTCTCGCCGAGCCCGCGCATCATCATCTGCGTGCCCTGCGGTTCGACCCAAGTCGAGCGGCGCGCCATCCGCGAATCGGCGCTGGGCGCCGGCGCCAGCCAGGTTTACCTGATCGAGGAGCCGATGGCGGCAGCGATCGGCGCCGGCCTGCCGGTTTCCGACGCAACCGGCTCCATGGTCGTCGACGTTGGCGGCGGCACGACGGAAGTCGGCGTCATTTCGCTCGGCGGCATGGTCTATTCGGGCTCGGTGCGCGTCGGCGGCGACAAGTTCGACGAGGCGATCATCAACTACATCCGCCGCAACTACGGCATGCTGATCGGCGAAACGACGGCCGAGCAAATCAAGAAGGAAATCGGTTCCGCCTTCCCCGGTTCCGAGGTTCGCGAGATGGAGGTGAAGGGTCGCAACCTCGCCGAGGGTATTCCGCGCAGCTTCACGATCTCGTCGAACGAGATTCTCGAGGCGCTTACCGATCCGCTCAACCAGATCGTCGGCTCGGTGAAGATGGCGCTGGAACAGACGCCGCCCGAACTCGGCGCCGACATTGCCGACAAGGGCATGGTGCTTACCGGGGGCGGCGCGCTGTTGCGCGACCTTGACCGCTTGATGATGGAGGAAACCGGATTGCCCGTGATCGTCGCCGACGACCCATTGACCTGCGTCGTCCGCGGTTCCGGCATCGCGCTGGAAAAGATGGACAAACTCGACAGTATTTTCGCCAACGAGTAGCCGCTTTTCCCGTTAGGGTGCGAGACGGCGCAAAAATCGCGCCGTTGCCCCTTATTTCCGGGAGTCGTTTCCACCTTGATCCCCACCGCCGGACATTCGCCGCCGCCCTTTTTCAAAAGGGGACCGGCGCCGCTCGCCCGGCTGCTGTTCTTCG
Organism: Rhodocyclaceae bacterium; assembly: GCA_050287865.1. Classification (GTDB taxonomy): domain Bacteria; phylum Pseudomonadota; class Gammaproteobacteria; order Burkholderiales; family Rhodocyclaceae; genus Fen-999. Next base: position 3,801 of record JBNKCS010000077.1, on the reverse strand, counting down.
TTTCGCTTTCGATCGTCATGCTGGCGGCGGATTTGCGTTTCCATACACTCGAGACGTTCCGTCAAGCCGTAGCCACGATCATATGGCCGATCCAGCGCGTCGCCTATGTACCCGTGGATGCCGGCATGGATTTGAGCGAGTACTTTTCCACGCTCTACTCCTTGAAGGCGGAGAACGAACAGTTGCGTCGCCGCGAACTGGCCACGGCCAACCAATTGCTCCGCCAGGGTCATCTGGAAGAAGAGAACCGCCGGCTGCGTGCCCTCCTCGACATGCGTGAACGGCAACCCGCCGAGGGGCGCGTCGCGGAAATTCTCTACGCGGCTCGCGATCCCTTCACGCGCCGCGTCATCGTGGACAAAGGCAGCGGCGCGGGCGTTGAGCCGGGACAACCGGTCATCGACGAACTCGGCGTGCTCGGCCAGGTTACCCGTACCTACCCGTTCACCAGCGAAGTGACGCTGCTCACGGACAAGGATCAGGCCATTCCCGTCCAGGTGCAGCGCAGCGGCCTGCGCGCAGTGCTGGCCGGTGCCGGAATCGGCGCCCTGGAGCTGCGCTTTCTCGCCGCCAACGCCGATATCCAGCCCGGCGATATCCTGGTGACCTCGGGCCTGGACGGTGTCTATCTGCCCGGACTGCCCGTGGCTCGCATCGTCAACATCGACCGGGACAATTCCTTTTCCTTCGCCCGGATCGACTGCGAGCCGCTGGCCGGTGTCGAGCGGCACGGCCAGGTGTTGATCCTCGGGCGCCGCCTGACTCCTCCCTTGCCCGACGAGAAGCCGCCGGAACCCGCAAAGCCGGCCAAGGGCGCGAAAAGCAGGAGAGCCCCGTGATGCAGCCAACCCAGTCGAGCCGCCGCATCCTGCGGCCCGTCAACTCCTGGTTCGTATTCGGCACGCTGCTGGCCGCGCTATTCCTGAACATGGTGCCGCTCGGCCGCTTTTCGGCGATGCCCGACTGGGTTGCGCTGGTGTTGCTGTTCTGGTGCATTCATCAGCCCCTGAAGGTGGGCATGGGGGCGGCCTTCGTGCTGGGTCTGCTGATGGACGTCGCCGACGCCAGCATCATGGGCCAGCATGAGCTCGCCTACGTCTTGCTGGCCTTCGGCGCGAGCGTACTGTCGCGGCGCATTCTCTGGTTTCCGTTGATGCAGCAGGCCCTGCACGTACTGCCGATTCTGGTCGGCACCCAGGTCATCATGCTGCTGATCAGGCTTGCGGTCGGCGCGGATTTTCCGGATCCGTTCTGGTTGTTGGGGGGCGTCATCAGCTCGGCGCTGTGGTATCCGCTGACCTACCTGCTGCTGCTGCCGCAGTATCGGCCGGTCGAACGCGACGAAAATCGCCCGATCTGATGAGGAATCCCCCACGCTCACTGCATTTGCCGCCCCCCGGGAGGGGATGCCCGATGCCGTGCGACGGCCTGGCGGCGTAATCGATGGAATTCAGGAATCCCCAGGAAGACCTCGATCGCTTCAAAAGCCGACTGACCATCACCGTCGGCTTCGTGCTGGTGTGTTTCGGCCTGCTGTTCGCCCGCTTCTTCTGGCTGCAGGTGATCCAGCACGATTATTTCGATACCCGCGCCGAGGACAACCGGATCTCGCTCGTCCCGCTCGTCCCGAACCGCGGCCTGATCCTCGACCGAAATGGCGTGATCCTGGCCCGCAACTACTCCGCATACACGCTGGAAATCACGCCGTCGAAGATCCACGACGATCTCGATACCGCAATCGACAAGCTGGCGACCGTCATCGACATCCAGCCGAAGGATCGCAAGCGCTTCAGGAAGCTGCTCGAAGAAAGCAGGAACTTCGAATCATTGCCGATCCGCACCCGGCTGACCGACGAGGAGGTCGCGAAGTTCGTCGCCAACCGCTACCGGTTCACCGGGATGGACGTCAAGGCCCGCCTGTTCCGCCAGTATCCGTTTGGCGCGTTTGCTTCGCACATGCTCGGTTACATCGGCCGCATCAACGACGATGATCTGGAGTTGATTGCCCGGGCCGACCAGGACGCCAACTATCGCGGCTCCGACCATTTCGGCAAGACCGGGCTCGAGCAGCGTTATGAATTCGAGTTGCACGGCACTACCGGCTTCGAGCAGATCGAGGTCGACGCGGGCGGGCATGCCGTGCGCACGCTGGAGCGCACGGCACCCGTAGCCGGCAACAATCTGACGTTGACAGTCGACGCCAAGCTTCAGGAAGTCGCCGAGAAGGCGTTCGGCCGCCGCCGTGGTGCGCTGGTGGCGATCGATCCGACCAATGGCGGCGTTCTGGCGCTGGTGTCTGTCCCGAACTACGACCCCAACCTGTTTGTCGACGGCATTACGACCGCCGACTGGGACGCATTGAACAACAGCCCCGACAAGCCGATGATCAACCGGGCGCTGAACGGAACCTATCCCCCCGGCTCAACGTTCAAGCCCTACATGGCGCTGGCGGCGCTGACGTATGGCAAGCGGCGTCCGGAGCAGGCGATCGTCGATCAGGGCTACTTCACCTTCGGCAACTACACCTTCCGCGACGACAAGAAAGGCGGTCACGGCGTGGTTGATATGTACAAGTCGATCGTCGAGTCCTGCGATACCTACTACTACATACTGGCCAACGATCTCGGCATCGACGCCATCGCGACATTCATGCGCCAGTTCGGTTTTGGCCAGCAGACCGGGGTCGACCTCGGCCTGGAAGGATCGGCGGAATCAGAGGGTGCGCTGCCTTCCCAGGAGTGGAAGCGGAAGCGCTTCAAGAGGCCGGAGCAGCAGAAATGGTACGCCGGCGAAACGATATCGATCGGCATCGGCCAGGGCTACAACGCTTACACGCCAATCCAGATGGCGCAGGCGGTCGCCGGGCTCGCCAACGACGGCGTCATGTATCGGCCGCATCTGGTCCAGGCGATCACGGACGTGCGGACCGGCGAGAAGACGTTTCTGCCGCTGAAGCCGCCGCGCAAGATTCCGCTGCGACAGACATACATCGACGTCGTCAAGCACGCGATGGTCGGCGTCGTCACGGAAGGCACGGCGGCATTGGCGTTCGCGAACGCTGGTTACACGTCGGCTGGCAAGACCGGCACTGCGCAGTTGTATTCGCTGAAAGGTTCCCAGTACAAGGAGGGAACCGTGAAAAAGGAACTGCGCGACCATGCCCTCTATATTGCCTACGCTCCGGCAGACCACCCGAAGATCGCCTTGGCCATCGTTGTCGAAAACGGTGGTTTCGGCGCGCAGGCGGCGGCGCCGATCGCCCGCCAGGTGCTGGACTACTATCTGCTGGGCAAGGTATCCGACGCACCGGCAACGACAAGCGACACCGTGCTGGAGGGCGACTAATGAATCGCTGGCATCCCCGGCAACTGTGGTTCTGGCTGATGGCGCCGATAGACGTTCCGCTGATGACGGTGGCCGGCCTGTTGCTGCTGGTCGCGCTGGCGATGGTCGCCAGCGCCGCGCCGGAAAGAATCGGCAATCAGGTGTTCAACATGAGTGTCGCGCTCGTGGTCATGCGCGTCGTGGCGCAGACTCCACCGCAACGATTGATGCATCTGGCGTTGCCGGTCTATGTCGGCGCTCTCCTGCTGCTGATCGGCGTCGCCTTGTTCGGCGACATTTCCAAGGGCGCCCGCCGCTGGCTGAATCTCGGCTTCATGCGTGTCCAGCCGTCGGAAATCATGAAGATCGCGATGCCGCTCATGCTGGCCTGGTATTTTCAGCGCCACGAGGCGCTGCTGCGGCTGCGCGACTATGCCGTTGCAACGATCCTCCTGCTCCTGCCGACGGCGCTGATCG
>JBNKCS010000076.1:0-7535 GCA_050287865.1 Rhodocyclaceae bacterium | reverse complement strand
CGCCAGCCGAGTTCGTGCTCGATCTTGCGAGCGTCGATGGCGTAGCGACGGTCGTGTCCGGGACGATCGGCAACATACGTGATCAGCCGCTCGTACCGACCGTTCGCATCCGGCTTCAGCTCGTCCAGAAGCGAGCAGATCGTCCTGACGATCGTCAGGTTTGGCATCTCGTTCCAGCCGCCGATGTTGTAGGTCTCGCCGCAGCGGCCACGCGCCAGTACAGCGCTAATGGCCGTACAGTGATCGGCGACGTAGAGCCAGTCGCGTACGTTCATGCCGTCGCCGTAGATCGGCAGCGGCTTGCCCGCCAGCGCATTGGCCATCACCAGCGGTATCAGCTTCTCCGGGAACTGGTATGGCCCGTAATTGTTCGAGCAATTCGTCGTCAGTACCGGCAGCCCGTAGGTATGGTGCCAGGCGCGCACCAGATGATCCGAAGCCGCCTTCGAGGCCGAGTACGGGCTGTTCGGTTCGTAAGCGTTGGTTTCCGCAAACGGCGGATCGTTCAGGCCCAGGGAACCATATACCTCGTCCGTCGAAACGTGCAGGAAGCGGAAGCCATCGCGCTCCGCGCCCGTCAACCCGCTCCAGTAGGCGCGTGCCGCCTCCAGCAGCGTGAACGTCCCTTCCACGTTGGTGCGCATGAACTCGCCTGGGCCGTGGATGGATCGATCGACATGCGACTCGGCGGCGAAATGGACCATCGCTCGCGGTCGGTGCGTCTGTAGCAATGTGTCGACCGTCGAACGATCGCAAATGTCGCCGCGCACAAAGGTGTGGCGCGCATCGCCATCGAGCGCTGTCAGGTTCTCCAGATTGCCCGCGTAGGTCAGTTTGTCGAGATTGACGACCGGCTCGCTGGTTTCGGCGATCCAGTCGAGCACGAAGTTGGCGCCGATAAATCCGGCGCCGCCGGTAACGAATATCATTGCAGATTGCGTGACAGGTTGTGGAAGGTCGAATGATAACCCGCTTCCGACGCGCGTCCGCCGTGAAAAGTCAGCCGTGGCGATACGCCGGTGAGCAGTGCGAGGAAGCCGTCGGTAGGGGATGTCGCCCGGCAGACATGCGGCGTTTCGGGAAGAAAAAGCTGCCCGCCGCGCGGCTGTTTCCCGGATCGCCAGCACCTGTTGCGCTTCGATTACCTGACCGCACTGCGAGGCCAGGCAATGATGCTGGCGAATACTTACCGGAAAACACCACGATGCCGTGCGGCGGGGAAAAGCCAAACCCAACTACTTGGAGAGCCCCATACCGGGCAACCCGGATGTTAGTCGGCTGCCGCGCATTCGCAATAGGTCGATCGAGCTAAGTACAACGTAATATGCCTATTGGCATAGCGCACGACTCGGTGAGGGAAGGCGGAACATGGGTGCTTGCCCGTATGCCGCAGGGAGCGTTGGCGCTCCTAGACTGTCGCAGGCGCGATGAAGGGCAGCAGCCGTTGATTGGCTTCGCGCAGACGGCGGGTTAGCTCCGTCAGCAACACGAGCAGGAAGCGGGCGCCCAAAGCGGGGTTGCGGCCGAGCATGACGTTGAGCGGACCTCGCCGTAGCACCGCGAAGTCGGTGGGCTCACGGGTAACGCAACTGGCGTTGCGCTTCTGACCATCCACCAGCGACATTTCGCCGACGATCGCTCCCGGGCCGACCGTAGCCATGAGTTTGCTTCCCTGCCCGGGCATGGATTTGTACACGTCGACGCTGCCGGTCAGGATCAGCAGCAGGTAATCGCCTTCCTTGCCTTCTTCGAGCAGGGTCGCGCCGCACGGGGCGCCGAAGCACTCCATGTACGCGGAAAGTTGCTCGACCTCCGCCAGGTCGAATTCACCGAACAGCGGAATGTGCTCGATGATCTCGAAGATCTCGTCGATGAAGCCGGTCGCCGCACCGAGGTTCTCCAAGTTCGGAAAAAGGTTCTCGTTAGCCGTATCCATATTTAAGTCGGAGTATGAAACCGTGGCCCAACCACCGCCACTACCGGTTAAAAAAACATGCCCGCAGGCCGTATTCTCGGGCTTGTTACAATCAAACTTCACTCTACCATCTTTTCCTTGATTTTCCCTCTTGTCGGTAGTTTTGGGGGTTCTGATGGCACAATTGTCGTATCAAGCTGTTTCTTCGCAACCCACAGGGGGCAAGCGCGTGGCACTCGCCAACGACCTTTCCGCAACTGATCGCGAACGATTTCTGCGTGTCGTGCAGGAATCGCTGGCCGTCGATCGCCGTTTCCAGCTGTTCCTGTGGCTCCAGGGCGAATTTCAGCGTTTTCTGCCGCACGAGATGTTCATCGCCATGGTCGGCAACTTCGAACAGGGTGACATCGCGATCGACATGGTGTCGCCGCTGCCGAAAGTACGAAACGACAACTGCCTCGATTGCGGTTTTCGCTCCGTCGCCATGGAGCTGTATCGACGCTGGAACGACAACGGTTTTCAGTTGTTTTCCCTGGGGGGAGAGTTGAGTTCCATCCTGGCGCCTGCCACGTGCAAATGCCCGGCAGCGCCCATGTTCAGCGGATCAGGCACCGTGCTGGCGCATGGTTTGCGGGACGGTCGGTCGGGCACGGATGCGCTGTATGTGTTGATGCATCCCCAGCCGTTGCTTGGCGAACGGGAGCGGAGCCTGTTCGCGATGTTGCTGCCGCAGATCGATTTCGCCTGTCGTCGTATCGTCTCTCTCGAAGACAACAACATGGCCTGTGCCCTGCGTTCGGACAAGAGCTTCGAACTGTCGGCGCGGGAAATGGAAATTCTCGACTGGGTGCGGATGGGCAAGACCAACGAGGAAATCGGCATGATCCTCGATATCAGCGCCTTTACGGTGAAGAACCACCTGCAAAGGATCTATCGCAAGATGGATGTGCTGAACCGCGCCCAGGCGGTTGCCAAGCTGGAGGATTCCGGCCAGCGCCGGCCGGCCGTTCGCCACTAACGGTCAGCAATACGTTCGGCGGTTTCTGCCGCCAATAGGCCCAGCCATTCGTGCAGCGCGATCCGGCTTCTTCTCAGGTCTGAGATGGAAGGCAGCCAGCGGTTGCGTCCTTCCGACTGGAAGCTGGTCGGCGCAGGAACGACCTCCAGCCCGTACTTTTCAAACGCTGCGCGGGCCCGGCGCATGTGCCAGGCATGGGTAACGAGTGCGATCCGCCCGACGCTGGCATCCTTTAGCGGCGGGACCAGGAATTCCGCGTTCTCGGCCGTGTCTCGCGACCTTGTCTCGACCCAGCGGGCAGTGACCCCGAAATCGGTTGCCAGCGCCTCCCGCATCAGTTCGCCCTCCGGGATGCCGCCGCCCGGCGCGCCGCCCGCCACGGCCACCGGCAGGCCCGACTCCCGCGCCAGTCGAGCGCCGTAGCGCAATCGCTCGAGTGTGAAGGCGTTGACCGTGTCGCTGCCGTATTCAGGGGCATCGCGGAATTTGCCTCCCGCCAGAATGACAATGGCCTGGACCTCGGCGAGATCGTCGGGCGCGATTGGCGGGGTATTTTCGAGACCGCGCAGCAGCGCGTTAGCCGTCCAGGGCATCGAGAGCAACAACAGCGCGCCGAGTCCGAGAGCGATCAGCGTATGGCCCGGCTTCGGTCGCCGTCGGGCCAGCCATAACCCGAACAATGCCAGTAGTACCGGCCCGAGCGGTGGCAACACGATGGCGGCAAGGAATTTCTTCAGGAGAAACATGGGGGCAAAAGCGTCCTGCTTGGCTTTTACGGCGGTTGAGCGGCCGCTATTATCCCGATAATCTGCCTTCCGCGCGTCCATCGGGTGCGTGCGGGGACTGGGGCGCACGAAAGGAACGGATGGAATCAGGAGGCTTCGGTTGGCGCGAACTGATGATGCTGCTGGCAGCGCTGGCCGGCGTGTATCTGGCCATCGCGCTGGTCGCCTTGGCGCGTTTGCGGAGCCGGTCGCCTCCCGCCGGGAATATGGAGCGGACGGCGCCGCGCGATCTGGCCGCCGATTCGTCTCCACCTCCGCCCGCGGAGCGATCATGGGCGCATCCGTTCTTGACGCCCGCCCCAAAAGTGGAGGAGGAGTTGCCGGTTCTGACCGAGGTCGATCTGATGACGGGGGAGATGCCGGCCGCCGGGCACGCCGAGTATGGATCGCCTTTTGCCGAGACGCTGGCTTTGACCGAACTTGAGTCCCAGGTGCGACAGTTGCGCGGCGAAGTGACGGCTTTGCGCGAGGAACTGACGGAACTGAAGGAGGCGCGCCGGATCTCGCCGCTTTACGCCGACGCGGCGGCGCTGGCGCATCGCGGCTTCGACGCCCGTGGCGTTGCCGAGGAATGCGGTATTTCAGTCGCCGAAGCCGAGTTGGTACTGGCCATGAGCAAGGACGAGACGAACTTCGACAGCGAGGTGCATGATGACCCGGATGAACGACAGCAAGACAACTGAACCCGAGTCGCAGGACGACGACGCGATTCTGCGAAAGCGTTTGCTGAAGCGGGTGGCTATTGCAGCTACGGCGGTGGTGTTGCTGCTCGGCGGATTGGTGGCTTTCGATTCCGTGATGGTGGGCGAGGAAGAAAAGCCGGCGGCACTGACACGAGAGGAGCCTCCGGCCCGGCAGATCGGAGCCAAGGTCGACCAGGAAGCCGCACCGCAGTCCGACGGGCAACAGGCGCAGAACCAGGAACAGACCGAGGAGAAGATTGCCGATGCGGCTGAGTCGGCCGACGTGGCCAGTGCGCCCGAAGCGGAACCGGAGCGTACCGAGGCCCCGACGACCGAAGCGCGGGCGGAACGGCCCTTGACGATCCCGGCGCAAGCCCGCAAGGCGATGGTTCAATCCGACGAATCGAGCGCGGCACCCCAGCAGACGGTGAAGGAAACGACCGCGGCTCCGGCCCGACCGGCCAAGGCTTCGCAGCCGATCGCCAGCGCGGCGGCCGAAGCGGTGCGGCGCATCCTGGTGCAAGTGGGCGTGTTCAACAATATTTCCAACGCCGAGGAATTGCGCGCGAAAATCGAGGCGGCCGGGCTGCCGGTAGCGATCGAGACCCGGGTCCGGGTCGGGCCGTTCGCCAGTCGCCGGGAGGCCGAACAGGCACGTGAGAAGCTCAAGTCGCTCGGCCTCGATCCAGGTCTGATCATGACCGCCCGCAAATAGACGAGGAACCGTTATGAAAATCGATAGCCAGAGGTTTGGTGCCCTCGAAGCATCTCCGGACAAATTCATCGAATTTCCGGCCGGCTTGCCGGGGTTCAAAAACCTGCACCGGTACTCGTTGTTCTACCCCGAGGGCCAGAGCGACCCGGCGATTTTCCTGATCATGCAGTCGGTGGACGATCCGGCCGTGGCGTTCAATGTCACCAGTCCGTCGCGCTTCGGCTGCGACTACCAGATCACGCTGACCGATTCGGAGTGCGAGATGATCGGCCTCGTCGATCCGGCCGATGCCATTGTTGCGGTCATGCTGGTCAAGGACGTCGCATCCGGCCTGCCGATATCCTCCGGGCTGTATGCGCCGTTGGTCATCAACCGCCATACCCGGCGCGGCGTTCAAGTGTTTATCCCGCGCCAACCGCCGCCGCCGCGTCGGCAGGTCGTTTCGACTGCCAAGGCGCCCGCCGCCATTGGCCCGTACTCGCAGGCGGTGCGTGCCGGCAATACCGTGTACCTTTCCGGACAGATCGGTCTCGATCCGGTGACCATGAAAATGGTCGATGGCATCGATGAGCAGATCGTGCGCGTGTTCGAGAACCTCAAGGCTGTTGCCGCCGCTGCCGGCGCGACGCTCAACGACGCGGTGAAAATCACCATCTACCTGACCGACCTCGCCAACTTCACCAAGGTCAATGACGTGATGATGCAGTTCGTCGCCGAGCCTTATCCGGCGCGCGCCGCCGTCGGCGCCAAGGAATTGCCGCGCGGCGCTCTGGTCGAGGCGGACGCGATCCTCGTTGTCGGCTGAGCGTGCGGGCATCGCCGGTGTTTCCGCCACGGTGGCGGAGAAGCTGGCGCGGCTGAATCTTCGGTGCGACGCCGACCTGCTGCTGCACCTGCCGCTGCGCTACGAGGACGAGACACGCATCACCGCGATACGCGACGCCCGCCCGGGCGTCGCCGCGCAGTTCGAGGTCGAGGTCGTCTCCAGCGAGATTGCCTACCGGCCGCGTCGTCAGCTCGTCGCGCGGGTGCGCGATGCGTCGGGCGATCTGGTTTTGCGCTTCCTGAACTTCTATCCCAGCCAGCAGAAGGCACTCGCTCCGGGTGCGCGAGTGCGCGTGTTCGGCGAGACGCGCGGCGGTTTCTTCGGCGATGAAATCATTCATCCCCGTTTCCGCGTCGTGCACGGCGAAGAAGCGCTGCCCGACCGGTTGACGCCGATCTATCCGACTACCGCGGGTCTCGGCCAGCCGGTGCTGCGCAAGCTGATCCGGCGTGCCCTGGAAACCGCGGACCTGGCCGACACCTTGCCGCCCGAACTCAGGCGGCGTGCCGCCACGGCTGACTTTTCGGAGAGCATCCGCTTTCTGCACCAACCGCCGCCCGACGTGTCGCTGGCCGACGTCGAGGCGCGAAATCATCCAGCGTGGCGGCGCATCGCCTTCGACGAATTGCTGGCGCAACAACTTTCGCTGCGTCGCGCCTACACGGCGCGGCGGTCGCGCGGCGCGCCGGTCCTGAAGGCGACCGGCAAGCTGACGCAGAAACTCCTGAGCAGTCTGCCGTTCAAGCTGACAGGCGCGCAGCAGCGCGTCTGGCGCGAGATTGCCGCCGATCTGCAGCAGCCGCATCCGATGGCGCGTTTGCTGCAAGGCGATGTCGGCAGCGGCAAGACTGTGGTTGCCGCGCTGGCCATGCTGCAGGCGGTCGAGGCCGGCCACCAGGCGGCGCTGATGGCGCCGACGGAAATCCTGGCCGAGCAGCACTACCGCAAGCTCTCCGCATGGCTGGAGCCGCTGGGGCTGGAAGTGGCCTGGTTCGCTGCCAGCGTCAAGAAGAAGGCTCGCGACGCCTGGCGCGAAAAAGTCAGCCGTGGCGACACGCCGATAGCTGTCGGCACCCACGCCTTGATTGAGGGCGGCGTCGAGTTCGACAAGCTCGGCCTCGCTATCGTCGACGAGCAGCATCGCTTCGGCGTGCAGCAACGGTTGGCGTTGAAAAAGAAAGGGCAGAGCGCGCATCAACTGACGATGTCCGCGACGCCGATTCCGCGCACGCTGGCGATGAGTTACTACGCCGACCTCGACGTCTCGGTGCTCGACGAACTGCCGCCCGGCCGCACGCCGGTGGTGACCAAGCTCGTCGACGAAGCGCGCCGCGACCAGGTGATCGCGCGCGTGCACGACGCCTGCCGCGAAGGCCGGCAAGCGTACTGGGTCTGCCCATTGATTGAAGAGAGTGAGACGCTGCAGCTCAAGACCGCCCAGGAAACCTACGAGCGGCTGACGGCCGAGTTGCCCGACCTGCGCGTCGGCCTCGCCCATGGCCGGCTGAAGGCAGACGAAAAGGCCGCGGTGATGGCGGCCTTTGTCCGCAACGAAGTTCAGTTGCTGGTCGCGACGACGGTGATCGAGGTCGG
>JBNKCS010000075.1:0-7655 GCA_050287865.1 Rhodocyclaceae bacterium | reverse complement strand
TGAAATATCTGTACCTGTATAGGTATTGACGTAGCCGTCACTCGTTTCGGCGCGCATGACAACGTCTGCTTGAAAATACCACCCTCCCTTGTGCGATCCGGACTCGATGGAAAGCGTAAGCTTCTTGGCAGCATCCGGGGTGATCGTCATGCCTTTCTTCAGAAGTTCCCGCTTTGCGATCTTGATGGCGACATCCGTCCACAAGTTGTAGTTGGTGTATCGCTTGTTGAAGTTGATTCGCTCTTTCGATGGGTGACCGTTGATAAGCGCTACGGAAGTTGTGGTCGTGAAGCCGTTCAAATCCTCGGCCGGGTAGTCACCCGTCGGCTCCCAGGATATTCCGGCGCAACCGGACAGGCATGCAAGAGAGCAGGCGACTAGAAGAGATCGTATCGTCATCATCGAAGTGCTTTCACTATTTCAAGGAAACATCAAGGATGGATTGCGATTTCACCAATGCCACGGATCATCGCATGGGTATATGCGCATGGCAAGAAAAGTGTCGCCCTCTGGGCATCCAACGAATTACGCTGTGCCCAAGACGTTCTGTCTAGGCATATTCGAGCCTGGCCCATTAATTCCTACAACTCCGATTCCGACAAGCGCGAGTCCGCCAATGAGGATGAATATCCGGGGCTTAGGGCTCATATACAGCGTCTCGACCGTTGAGGCGGTGAGAGTCGGGAATTGAACTAGTCGGGAGCGCCATGGCCTCCGTCCATTGGATGCATGTTGTCGTCCGGCGAGCGTATGTAGCCGCAATCGTTGAGTCGACCAAACCCGGTAACGTACCGGTCTCCAACGTCAGGTAGTTGGCGATACTCCCCGTTGCTGACCTCGGGTGTATTCCGAGACAGTGCGATAACGGTAAGCGGTCCGAGAATTGGAATGAGCCAAACGGTTGCCAACTGCGCCGCACGTTGGCCGCGTGAGATTAACGGGTCATTTATGCAACGGCGTGAGGCGTACCAGTTCAGTACCAGTAGCGCCAGAACAATAAGGTAAAAGACGATTTCCACCAGCAGTCACTTTCTCTTGCGAGGAAACAAGGCTGTTACGCCGAACAGGGCCACTATCGGAAACAGCGGGATGCCGAAGAGAAACAGCTTGGCAAGCGAACGTCCGACCATTCCTGCGGCGAATTCCATGAGCAAGTTCCAAAGGTCCGCCATACCTTATGTTTCCAGCGTAGGTGAGGGAAACCGTGGTCTATCCCCGATTACCCTGCTTACTCGCTTGACTCGGGCCGGCTAATGGGTGTCCCTGATTATTTAGGAGCCTTTGGGAACAAAACCGTGGTCTGATCTGCCCCGTTTAGTTTCTGGCTACGGACAGGAGCGAGTCAATCATGTTCGTGGCCTTTCCAATCGTATCCGGCTGCAGCTCCGATTAAAGCAGCTATTACGGTTGCGACACCAAAGAATAAGGTTGAGATTGCCACGGCGACTATCCAGCCATTGCGGAGGAGAAAGATATAACAGTAGCCTACTTGGCCGACGTATAGCCCGAGTACTGAGAGTAGTGCCTTTCCAAGGCCAAACCTATACCCAACGTAACCGCTGAATACAGACATGGCAGCCATTCCGCAATATGAGGCCAAATGGGAGTCAAGTGGCGATGGTCTACTGAAAAGCAGCGGAGTGATTGCCCAGAAAATCGCACCCAGGATTGATCCAGAAAGAAATGCCTTCAGTGACGAAAAGTTCTTGGTCATTTGGAGAGGCGTTAAAGTGGAGGCAGACCATGGTTTCTATTAATGTCGCGGATCATCGCATGGGCATATTCTCAACGCAACAAAAGTCAGCCGTGGTGATACGCCATCTTACGGCGTTCAGTGTCGGTTCTGGTCTTAGACCGCACGGTGCAGCGGGTCCTGGCGGTAGAAGCGCTTCAGTTGTTCGTACACCGCCGGGTATTCCTCTTGCAGGACGTCCGGGGTTTCGAAGAAGGCTTCGGACATGACGGCGAAGAATTCGGCGATGTGTTCCGCGGCGTAGGGATCGAGGCGGGTGTCTTCGTCGTTGTCGACGCGGTTGCAGAAGTCTTCGTAGGCGGGTTCGAAGGCGGCCGTCCATTCCTGGCGCGACATGCCGGGCGGCAGGCGGGGCAGGCCGTCGGCGGCGCCGCTTTCCATGTCGAGTTTGTGGGCGAATTCATGCAGGACGACATTGACGCCATCGGTGGCCTGCGGGTCGTCGAACCACGAGACCAGCACCGGTCCGCCTTCCCAGGCTTCGCCAAGGACGGCGTCGTCGTATTCGTGCACGACGCCGTTTTCGTCCACGAAGCTGCGCGGAATGACGAAGTCGCCGGCGTAGATGATGATGCCGACCCAGCCGCGATAGCTGTCGAGGCCGAGGTTGAGGACGGGCAGGCAGGCCTGGAGCGAGATGGAAAGCTGGATGTCCGGCGTGAGTTCGAGGCCGGGGCCGGCGCTCCATTCCTTGGTGGCGAGGAATTCCCGCGCCATTTCGCGCAGGCGGCGGCGTTCGTCGCCGCCGAGATGGCCGAGGAAGGGCAGGCGCGCTTCGGCGGCGGTCCAGTCGTCGTCGCCGACCCGGACCCGGTCTAGCTTGACGCGACGCCACCAGTTTCGAAGTAGTCCGATCACGTTCTCCTGCGTGTATTGAGCCAGATGCCGCCGAAGATTAGCACGATGCCGATGGCGTGATACGGCTCGGGCTTTTCGCCGAGGATGGCGATCGACAGCAGGATGCCGAAGGCGGGCATGAGATGGATGAACAGGCCGGCTTTGGCCGGGCCGACTTCGGCGACGCCCTTGTTCCAGCAGACGAAGCCGAGGAAGCCCGGAAAGATGCCGGTGTAGGCGATGGCGATCAGCGAGGGGAGCGAAACGACGACGTGCCGTCCGGTGGACATCTCCCACAGGTAAGCGGGCACGAGTTCGATCAGGCCGAAGAGGACGATCGCGGCGAGAAAGCTCATCGGGTGCACGGCGGGACGGTGCGGCAGCATGAGGGTGTAGGTGGCCCAGACCAGCACCGAGAGCAGGATCCACAGGTCGCCGATGTTGAGGTGCAGTGCAGCCAGCACGGCCGGGTCGCCGCGGGCGACGATGGTCAGCACGCCGCACAACGAGGCGGCGATGCCCAGCGCCTCGACGGCGCTTAGCCGCTTGCCGAGGAAGACCCAGCCGAGGGCGACGATGGCGATGGGGATGAAGGAGTTGAGGACGAGGCCGTTGGTGGCCGTGGTGTAGTGCAGGCCGAGGTAGGCGAGCGTGTTGTAGGCGGCGATGCCGAGCAGGCCGAACAGCGCCAGCCAGCCCCAGTGTTCGCGCAGCCGCGGCCAGTCGCGGCGCAGATGCGGCCAGGCGAAGGGCAGGACCAGCAGCAGGGCGATGGCCCAGCGCCAGAACGACAGCGCCAGCGGCGGCAGGTCGGCGCGCATGCCGCGGCCGACGATCCAGTTGCCGGCCCAGAACAGGGCGGAGAGGGTCAGCAGGAGATAGGGCGGGAAGTGCAGGCGCATAGTCGGTCGTCAACGAAAAACGGGGGCCGCGGCCCCCGTTCCGGTCGAGGCAGCGTTCCCTTACTGTACCTTGGCCTTGGCAACCAGGTCGGCAATGTGCTTTTCGACCATCTTCTGTTGCAGGCGCTGGGAGAGTTGCGGCTTGATCTCGTCCATCGTCGGGGCCTTCATGTCGCGGACGTCGTCAAGCTGGATGATATGCCAGCCGAAGTTGCTCTTTACCGGAGTTTCGGTGAACTTGCCCTTTTCCAGCGCGACCATGGCGTCGGAGAAGGGTTTGACGTAGGACGCCTTGTTGGACCAGCCGAGATCGCCGCCTCGTTCCTTGGAGCCGGGATCCTTCGACTGCTTGGCCAACTCATCGAACTTTTCGCCGGCCTTCAGCTTGTCGATGAGGGCCTTCGCTTCTTCCTCGGTATCGACGAGGATGTGGCGGACTTTGTATTCCTTTTCGCCGAGGGTCTTGCGCAGGGTGTCGTATTCGGCCTTGACCATTTCGTCGGTGACGGGGTGGTTCTTGACGAAGTCCTGCAGGTAGGCGCCGATCAGTACGCCCTGGCGGGTCATCGCGATTTGCGACACGACTTCGGGCTTCTTCTGGAGACCCTTGCGTTCCGCCGCCTGGGTAAGCACTTCGCGACGAACCAGTTCTTCGCGCACGGCCTTGCGCAGTTCCGGGGTATCCGTTTGTCCTTTTGCGACCTGGGCGGATACCAGCGTGTCGATACTGGATTGCGGGATCGTCTTGCCGTTCACCTTTGTCGCGGCGGGCGGCGCGGCCTGGACTGCGGCGGCCATGGTGAAGAGGACGACTGCGAGCAGGGACGCGTGCATCGTGCGGTTCATGAAAGTTCCTTCTTTGTTGTCAGCGGGAGTGTTCTTGGGGGGTGCGGGCGGTAATGCTGAGTGCATGAATCGCCGGCCCCATCAGATCGCCGAGCGCATCATACACGAGGCGATGGCGGGCCATGGTGGCGAGTCCGGCGAAGCGGTCGGAGACGATCTGGAGCCGGTACACGCCGGCTTCGCCGGTGCCGTGGCCGGCATGTTTGTGGGAGTCGTCGATCAGTTCGAGTTGGGTGGGTTCGAGCGCGGCAAGCCGCTGCTTCATGGTGTCGATGACGGTCACGCTGGCTCCGTGTTCAGGGTTGTTCGGGTGGGACAGGTTGGTCGGCCGGAGGTTCCACGATATAGCGGTTCAGCCAAACCCCCTGGGCGATGACGAAGGCGAACATCAGGCCCATGGTGCCGAAGAGCTTGAAGTTAACCCAGATGTCGGTGGGGAACGACAGGGCGACGAACAGGTTGGCGGCGCCCATCAGGGCGAAAAAGGCGGCCCAGGCGAGGTTGAGCGTGCTCCAGACATGGTCGGGCGCCTTGATCTGCGCTTCGAGCATGGCGCGGATCAGGTTCTTGCCGAACACCTTTGCGGAGAGCAGCAGGACGACGGCAAAGATCCAGTAAAGGCCGGTCGGCTTCCATTTGATGAAGGTTTCGTCGCGCAGCGCGATGGTCAGGCCGCCGAGCACGACCACCAGGCCGAGGCTGACCCAGAGCATTTTGTCCACCTTGCCATGGCGCCACCAGACCCAGGCGATCTGGGCGATGGTGGCGATGATGACGACGGCGGTGGCGAGCAGGATGGGTGCCTGGTCGGGGGGGAACGCGCCGGGCAGGCCGAGCGCGCCGAAGACGCCGCCGAGCAGTCCGGCGGTCGCTTCCTTGCGCCCCTCGGCAACCTTGAAGGCGGTGAAGAACAGGATGACCGGGAACAGGTCGAAGAGGAGTTTCATGGGTCGGTTCGGCGTGCGCCTAGTTGAGGGTACGCGACAGGGCGACGCGGAATTCGCGCACCAGGTCGTCGTATTGCGTTTGCGGTGCCAGCAGCGTGAACAGCGTCAGCATGGTCTTGCGGCCGGCCTCGTCGTTCCAGTTGCGGTCGCGGCGGACGATTTCAAGGAGCTGCTCCAGGGCAGGCCGATAGTCGCGCGCCACAGCCAGCGCGTTGGCTAGCTGTAGCCGCGCGTCGAGGTCGCTGGCGTCGGCCGCGATGCGGGCTTCCAGTGCGGAAATGTCGGCGCCGCCGCCCGAGGCAAGCTGGAGCTGGGCTTCCAGCGCCCGGAGCCGGTCTTCGTCGCGGCAGCGACTACGCACGGCGTCGAGCACTTCCTTCGCTTCGTCCAGGGCGCCGGTTTCGATGCTCAGTTCGATGTAGTCGAGATAGCTCTGGTCGTTGCGCGGATCGACCTCGATGGCTTGTTCCAGTAGTTTGCGGGCGGCATCGGTGTCGCCGCGGCTAGAGGCGGCCAGCGCCTCGCGGCGCAGCGGTTCGGCCGGCGACGGAATCAGTCCGTCGATAAATTGCCGCACCTGCGATTCGGGCAGCGCGCCGGTGAATTCGTCGACCATCTCGCCGCCGACGAAGGCCTTGACCGCGGGAATGCCGCGGACGCCGTAGCGTTGGGCCAGTTCCTGGTTTTCGTCGGAATTCACCTTGGCCAGGATGAAACGGCCGCCGTATTCGGCTGCGAGCTTTTCGAGGATGGGCTTCAGAACGCGACAGGGCTGGCACCAGTCGGCCCAGAAATCGACGACGACGGGAACTTTGCGCGACGTTTCGAGCACTTTCCGGGGGAAGTCGGAGAGGCTGACTTCGTAGCTGTGGTCATGGCTGCTGGCGTTCATGGCATACGGGAATCGAGAGATGGCCGCAGAGTATAATTCCTGACTGTCAGATCGCGCCTTTTCGCTCATTTCC
Source organism: Rhodocyclaceae bacterium (assembly GCA_050287865.1). Taxonomy (GTDB): domain Bacteria; phylum Pseudomonadota; class Gammaproteobacteria; order Burkholderiales; family Rhodocyclaceae; genus Fen-999. Next base: position 1,405 of record JBNKCS010000075.1, on the reverse strand, counting down.
CTACTTCCATGTCCCGAATTCTTAAGCTGCGCGGTGCCGCCGCATTTTCCGCTTCCCGTCTCGCCCGTCTTCAGGAAACCGCCGGCGTCGCCTTTGCCGCCGAGCATTGGGTTTTCGTCGAATGCGACAGCGATCTGACCGCCGACGAACTGGCCCGGCTGAAGGACTTGCTGGGCATCCCGGCGACGCTGCCGGCCGAGCCCAAGGGCACATTACTGCTGGTGACGCCGCGCCTGGGCACGATCTCGCCGTGGTCGTCGAAGGCGACCGACATCGTCCATAACTGCGGCTTTGCCAAGATCAAGCGCATCGAGCGCGGCATTGCCTACCACTTCACGGCTGGGGAAAAATCAGCCATGGCGGTACGCCGATTGCACGACCGCATGACCGAATCGGTGCTCGAAAGCCTCGATGCGGCCGACGAGCTGTTCCACCACTATGAACCGCAGCCGCTGACCACGGTCGACATCCTGGCCGGCGGGCGGGCGGCGCTCGTCAAGGCCAACGGCGAACTGGGGCTGGCGCTGTCCGATGACGAGATCGACTATCTGGTCGAGAACTTCGGCAAGCTCGGCCGCAACCCGACCGACGTCGAACTGATGATGTTCGCCCAGGCCAACTCCGAGCACTGCCGGCACAAGATCTTCAACGCGAGCTGGACGGTGGATGGCGCCAACCAGCCGCTGTCGCTGTTCGGCATGATCCGCGAGACGCACAAGGCGCATCCCGAAGGCACGGTGGTCGCCTATTCCGACAACGCCTCGGTGATCGAGGGCGCCAAGATCAAGCGCTTCCTGCCCGGCGCGGGCGGCCAACGTAACACTTACAGCTACGTCGAGGACACCACCCACATCCTCGCCAAGGTCGAAACGCACAACCACCCGACGGCCATTTCGCCCTTCCCGGGCGCGGCGACCGGTTCCGGCGGCGAAATCCGCGACGAGGGCGCCACGGGCCGTGGCTCCAAGCCCAAGGCCGGCCTGTGCGGCTTCTCGGTGTCCGATCTCAACATCCCCGGCTACGCACAGCCTTGGGAATCCGGCTACGGCAAGCCGGACCGCATCGCTTCGGCGCTCGACATCATGATCGAAGGCCCGATCGGCGCTGCGGCCTTCAACAACGAATTCGGCCGGCCCAATCTCGCCGGCTACTTCCGCACTTTCGAGCAGGAGTTCGCGGGCGAAGTGCGCGGCTACCACAAGCCGATCATGATCGCCGGCGGCGTCGGCAACATCGCCGACCGGCATTGCTTCAAGAACGAGTTCCCCGCCGGCACGCTGCTGATCCAGCTTGGCGGGCCGGGCATGCTGATCGGCCTGGGCGGCGGTGCCGCTTCGTCGATGGCAACCGGCACCAACACCGCCGACCTCGATTTCGCTTCCGTGCAGCGCGGCAACCCGGAGAT
>JBNKCS010000074.1:0-7692 GCA_050287865.1 Rhodocyclaceae bacterium | reverse complement strand
CGCGATCCTGCGCTACGACGGTCGCGAGAAAGAGTTGTTCGGCTACGATGCCGCCACGACCAACAATCGCATGGAACTCATGGCGGTCATCGAGGCGCTTCGTTCGCTGAAGCGTTCGATCCCCGTGCGGGTGCATACCGACTCGCAGTACGTGCAAAAGGGCATGACGGAATGGATTCATGGCTGGAAACGACGCGGCTGGAAAACGGCCGGCAAGGAACCGGTCAAGAACGAGGATCTGTGGCGGACTCTCGACGCGCTGGCCGCGACGCATGCGATTCAGTGGATCTGGGTGAAAGGGCACGCGGGGCATCCGGAGAACGAAAGGGCCGACGAACTGGCCCGGCGCGGAATCGAATTGAAGAGGGGAAGCTGAGTTGAGACAGATCGTTCTCGATACCGAAACCACGGGCTTGTACGCCAGGAACGGCGACCGCGTGGTCGAAATCGGCTGCGTCGAGCTGGTCGACCGCAAGCAGACCGGGCGGCGCCTGCATCGCTACCTGAATCCGGAGCGCGATGTGCCCATCGAAGCGCAGCGGATCCACGGCCTAACCGACGAATTTCTCGCCGACAAACCGAAGTTCCGCGAGATCGCGGCCGAGTTTGCCGCCTTTATCCGCGACGCAGAACTGGTGATCCACAACGCCAGCTTCGACATGGAGTTCCTGAACGTCGAGTTCGGTCTGCTGGGGGTGCCCGACATGGCCAGCGCGCACTCGATCTGCGCCGGCGTGGTCGATACGCTGAGGATGGCGCGAGACGTGCGGCCGGGCAAGCGCAACTCGCTCGACGCGCTCTGTTCCGAGTACGGTGTCGACAACTCGAATCGGCAGTTCCACGGTGCATTGCTGGACGCGGAATTGCTTGCCGAGGTCTATCTGGCCATGACCCGCGGCCAGGAAAGCCTGATGATGGAGCTCGACGAGCCGCCTGCCGTGGCGACCAGCTTCGTCGCCGGCAGCAGGCCCGTGTTGCGCGTCGTTCGGGCCGGGGCCGACGAACTGATCGAGCACCAGCGTGTGCTGCAGGAAGTCGATGCCGAGAGCAAAGGCAAGTGTTTCTGGCGGGCCGCGGCTGATCCGGCCTGACGTGCACGTCGGCGGCTTGCCTGCGCGCCCCGTGATGTCATGGAAAGCCGTGTTCGCAAGCGCGCAGAATTGAGACGCGTATGCCTTTCCTGTATCATGCAAATTTCCCGCCGCAGCTTCGTTCATGACCAAATACGTTTTCGTCACCGGGGGTGTCGTGTCCAGTCTGGGCAAGGGCATCGCCGCCGCATCGCTGGGAGCCATCCTCGAGTCGCGCGGCATCACGGTTACCCATCTCAAGCTCGATCCCTACATCAACGTCGACCCCGGCACGATGTCGCCGTTTCAGCACGGCGAAGTATTCGTCACCGAGGACGGCGCCGAGACCGACCTCGATCTTGGCCATTACGAGCGCTTCACCAGCGCCAAGATGGGCAAGCGCAACAACTTCACCACCGGCCAGATCTACGAATCGGTGATCAAGAAGGAGCGGCGCGGCGAATATTTGGGCAAGACGGTGCAGGTGATTCCGCACATCACCGACGAGATCAAGATTTTCGTCAAACGGGGCGCCAAGGGCGCCGAGGTGGCCATCATTGAAGTCGGCGGCACCGTCGGCGACATCGAGTCGCTGCCGTTTCTCGAAGCCATCCGCCAGATGGGTATCGAAGAGGGCAGGAGCAACACCTGCTACATGCATCTGACGCTGTTGCCGTGGATTCCCACCGCCGGCGAACTGAAGACCAAGCCGACCCAGCATTCCGTCAAGGAACTGCGCGAAATCGGCATCCAGCCGGACATCCTGCTTTGCCGTGCCGACCGGGAGATTCCGGAGGACGAGAAGCGCAAGATCGCGTTGTTTACCAACGTTCAGCCGGAGGCGGTGATATCCGCCACCGATGCGGATTCGATCTACAAGATTCCGGCGATGCTGCACGACCAGATGCTGGACGAAATCGTCTGCCATAAGCTGGGCATCCTGGCCAAGGCGGCCAACCTGTCGGTGTGGAAGAATCTGATCGACTCGCTCGAACATCCCGAGCACGAAGTCGACGTTGCCTTCGTCGGCAAGTACGTCGACCTGACCGAGTCCTACAAGTCGCTGACCGAGGCGCTGGTGCATGCAGGCATCCATACGCACAGCCGGGTGCACATCCACTATGTGGACTCGGAGGAGATCGAGCGCAACGGAACGGATCCGCTGGCGACGATGGACGCCATCCTCGTTCCGGGCGGTTTCGGCAAGCGCGGCACCGAAGGCAAGATCAAGGCCATCCGCTATGCCCGCGAGCACAAGGTGCCTTATCTTGGCATCTGCCTGGGCATGCAACTGGCCACAATCGAGTTTGCGCGGCATGTCGCCGGGCTCGAAAATGCCAACAGCACCGAATTCGATCAAGATACGCCGCATCCGGTGGTGGCCCTGATCACCGAATGGCTGGATCGCGAAGGCAAGGTCGAACATCGCGATGCCAACTCGGATCTCGGTGGAACCATGCGCCTGGGCGCGCAGCGCTGTCCGGTCAAGGCCGGTACGCAGGCGGCGAAGATCTACGGCAAGGAAGTCAACGAGCGCCACCGCCATCGCTACGAAGTGAACAACATCTACGTGCCGAAGCTGGAAACGGCGGGCATGGTGATCTCGGCACGTACGCCGTCGGAGAACCTGCCGGAAATGATGGAACTGTCGCAGCAGTTGCACCCGTGGTTCGTCGGCGTGCAGTTTCACCCCGAATTCACCAGCAATCCGCGTACCGGCCATCCGCTTTTCATCAGCTACGTCAAGGCGGCGCTGGCGCGCAAGGCGCAGGCATGAAGCTTTGCGGCCACGAGGTCGGCCTTGACCGGCCGCTGTTCCTGATCGCCGGCCCGTGTGTAGCGGAATCGAAGCAACTTTGTCTCGATATTGCCGGGCAGATGAAGGAGATTTGCTCCGGACTCGGCATTCCCTACATCTTCAAGGCGTCCTACGACAAGGCCAACCGCAGTTCGGACAAGTCGTTTCGCGGCCTCGGCCTCGACGAGGGGTTGGCGATCCTGGCCGAAGTGAAGAAGCAGATCGGTGTTCCGGTACTGACCGATGTGCACGCCGAGGACGAGGTGGCGGCAGTGGCTTCGGTGGCCGACGTGCTGCAGACACCGGCATTTCTTTGCCGGCAGACGGATTTCATTCAGGCGGTTGCTTCCGTCGGCCTGCCGGTGAACATCAAGAAAGGCCAGTTCCTCGCGCCCGGCGACATGAAACAGGTTGTCGCCAAGGCAAGATCGGCCAATAATGATGCCGACAGCATCATGGTGTGCGAACGTGGGGTTTCCTTTGGCTACAACAATCTCGTTTCCGACATGCGCTCGCTGGCGATCATGCGCGAAACCGGGTGCCCGGTCGTGTTCGACGCAACGCACTCCGTGCAGTTGCCGGGCGGGCAGGGCACGTCGTCAGGCGGCCAGCGTGAATTCGTGCCGGTGCTGGCGCGCGCCGCAGTCGCTGTCGGCATTGCCGGCCTGTTCATGGAAACACATCCCGATCCCGCCAGCGCGTTGTCCGACGGCCCGAACTCCTGGCCGCTGAAGCGCATGCGGGAATTGTTGTCAGTACTCGCGGAACTGGATGCGCTGGTCAAGCGCGTTGGTTTCGCCGAAGCCGTCAAGGAGGTGTAATGGCCAAGAGCTATCTTGTCGTTGACGCCAAGTCCACCGACCCCGAGCGCATGATCGAATACCGGCGCCTGTCGTCGATCGCCGTGGAGGAGTTCGGTGGCCGCTTTCTGGTGCGCGGCGGTCCCTACGAGGTACTCGAAGGAAGCTGGCTGCCGCAGCGTTTGGTGGTGATCGAATTCGACAGTAGCGAGAAGGCGAAGGCGTTCTATGATTCGCCGGAATACGTCGCCGCGCGCAAGGTGCGGGCGGGTGTTTCATCCTTCGACATGGTATTGGTCGAAGGTTATTCAACGTAACCAGGAACAGGAAGATGAGCGCAATCGTTGATGTCGTCGCCCGCGAGATACTGGATTCCCGCGGCAATCCCACCGTTGAAGCCGATGTTCTGCTGGAGTCCGGTGTCCTGGGCCGCGCCGCCGTGCCCTCGGGCGCCTCCACCGGCTCGCGCGAAGCCATTGAATTGCGCGACGGCGACAAGGGCCGCTTCCTCGGCAAGGGCGTGAGTCGGGCTGTCGACAACGTCAATACCGAGATTTCCGAGGCCATCATCGGGCTCGACGCCGAGGAGCAAACCTTCATCGACCAGAGCCTGTGCGAACTCGACGGCACCGACAACAAGTCGCGCCTCGGCGCCAATGCCATCCTCGCCGTCTCGATGGCCGTGGCCAAGGCGGCCGCCGACGAGGCCGGGCTGCCGCTCTATCGCTATTTCGGCGGTTCCGGTCCGATGCAGATGCCGGTGCCGATGATGAACGTCATCAACGGCGGCGCCCATGCCAACAACAACCTCGACATCCAGGAATTCATGATTCTGCCGGTGGGTGCGAAGAGTTTCCGCGAAGCGCTGCGCTGCGGCGCCGAAGTGTTCCAGCACCTGAAGAAGCTGGTGGACAAGAAGGGTTACCCGACCACGGTCGGCGACGAGGGCGGTTTTGCGCCCAACGTCTCCGGTAATGACGAGGCCATCGAACTGATTCTGAAGGCGATCGACGCGGCGGGCTATACGCCGGGTCAGGACGTGCTGCTCGGCCTCGATTGCGCCGCTTCGGAGTTCTACAAGGACGGCAAGTACATTCTTGCCTCGGAAAAACTGGAACTGAGCTCGGCGGAATTTACCGACTACCTTGCCGCACTGGCTGGCAAGTACCCGATCGTCAGCATCGAGGATGGCATGGCCGAAGCCGACTGGGACGGCTGGAAGCTGCTGACCGACAGGCTCGGCAAGACCACCCAGATCGTCGGCGACGATATCTTCGTCACCAACCCGAAGATCATCCGCGAAGGCATCAACAGGGGAATCGCCAATTCCGTGCTGATCAAGATCAACCAGATCGGCACGCTGACCGAGACTTTCGCCGCCGTCGAGATGACCAAGCGCGCCGGCTATACGAACGTCATTTCGCATCGCTCGGGCGAAACCGAGGACTCGACCATCGCCGACATCGCGGTCGGCCTCAACGCCGGCCAGATCAAGACCGGTTCGCTATCGCGCTCGGATCGTATCGCCAAGTACAACCAGTTGCTGCGCATCGAGGAAGACCTCGGCGAGGCAGTCGGCTATCCGGGCGTGGCGACGTTCTACAACCTCAGGAAATAATCGCGAACGCCATGCGCTGGCCGACCTGGGTACTGGTGGCGCTGATCGTGCTGCTCCAGTACCCGTTGTGGCTGGGCAAGGGCGGCTGGCTGCGCGTCTGGGACATGGATCGGCAACTCGCCGAGCAGCGTGAAGTCAATCAGGGTCTGGAAAGCCGCAACGCCGCACTCGATGCGGAAGTACGCGACCTCAAGACCGGCTATGGCGCGATCGAAGAACGTGCGCGCTACGAGCTCGGTCTGGTCAAGCCGGGCGAGATTTTCGTCCAGGTGCCGCAGAAGCAGCCCTGATCAGTCCAGCCGCGTCAACTGGCTGCTGTAGTGCTGCAAATGCTCCACGTAGTGCTCCGCGCTGGCGCGCATTCTGGCGATATCCTCGTCCGTCAGTTGGCGGACGATGCGTCCCGGCGAACCCATCACCAGCGAACGCTCCGGTATTGACTTGCCTTCCGGGATCAGGCTGCCGGCCCCGATCAGGCATTCACGGCCGATCACTGCGCGGTTGAGAACGATGGCGCCGATGCCGATCAGGCTGCCTTCGCCGATCGTGCAGCCATGCAGCATCACTATGTGTCCGACGGTCACGTTCGCGGCGATGGCAAGCGGTACGCCGATGTCGGTATGCAGCACCGAACCGTCCTGAATGTTGCTGTTCTCGCCGATGCTGATCGGATCGTTGTCACCACGCAGTACCGCGTTCCACCAGATGCCGACATTGCGGCCGAGACGAACATCGCCGATTACCGTGGCGTTGGGTGCGATCCAGGCGGAGTCGGCAATTTGCGGACGCTTGTCGCCGATGGAGTAGACGGGCATGGCGTGAAGTCTATTGCTAAAGCCTGATTGTAGTCCGTGACGATGGTCGTCGACAAAAAGTCAGCCGTGGCGGTACGCCGCCGTGACGAGCGCCCCCGAGCTTTACAAAGGCCCGGAATCCGCTAATATTCAGTCAGCATTCCATGCGTCAAATACAGCATTTTCCGGAGCAGATTGTCATGTCGCAGGCCACGACAACGACGGATTTCATGAATTCTCATTGCCTTGAGCACATCATGGCGCTTTCGGATCAGCAAGAAATCGTTGCCTCCGAGGACATCGTCGACGAGGCCGGCCACAAGCTCTGGGCGCAAGGACAACGGGTATCGCGGTCGCTTCAGGAAAAGTTGCAGCGCCACAAGCTGGCGCGGCCTCTCGAGTCGGCACTGACCGTCGAGGGAGGCATCGTTTCCGACGAGGTGGTGACCGCCTGTCTGGAGTTGATCGGAAGCAACTCGATGCTGCAACGGGTGTCGGGATCCGTGGCGGCGCGCAGTCTGCTCACGGACTTTCGCAACACGCCGCTGCCTGGGCCGTTCAAGCTGCTGCTGACCTCGGCGCGTGAAGGGAAGTTGGCGAGCTACCGGCATGGCCTGCATTGTGTCGTCATTACGGCGGGGATCGCCTCCCGCCTCAATATCGGTGACGACACAGTGCAGCAGCTTCTTCTTTCCGCGCTGATCCACGATATCGGAGAGCTGTATATCGATCCCGGCTACCTGCACAGCAGTACCAAGCTGACTCCCGCCGAGTGGAAACTGGTGGCGGTGCATCCGCGGATCGGCCAGGAACTGGTTCGCGAATTGACCAGCCTGCCGGCGAAGATCGGCGATGCCGTGGCGGAGCATCACGAACGCCTCGATGGCAGCGGCTATCCGGCGCAGAAAGCGAACAACGAGATCAGCAAGTTCGGCCGGATAATCGGTGTCGCCGACACCTGCTCGGCGATCATCATGCATGGTGCCGACGAGTCGGCCTACCGCCTGCGCGTTGCCACCCGAATCGTTCCCGAAGAATTCGAGCGCACCATCGTCGATGCGGTGGTCAAGCCGCTCATGAACTCACCGGTCACGCCGAAAGAGATGCGTTGCGAAGACTGTCTCGAACGCATCCGCCTCATCGGCGAAAAACTCCAGCGATCCGGAGCGGCCGCGGACTTGCTGGCAGCGCATAAGGAAAGCCGGATTGCCGCCGAAATCGGCGCCTACGTTCAAGCCGCGCTCAAGGTTCTGAGCAAGGCGTTGACCGCGACCGGCGCCATCGAGGCCTTGACCGTCGAGGAAGTGAAGGCGGACGAAGAGCTGCTGTCCGAGATTGCGCTGGTGGCGCGCGAGGTCGACTGGCGCCTGCGCAATCTGGCGCGCAACATCCACCTGCGCTTTCATCTCAACCACGACGGCAAGGATCTGGCGCTGGCCCTGCCGCTCGTCGAATCGCTCGACACGCCGGGGCGCTGAAAAGTCAGCCTTGGCGACACGCCGCCGTGCCGGTCAGGCGCCGTGGCGGGCAATGATCCTGTCGGCAAATTCGCGCAGAAAGTGCATCGGCTTCGCGCTGTGGAAGCGGTCGATCTCCTCGCCGCGGCTGTAGG
>JBNKCS010000073.1:0-7873 GCA_050287865.1 Rhodocyclaceae bacterium | reverse complement strand
ACTTCGCCGGGTCGTTCTCGACAAGCACTGCCGGATTCCGGCCGGAATGAAGATCGGCTTCGACCCGATCGCGGACGCCAAGCGCTTCCATGTCACGGCCCGCGGCATCACGCTGGTCACGCCGGAAATGCTCGGACAGCGCGTCCACCAAATCCGCTGACCGCCTGCATGGTTCCTCACGCTCGCAACCCCGGCTCGCGGCCCCCCACGGGAGAACGCAGGCCCTCTTGGGAAGGCCCGGCGAGGGCCTGACACGATGCCCGACCGACGGCTCGATCTCGTTTTTCTCTGGCACATGCACCAGCCGGACTACCGCGACCACGCGGATGGCAAACATGTGCTGCCCTGGGTGTATCTGCACGCCATCAAGGACTATGCGGACATGGCGGATCACCTGGAACGGCATCCGGCGATCCGGGCCGTAGTCAATTTCGTGCCGGTACTGCTCGACCAGATCGAGGACTACTGCTCGCAGGCCGACTCCGGCCAATACCGCGAGCCGCTGCTTCGCCTGCTGGCGACGCCGGACCTGACGCGCATCGACGCCGGTGACCGCCGCTTGCTATTGGAAGCCTGCTTCCGCAGCAACCACCACACGATGCTGGCGCCGTTTCCGCGCTACAAGCGGCTGCATGACCTTTACGAACAACTCGCCCCCGATGGCGAAGCCGCGCTTGCCTATCTGTCCGGAGACTATCTAGCCGATCTGGTCACCTGGTATCACCTGGCCTGGACCGGCGAGTCGGAACGACGTCGCCAGCCGCTGATCGCCGAACTGATGAGCAAGGGCGAGGGCTACAGCCTGGAAGAACGGCTGGCGCTCCTGCGACTGATCGGCGAAATTCTGCACAACCTAGTGCCGCGCTACCGTGCCCTGCAGGAGCGCGGCCAGATCGAACTCTCGGCCACCCCGGACACGCATCCGCTGGCGCCGCTTTTGCTCGACTTTCAGTCCGCCCGCGAAAGCCAGCCCGATGCACCGCTGCCCCAGGCCTCGACCTACACCGGCGGCCGTCAGCGCCTGGATGCGCACATCGAAGCGGCACGCGCCTCGCACACCCGCCGCTTCGGCAAACCGCCCCTGGGCATGTGGCCGGCCGAAGGCGCGATCTCCACTGGCGTCGTCCAGCAACTGGCGACGCACGGCTGCCAATGGCTCGCCAGCGGCGAAGGTGTCTTGCGCAACAGCATCGCCAAACATGGCGGCGATCCGCAGCGCGCGGCCTACCGGCCATGGACGCTGGCGTCCGCGCCGGGCATCACGTTGTTCTTCCGCGACGAGCGGCTCTCCGACCTCATCGGGTTCGAGTACGCCAAGTGGCACGGCCGCGACGCCGCACAGCACCTGATCGGCCAGCTCGAGGGCATCCTCGCCGACAGCGGCCGCAACGAGCGGCCCGTGGTCAGCATCATCCTCGACGGCGAGAACGCCTGGGAACACTACCCGTACAACGGCCACTTCTTCTTCGAGGATCTCTACGGCCTACTCGAAAAACACCCGCGCATCCGTACCACGACCTATGCCGAGATCCTGGCGCGGCCGCCCGCGCAGCGTCCCGCAGCATCGCAGCTCGCCGGCATCACGGCCGGCAGCTGGGTCTACGGCACGCTGTCCACCTGGATCGGCGACCCCGAAAAGAACCACGCCTGGGATCTGCTCTGCGCCGCCAAGCAAAGTTACGACATCGTGCTGGGCAGCGGACGCCTCTCCCCGGAAGAGTCAGCCGTGGCGGAACGCCAACTGGCGGTCTGCGAAAGCTCCGACTGGTTCTGGTGGTTCGGCGACTACAACCCGAGCCAGGCCGTCGCCAGTTTCGATCAACTGTATCGCCGCAATCTCGCCAACCTCTACCATCTACTCAAACTGACGCCGCCGTCCCAGCTCGACCTGCCCATCTCCAGGGGCAGCGACGTCGCCGCTACCGACGGCACCATGCGCCGGGCACAGGAACACCATTCATGAGCGACCGCCCCATCTCCCTGCTGTTCGGTGTTCACGCCCACCAACCGGTCGGCAATTTCGATTTCGTGATGGAAGAAGCGCACGTCCGCTGCTACCGGATGTTCCTGCAGACCGTCGAACGCTATCCCGAATTCCGCTTCAGCGTGCATTTCTCCGGCTGGCTGCTCGACTGGCTCATCGAGCGGTATCCCGAAGACATGGAACGGCTGGCCATGATGACCCGCCGCGGCCAGGTCGAGTGGTTCGGCTCGGGCGACTGCGAACCGGTGCTGGCGTCGATCCCGCACCGCGACCGCGTCAGCCAGATCAACACGCTCTCCGACAAGATCGAACACCGCTTCGGCCAGCGGCCCAAGGGTGCCTGGCTCACCGAGCGCGTCTGGGAATCGGCCGTGGTGCCCTCCCTCGCCGACTGCGGCATCGAATATGTCGCCGTCGACGATTACCACTTCCTCTGCGCGGGCGAACATGCCGGCCGGCTCGACAGCTTTTTCACCACCGAGGAGGACGGGCTCGAACTCGATCTCTTCCCGATCTCGGAGCAGGCACGTTACCGCCTCCCTTTTTCGCCGCCCGAAGCCGCGGTGACGTGGCTCGAACACCTGGCGCGCGAAGGCCATCGCGCCGCCATCTACTTCGACGACATCGAGAAGTTCGGCATCTGGCCGGAGACCTACCAATGGGTTTACGAGCAGGGCTGGCTGACCAAGTTCATCGAGGGCGTGCTCGCCTCGCCGCTGATCCGGACCGAAACCTACGATGAGTTCCATGCCCGCCAGCGCACGCGCGGCGTCGTGTATCTGCCGACGACCTCCTACATCGAGATGAACGAATGGACGCTGCCCGGGCCGGCGGCGCGCGCCTACCACGCGCTGATCGAGCAGGAAAAGCACGCCGGGCGATTCGACGAGCGTAAGGCTTTCCTGCGCGGCGGCATGTGGCGCAACTTCTTCATGCGCTTTCCCGAATCGAACTGGATGCACAAGCGCATGCTCGACGTCTCGGTGAAACTGGCGGCGTTGCCGCCGGAGCGGCGCACGCCGGAAATGCAGGAGCACCTGCATCGCGCCCAGGCCAACGACGCCTACTGGCACGGCCTGTTCGGCGGTCTTTACCTGCCGCACCTGCGCCGCGCCATCTGGAACAATCTACTGGCGCTGGAAGCGGCCATCGGCGGCGTCTCGCCACGGCTGACTTTTGAGCGACGCGACCTCGACCACGACGGCCACGACGAACTGTTCCTGCGCGGCGACAATCTACAGGCGGTAATCCGCGCCGACGGCGACGCGGCATTGGTCGAGCTTTCCGACCTCGCGCTGGCGCACAACTTCGGCGACACCCTGCGCCGCCACGACGAGGGATACCATGACAAGCTGCACGCGGCCAATGGCAACAACGTGCAGCACGGCGGCATCGCCTCGGCGCACGACCGCGTCGCCTTCCTTCACGTCATTCAGCCGCAGGACGCCGAGCCGGATACCCGCGCACGCGGGATGTTCGACGATTGCTGGTATCCGGCCGAAGGTCCGCCACGCCCCATCAACGACTACCGCGAGGACGGCGAGCTGGTGTTTTCGACGGCGATCTGCGCCGGCAACCTGGCGAAGAGCTACCGCATGGAAAGCGACCGCCTGACCGTAAGCTACCGCAGCCAGGATGCGGTCGGCCGCGTCGAAATCCGCCTCAATGTCGCCATGCCCAGTTGCGACGGCTACCTTGGCCGCTACATTCTCGAGAACGGCGACGTACCCTGCGGTTTCGGCGATCACCTCGAACTGTCCGCAATGCGCCGCCTGACGCTCAACGACGGCGTGCTCGGCGGCAACCTGATGATCGAAACCAGCCAGCCGTTGCGGTTGGTAGCCCGCGCGCACCGTACCGTCTCCCAGTCCGAGGCCGGTTTCGAGAAAATCATGCAGGCGGTCGAACTCACCTTCTCATGGCTGCTCGACGGCACACCGCGGGAACTCGCGTTGACGGTCGAGACGCGTCGCCAGCCAGCGTAAAATCAACCAAGACAAAATACCGGGGAGTAAATCTCGATGTCAGGCACCCGCTTCCAACTCGAAGTCAATCCGCAACTTCCCGATCGTCTCTCCCGGCTCGACGAACTGGCCAACAATCTCTGGTATAGCTGGGACCGGCCGACACGAACACTGTTCGCGCGTCTTGGCAGCAAGTTGTGGGGCGCCGTCGGCCATAGCCCCAAGGCCTTTCTGAAGCGGGTCGACCAGCATCGGCTCGACCAGGCCGTCTCCGACGCGACCTTTCTCGGCTCGATGGCCCGTGTCCTGTCGGCTTACGACAACTATCTGACGGCGCCGGCACGCGAACACGGACCGCACCTCGGCGACGGCGAGTTGATCGCCTACTTCTGCTTCGAGTTCGGTTTCCACGAAAGCCTGCCGATCTATTCCGGCGGCCTCGGCATCCTGGCCGGGGACCATTGCAAGACGGCCTCGGACCTCAAGCTGCCTTTCGTCGGCGTCGGCCTGCTCTACCGCCAGGGCTATTTTTTGCAGACCATCGACGGCGACGGTCACCAGCACGCCACCTACAACGATACGGACTTTGACGACCTGCCGATCAAACCCGTGCTGCGAGCCGACGGCAGCGAACTGCATGTCAGCGTGAAAATGCCGGGGCGCACAGTCGAGGCCAAGGTCTGGAAAGCCATCGTCGGCCGCATCCAGCTTTACCTGCTCGATACCGATCTCGAGCAGAACTCCCCGCACGACCGCGACATCGCCCACCGGCTCTACGGCGGCGACCGCACCACCCGCATCGAGCAGGAAATCGTGCTCGGCATGGGCGGCTCCAAGGCACTGGCGGAAATGGGCCTCAAGCCCACCATCTGGCACATCAACGAAGGACATGCCGCCTTCATGATCATCGAGCGCATGCGCCAGCTCGTGCAGGGCGGACTGGACATGCAGTCGGCGCTGGAGGCGGTGGCCTGCAACACGGTCTTTACCACCCATACCGCGGTGCCCGCCGGCCACGACCATTTCGCTCCCGACATGATCCGGCACTATTTCGAGGGCTGCTGCGCCGACATGGGCTGCGAGATCGGGGACTTGATGGCGCTGGGGCAAGTCCAGGGCAGCGGCGATTTCAACATGACCGCCCTGGCCATCCGCGGCTCCCGCCATCACAACGGCGTTTCCGAAGTACACGGAGATGTATCCGCGCAAATCTGCGCCCAGTCGTGGCCACAGATCGATCCCGCGGAAAATCCCATCGGCCACGTCACCAACGGCGTTCACCTGCCGACCTTCCTTTCCGATCTGTGGCACGAGACTTTCGACCGCATACTCGGGCCGGACTGGTCGCAGCGGCTGACCGACCACCAGGTCTGGCAGCAGATCCACAGCATTCCCGACCATATGTACTGGAGCGTGCGTCAGTTGCTGAAGTCGCAGATGCTGCACCTGGTCCGTCACCGCATCACCCAGCAGCACCTGCGCGCGCACGGCTCGGAGGCGCACGTCGAACGCCTGATGCACCTGGCCGATCCGGAGAACCCCAACATCCTGACCATCGGCTTCGCACGCCGTTTCGCGACCTACAAGCGCGCCACGCTGCTGTTCCAGAACCTGACCTGGCTGAAACAGATCGTCAGCGATCCGAAGCGGCCGGTCGTCTTCATCTTCGCCGGCAAGGCCCACCCGGCCGACGAACCGGGCCAGGCGCTGATCCGGCGCGTTGCCGAAGTCGCCAACATGCCGGAGTTCATGGGCCACATCCTGCTCGTCGAAGGCTACGACCTGCGCCTCGCGCGCCGGCTGGTATCGGGCGTCGACGTCTGGCTCAACAATCCGGTCTATCCGCTCGAAGCCTCCGGCACCTCGGGAATGAAGGCCGCCATCAACGGCGTGCTCAATCTGTCGGTGCTGGACGGCTGGTGGGCCGAGGGCTATCAGGCCGGACGGGAAAACGAGAACGGCTGGGCGATCAAGCCGACCTCGAGCGCCTATGACTACGGCGTGGACGAGAGCCGGCGCGACTACGAGGAAGCGCGGACGTTCTACGAGTTATTGCAGGACAAGGTGGTGCCGCTCTACTACGAGCGCGGCCGCATGGGCTACTCGCCGGGCTGGGTAGCCATGTCGAAGCGGTCGATCGCCAGCATCGCGCCGCGCTTCAATTCGGTTCGCATGGTCGGGGAATACGTCAACAAGTACTACCATTCCGCTGCCAAACAATGGCACCGCTACAGCGACGACGGCTTCGCCGCGGCAAGGCAGTTGGCGGCCTGGAAGCAGCGGGTGCGCGCCCACTGGTCCCGCGTCTCCCTGCGCCGCATCGACGACGCGCAAAAGCGCATTGCTTTTGGCAAGAGCATCCACTTCGAAGTCGCTGTGCGGCTTGATGGTCTGCAGCCGTCCGACGTCGTCGTCGAGCTGCTGTTCAGCCGCCCCAATACCAACGTCAATTCGCGGCCGCCCCGCTCCTACAAACTGGAATACGTGGGACCGGGCAAGGACGGCGAGAGCCTGTTCGCGCTGGATTTGACGCCTGAGGTCTGCGGCAAGATCGACTACCACTTGCGCGTGTATCCGTCGCACGAGCTTCTCACCCACCCGTTCGAAATGGGTATGATGGTCTGGCTATGAGCGCAGTCGCTTCGAAAACCTGGCAAGGTCTGGCGGAACACGCCGGACGCATGCGCACGACGCACTTGCGCGACCTGTTTGCGGCCGACGCGAAGCGCTTCGAGCGCTTTTCGCTCGAGCACGGCGGTCTGCTGGCGGATTTCTCGAAGCAGCGCGTCACCGCCGAGATCATGACGGCCTTGGGCGGCCTCTGGTGGGAAGCCGACATGGCCGGCTGGATTGCGCGCCTGCGCGCCGGCGAGGCGATCAACCACACCGAGGGTCGCGCGGTTCTGCATCATGCGCTACGTCATCAGGGCACGCGGCCGATCCTGCACAACGGCCTCGACGTCATGCCGCAGGTGCACGCCGTGCTCGATCAGATGCGGCGCTTCTGCAACGCGCTGCACAGCGGGGAATGGCGCGGCGCCACCGGCGAGCAGATTCTCGACGTAGTCAACATCGGCATCGGCGGTTCCGATCTTGGCCCGAAGATGGCGACGCAGGCGCTGGCCGCCTATCGCGTCCCGCACATCCGCGTCCATTACGTTTCGAATCTCGACAGCGCCCATCTCGCGACCACGCTCACGCGGCTCAGCCCGCGCACCACGCTGTTCATCATCGCCAGCAAGACCTTCACGACGCAGGAAACCATGCAGAACGCCGCTTCGGCGCGCCAATGGCTGGTTTCGGCGCTGGGCGAGCAGGCGGTGCGCCGTCACTTCGTCGCCGTGTCCACCAACCTGCCTGCGGTCGCCACCTTCGGCATCGATCCCGACAACGCCTTCGCGTTCTGGGACTGGGTCGGCGGACGCTTTTCGGTATGGTCGGCCATCGGCCTGCCCTTGGCGCTTTCCATCGGCATGGAAAACTTCGAGCGCTTCCTGGTCGGCGCGGCGGCAATGGACGCGCATTTCTTCGAAACGCCTGCCGAACGCAATTTGCCCTTCGTACTGGCACTGCTCAATGTCTGGAACAGCGATTTCCTTGGCGCCGAAAGCCGCGCCTGCCTGCCCTACAGCCAGTCGCTCGAATCGCTGCCGCGCTATCTGCAGCAGCTCGAAATGGAATCGAACGGCAAGCGCGCCACCCGCGACGGCAGCGATGCAGGCTGTCCGACCGCGCCGGTCCTGTGGGGCGAAGCGGGCACCAACGGCCAGCATGCCTTCTATCAGTTGCTCCACCAGGGCGGCCGCCTGATTCCCTGCGATTTCATCGTCGCTCGCGAGCCCGACTTTCCGCTGCCGGGACACCACGAGAAACTGCTGGCCAACTGCTTCGCGCAGAGCGAAGCGCTGATGCGCGGCAAGACGGC
>JBNKCS010000072.1:0-8049 GCA_050287865.1 Rhodocyclaceae bacterium | reverse complement strand
ATCAGGTTTACCCAGTTTGACGGCAAACATTGGCCCACGGTCGTCACGTTTGTTGTAAGAACTGACAATGCCGGGCCGCAGGCAATCCGAGAACGAACCGCACTTCAGGTTAGCGACACTTTGCGGAACCACTTGATTCCAGTTCATGCCGATCGAATACTCGGCTGCTCCAGCGGCACCCGCCAAACCGGCAGACGC
Source organism: Rhodocyclaceae bacterium (assembly GCA_050287865.1). GTDB lineage: Bacteria > Pseudomonadota > Gammaproteobacteria > Burkholderiales > Rhodocyclaceae > Fen-999. Next base: position 7,851 of record JBNKCS010000072.1, on the reverse strand, counting down.
CACCAAGACCGCAAGTACTCTTTTCATATCGCATTTCTCCGAACGATGACAGCTGGAACAACTTGGTAGCCATCGTATCGGCGGGCGCGTCTAAAGGAAATGGCCCAAATGGACTAGTGCTACTGCGATCAGATAACTCTTGCCACCTGTTCAGGACCGTTTCACCGGACCATTACCAAGCAACTTGGCATCGCAGCGAAATTCACACCCATTTCGCTCCGGTGAAGGACACATCCCGGAACTTCGGAGCTCCTAGGAGCCCGACCAGCGCAGCAAATGAAGCTTCGGTGGTAGCGTACCCTAGACTAAAGTCATAACCGACGCGGGTTACAGAAATGGATCCGTCGCATATAGCAACAGACGGTTGTTCGCGTCCCGCAATCGCCTCATTGTCAATTGCAGCAATACGAGCAGCAGCTTGTTGCCGAGCCGCGGCGAATTGATGAAGATCTCGTTTAGACTGCCCCGGGTCAGCACCGCAAAGTCAGTCGGCTCGGTAGTCACGCAACTCGCCGAACGCGGGCTGGCGTCAATCATCGACATTTCGCCCAACGTCGTTCCCGGACCGGCTTCCGCGACGATCTTCTCGGCGCCTTGGGAGTCGCTCTTCAACACTGCCGCTCGTCCGGTCAGTAGCAAAAGCATGTGGCTATCGGTCTGCCCCTCGGTAAGCAGGCGCGCTTTGCGCGGGGCGCCGTAGCAGCCCATGTAACCCGTGAGCGCTTGAATTTCCTGGTCACTGAATCCGCCAAAAAATGGAATCTGATCTATGAGTTGGAGAATTTCTTCGATAAAGCGCGTCGCGCTGCCGAGGTACTCCAGCTCCGGATACAGTGTTGGCGCAATCGAATTCATTGATTTGCTCAAGGGCGAACAGTCTTACACGGGGAAGGATTATAGACACTGAGTGTCATGTGGACAAAGCAGATGGCCAATCATCCTGTCCACCGACAATTCCACAAGCAATAATCAACCCGCTTGGCCTTGGCAATTCCACGACTGCTACCAGAGAACGGGAGACGTAGGCTTATGCAGCCCCAAAGCGCCTCATGTGCCGCGGCAGGCTGTCAGAAAGCAATGCTGCAGCAGGAACTGAGGGGAAACTCAAGTCGCGGCTATCGGCCGCGGGGCAACTGCGCAGGAGGATATCTGCCTCTCAGACTACCGTATTGACGATCGTGCCCGTCACCTGACCCTGAGTATTGACCACAGGCTGGGGTTGGCTGCTCTCCGCCGATTCATTGTCCTGGCTGGCCTCCGGCGCTTCCCGCGCCTGGCTGGTTTGGCTGGCCTGACGTGCTTGCTCGGTCTGACGGGCCTGATCGGTCAGAAGCTGTTGCGATGCCGCGCTGGCGGTCGAATTGACAGAATTAATAGCCATGAAAACCTCTCTCTGCAAGGGCCAAACTGGATTCCGCCTTGAATGGAGGACGCGCTACAACTATTCGTCCCGGTATCCGACGGTTCTCCTTTTACGAAGCGTAGTCGCTTCGCCCGCGCAACGCAAGCCGCAAGATGAGCCAGCCCCCCTGTGGTCCCCCTGGAGCGAAAAACAAAGAAAAAGGGTTTCCGGGGATGAACCGGAAACCCTTTTGTAGTCTTGGTCGGGGCGGCGGGATTCGAACTCGCGACCCCTTGCACCCCATGCAAGTGCGCTACCAGGCTGCGCTACGCCCCGACGGCGCGAATTGTATCAGAACCCGACGCGCTCAAACCCGCAGCAATTCAATGATTCCGGCCAATTCGGTACGCAACGACATGCCAGCCGGGATCGAGATATCCTGAGCCACTGTGCTTTCGGCTGAAACGCCGCGTTTGACGGAAACGTCGTCGAGACGGTTGCGTGCACCGCTGATGGTGAAACCCTCATCGTACAAAAGCTGCCGGATACGCCGCACCAGCAGCACTTCGTGGTGCTGATAGTAGCGGCGATTACCCCGCCGCTTGACCGGTTTGAGTTGTGTGAATTCCTGCTCCCAGTAACGCAGAACGTGCGGTTTGACGCCGCACAGTTCGCTTACCTCGCCAATCGTGAAATACCGTTTGGCGGGGATGGGCGGCAACTCATCCCTCTGGTTGCTGGCCATTCAGGTGAGCCCTCTCAACAGAACCCTTGAGTTTCTGGCTGGCGTGAAACGTCACCACCCGCCGGGCAGTAATCGGGATTTCTTCGCCGGTTTTGGGGTTGCGACCAGGGCGCTGGGGTTTGTCACGCAGCTGGAAATTGCCGAAGCCGGACAGCTTGACGCCATCGCCTGCCTGCAACGCGGTCCGCACTTCCTCGAAAAAGGCCTCGACCATGTCTTTTGCTTCGCGCTTGTTCAAGCCCACTTTGTCAAAAAGCAGATCTGCCAGTTCGGCCTTCGTCAGCGTCATTGCTTGCTTCCCTCGGATTTTTCTTAAGTACGCAGGGCGCCGCCGAATTTCCTGCCGGCCACCTCTATCATTTCAGTCACCGCCGCCTCAACCTCGACGTCCCCCAAAGTCCGCGCAGTATGTTGCATAACTATCCGGAACGCAAGGCTTTTTTGCCCTTCCGGCAATCCCTTGCCCTGATAAACATCGAACAGCCGGATGTCGCAAACGATCTCCGAAGCGCAAGTACGGAGGGCTTCGAGAAGAGGCTTCAGCGCCTGGTCGCGGGGGACCGTCAGGGCCAGATCACGGGTCACCGCAGGGAAACGGGAAACCTCACGGTAGGCAGGCATCGTCGTGTGCAGCCAAGCCTCCAGTTCGATCTCGAATACGACCGGCGCCGCATTCCCGGAACCCGCCAACTCGTACTTCTGTACCCAACGCGGATGCAATTCACCGACGATGCCGATCGGCGTACCGCCAAGGCTGACTTTTGCCGCCCGCCCCGGATGCAGCGCGGGATGACTGGCCTGCTCGAAGTCGAGCGAGAGTGGCGCGAACAGGGACTCGAGATCACCCTTCACATCGAAGAAGTCGACCGACCGCGTTGCGGCTCCCCACTGTTCGGGCAGCGCCGAGCCGGCCCAAAGGCCGCCGACCCGCACCGACTGACGAAAACCTGACACCGGCTGACCGGCCGGATCGCGCGAAAACACGCGTCCAACTTCGAACACGCGCACGCGCTCAGTCTGCCGCTTGCGGTTGGTGGCCAGCACGTCGACCAGGCCGCCGATCAGATTCGTACGCATCACGCCCATCTGGCTGGCAATCGGGTTGGCGAGCTGGATCGGGGTAGCGTTACCGGCGAAGTCCGCCTCCCAGGCAGCCTCGACGAAGCTGAAGGTGACAACCTCGAAATATCCGCGCTCGGCCAGTAGGTGGCGCACGGCCATGGCACCGCGCCGGTCCTCGGGCAGCGGCAGCATGGCCATTTGCGCCTTGGGCGGTGGCGCGGGAACATTGTCGTAGCCGTGCAGGCGGGCGATCTCTTCGATCAGATCTTCCTCGATCTCCATGTCGAAGCGGTACGAAGGCGGCGTCACGACGAATTCGTCGCCCTGCCGCTCGCAGGCCGTAGCCAGCCCTTGCAGGAGCTTGCCGATCTGGTCCGCCGACAAGTCGATACCCAGCACTTTCGCAGCACGCGAGGTACGCAGCCGAACTGGTTCACGCGCAGGCAGATGCCCTGGCGATACGGCCTCGATCACCGGGCCCGGCCGGCCACCGCAGATCGTGACGATCAGACGCGTCGCCCGTTCAATGGCGCGGCGCTGCAGTTCGAAGTCGACGCCGCGCTCATAGCGGTGCGATGCATCGGACGAGAAGCCGAAGACGCGCGCCTTGCCGGCAATCGCCGTCGGTGTAAAGAAGGCGCTTTCGAGGAACAAATCGGTAGTCGCGTCGGTAATGCCCGATTCCTCGCCGCCCATGATGCCGGCCATTGCCAGCGCCTTGGCCTCGTCGGCGATCAACGCCGTGTCGGCGGATGGCTCGACCGTCTGCTCATTGAGCAGCAGCAGCTTTTCGCCCGGCTTCGGATAGCGCACATGGATAGCGCCAGCAAGCCGCGCATCGTCAAACGCGTGCAGCGGCTGGCCAAGTTCAAGCATGACGTAGTTGGTGATGTCGACCAGGGCCGAAATGGAGCGCACGCCGCAACGTTCGATACGCTCCTTGATCCAGGCCGGCGTGGGCGTCTTGGCATCGACGCCGCGGACGATACGGCCGCAGTAGCGCGGGCAGGCATCGGGCGCATCGAGCACCACGGCACGGGTATCGTCGTGCGTCGGCGCTACCGGTTCGATTGCGGTCAGTCTGAGCGGCGCACCGGTCAGCGCAGCGACTTCGCGCGCAATCCCGGTCAGAGAAAGACAGTCGGCGCGATTGGGCGTGAGCTTGAGGGTAATCAGCGTGTCGCCAAGATTAAGGAATTCCCGCACGTCGGCGCCGATCGGTGCATCGGCGGGCAGTACCAGCAGGCCGCTGTGATCGCCGGAAAGTCCGAGTTCACGCGCCGAACAGAGCATGCCGAAGCTTTCGACGCCACGAACCTTGGCCTTCTTGATCTCGATGCCAGGCAGCTTGGCTCCGACCAGCGCGCAGGGCACTTGTATATTCGGCGCCACGTTGGGCGCACCGCAAACGATTTGCAGCACGCCAAATTCTCCCGCGTCCACGCTGCAGAGCTTGAGCTTGTCGGCATCCGGATGTTTCTCGGCGGAAAGCACGCGCGCGATAACCACGTTCGAGAATTCGGCAGCGACCGGTACGGCCTCCTCCACCTCGAGACCGGCCATGGTCAGCAAATGACAAAGTTCGTCCGTCGACAGCGGCGGATTGACGAGGGCGCGCAGCCAGGATTCAGGGAATTGCATAGCGGCTTACTGGAATTGGGAGAGGAAACGCAGGTCGCCTTCGAAGAACAGGCGCAGATCGTTGATGCCGTAGCGGAGCATCGTCAGCCGATCTGGCCCCATGCCGAAGGCGAAGCCGGTGTACTTCTCGGGATCGATACCGCCAAAGCGCAACACGTTTGGATGCACCATGCCGCAACCGGCGATCTCGAGCCAGCGCCCCTCCAACGTACCGGACATGAAGGCGACGTCGATTTCCGCAGACGGCTCGGTAAAGGGGAAGAACGAAGGCCGGAAGCGGACCTTGAGGTCGTCGCTCTCGAAGAAGCGGCGCAGGAAATCCGCGACAACGCCCTTAAGGTCGGCAAAGCTGACGTTCTCGCCCACCCACAGGCCTTCGACCTGGTGAAACATCGGCGAGTGCGTGGCGTCGGAGTCGACGCGATAGACCCGCCCCGGCGCGATGACTCGGATCTCGGGCATCGTTTCAAGATGTCCATACTTCGCCACGTGCGCCTGCATGTAGCGGATCTGCACCGGACTGGTATGGGTGCGCAGCAGCACATCCTCCTGCACCTTGCCGGCTTCATCGAGCAGATAGAAGGTGTCGTGCATCGAACGCGCCGGATGCTTCTCCGGCGTGTTGAGCGCGGTGAAGTTGTGCCAGTCGCCTTCGATCTCAGGGCCGTCGGCAACCTCGAAACCGATGGAGCGGAACAACTGCTCGATGCGCTCCAGGCTTCGTGTCACCGGATGCAATGCGCCGCGTCTCTCGCCACGGCCCGGAAGCGTGATATCGAGCGATTCGGCCGCCAGTTGGGCTTCGAGCTGTATCTGGCGGAGTTCCTCTCGGCGTGTCGCCAGGGCTGACTCTACCGTCTGCTTGGCGACATTGATGGCGGCGCCCGCGCTCTTGCGCTCTTCGGCCGGCAGCTTGCCCAGCCCCTTGAGCAGCGCAGTCAGCGAACCGTCCTTGCCAAGGTAGCGCGCCTTGGCTTCCTCCAGTCTGGCGGGTTCTCCGACGGACGCGAATTCGGCGGTCGCTTGCGCTACGAGTTGATCGAGATTATCCATTCAAAATAAAAAAGGGAGATCCCCGGTCGCCCGAGGCCTCCCTCTTGCTCGCGTTATACGGTTACTGGAACTACGCGCCGAGTTTGGCCTTGGCCTGATTCGCCAAAGCGGCAAATGCCGGCTTGTCGAACACGGCCAGATCGGCCAGCACCTTGCGGTCAACCTCGATGGAAGCCTTCTTGAGGCCGTTCATCAAAGTGCTGTACTTCATGCCCAGTTCGCGGGCACCCGCGTTGATACGGGCAATCCAGAGCGCGCGGAACTGGCGCTTGCGCTGCCGCCGATCGCGATACTGGTATTGGCCCGCCTTCATCACCGCCTCTTTGGCGATGCGGTAGACGGAGGAACGACGACCCCGGTAACCCTTGGCCTGGGCGAGAACCTTCTTGTGGCGCGCACGCGCCGTGACACCGCGTTTTACTCTTGACATGGTGTCCTCTCCTTAGGCGTTCGGCAGCATGGCGCGGACGGATTTCGCGTCCGACTCATGCACGGTGAGCACGCCGCGTAGCTGGCGTTTCACTTTGGTGGATTTTTTGGTGAGGATGTGGCGCTTGAATGCACACGCGCGCTTGATGCTGCCGCTGCCGCGCACTTTGAAGCGCTTGGCGGCCCCGCTCTTGGTCTTCATCTTCGGCATGGCCGAGACTCCTTTTTTAACACGACGCCGGGTGGATTCCGATTCGGAAACGCTTTGACAACCCGAAACCGCTTCTGGGTACTACCTACAACAAATTCAGTGCTTCACCTGCTTCTTGGTCGGCGCCAGCACCATGATCAACTGCCGCCCTTCCATCTTCGGAAACTGTTCCACCTGCGCCACTTCAGTCAGGTCGCCCTTGATGCGCTCCAGCATGCGCATGCCGAACTCCTGGTGAGCCATTTCGCGGCCCCGGAAACGCAGCGTCACTTTCGCCTTGTCGCCATCCTGCAAAAACTTGGTCAGATTGCGCAGCTTGATCTGGTAGTCGTTGTCGTCGGTACCCGGACGAAACTTCACTTCCTTGACCTGCACCTGCTTCTGTTTCAGCTTTGCCTCGTGCGCCCGCTTGGCTTCCTGGTATTTGAACTTGCCGAAGTCCATCATCCTGCAAACCGGCGGCTTGGCCAACGGGGCAATCTCGACAAGATCCAACTCGGCTTCCTCGGCCATTTGCAGGGCCGCACGAATATTCACGATGCCAATCTGTTCGCCTTCCGCTCCAACCAACCGTACTTCGGGCGAAGTGATCTCGTCGTTGATGCGCTGCGCTTTATCCTGAGCGATGGTGCGTTTCTCCAAAAAAACAAAAAATCAGGCCGCCGCGCCCCTGTCCTGAATTTCCCGCAACAGGCGTTCAATCAAGGCTTCGGGAGACATCTGCCCGAGATCCTGATTGCCCCGGGCACGAACGGCGACCAACCCCGCGGCCTTTTCCTTGTCACCAACGACAACGAAGTAAGGCCGCTTCATCAAGCTATGTTCTCGTATTTTATAGTTAATTTTCTCGCCGCGCAAATCGGCGTCAACCCTCAGGCCGGCCGCGCGCAACCTGGCCGCCACGGCGTCGGCGTAATCCTGCTGGTGTTCCGAGATGCTCATCACCACTACATGCACCGGTGCCAGCCAGAGCGGCAAGGCGCCCGCATAGTGTTCGATCAGGATGCCCGCAAAGCGCTCCAGCGACCCGAACAGCGCCCGGTGCAGCATCACGGGGCGCTTGTGGGTATTGTCGGCGGCAACGTAATTGATGTCGAAACGCTCCGGAAGGTTCATGTCAACTTGCAAGGTGCCGCATTGCCAGTCACGGCCGATGGCATCTCGCAGCACGAACTCCAGCTTCGGGCCGTAGAAGGCGCCCTCCCCCGGATAAAGCGTGTAGGCCATGTCCATATGGTCGAGCGCCGTCGCCAGCGCGGCTTCAAGCTTGTCCCAGGTCTCATCCGTGCCGATGCGATTGTCCGGCCGCGTCGACAGCTTGATACGCACATCGGTGAAACCGAAATCCTTGTAGATGTCGAGGATCAG
>JBNKCS010000071.1:0-8238 GCA_050287865.1 Rhodocyclaceae bacterium | reverse complement strand
CGCGAACTGACTGGTATCCCACCGGGCCAGGCTATCCTCCTTGCGCACCGCTCCCGCCAACACCTTGGCGAAACGGACCAGCAGCGCATCGCCCAGATGTTCCCCCTCAGCCGCCACCAGTTCTTCGAAACGGTCCAGGCCGACAACAAGAATGCCGACGTGTCCGCCGTGGCGGTGGAAGTACGAAAGCGATTGCTCGGCTTGCCGCAGCAGGAAGATGCGCTGCGGCAACCCCGTGACGCCATCGATGGCGGCGCCGGCCTTCGCTTCCTCCAGCGCATCGAGCGAGCGGCCGAGCTCCATCAGGGTATCGAGCCGCGTCAGCAGTTCCGCGGTACCAGTGCCCTTGGTGATGAAGTCGGTGGCCCCCAGATCCTTGGCCCGCTTGCGGGCCGCCTCGCCCTCGTCGCCGGAAATCATGATGACCGGCAGATCGCGGATGCGCGCGACCTTGGCGCTCCTGATGCGCTCCAGCAAGCCGTATCCATCCAGGCGCGGCATCGAATGGTCGGTGATAACCAACTGAATCGAAGGGTCGATCAGAAGCGCCTCCCAGCCATCCTCGCCGTCGGCTTCCTCGCGCACGTCGAAGCGGTCGCGGATACGTTTGATGATCGTCGCCCGGACGATACGGGAATCGTCGACGACCATGATGCGGGGCAGCAGGTTGTCGCTCACCTTGTCCTCACTCGCCGCCAATCTCGACCACCACGCGGCCCCGAACGCGAGCCTGGATGAAATCGTCGAACACCGACGGCAGGTCGGCGAAGGCGATGCTCCGCGTCAAACTGGCGGGGTGGCGCGGCCGCAGGTCGGAAGTCAGCCGTCGCCACACGCCACTGCGGTAGGGCTCGCCGATGTATCCGGAATCGATACCGAGCAGGCAGGCCCCGCGCAGGATGAAGGGCGCAACCGTGGTGTTGAGGCTCATGCTGGCCGCCAGGCCGATGCTGGCGATGGTACCGCCCTGCTTCATCGTGCTGGCGATCCAGGCCAGCATGTCGCCGCCGAGGTTGTCCACCGCGCCGGCCCAGGTCTCCTTGCCCAGCGGCTTGATCTTCGTCAGATCGAGCGACTGTCTGAGCATGATTTCCTTTGCTCCCAGACCCGTCAGATAGTCGCTTTCCGCCGCCTTGCCGGTCAGCGCGACGACGTGATAGCCGCGGCCGGCGAGCATGTCGATGGCCAGGCTGCCGACGCCGCCTGTCGCGCCGGTAACGATCACCGGCCCGTTTTCCGGCTTGAGGCCGTTCTCCTCCATGCGCACGACGCCGAGGCCGGCCGTGAAGCCCGCCGTGCCGAGCGCCATCGCGTCCTTGAGACTGAGCCCCTGCGGCAGTTTCAACACCCAGTCGGCTGGAATGCGCGCGATCTCGCTGTAACCGCCATGATGTGCGACACCGATGTCGTAACTGGTGGCGATGACCTTGTCACCGGAGATGAAGCGCGGATCGGAACTGGTGATCACCGTTCCCGAAAGGTCGATGCCGCCGATGCAGGGGAAACGCCGGATGATCCTGCCGGCACCTGTCGCCGCCAGCGCATCCTTGTAATTGACGCTCGAATAGGCGACGCGGATGGTCACCTCGCCGGGGCCGAGTTCCGCCTCCGTCATTACCGCAAAGTCGCCCAGAATCCTGCCTTCTTCCTGGCGAATGACATATGCCTTGAAGGATGCGGCGGACGACATGCGGCTCCCCTTGTTGGTCGATAAGCGATGATTATAGAGTGTTTGCGCCCAAGGGTTTAGTGCATCGAAACGGGCAGCCCGCCGATCTCTGTGCACGAGCCTGTGCCACCAGACGGGCTCGCACTTCGGCTTCGGCTATCATTCGGCCCTAACCCATGTAATGGGAGTGGAAACATGAAGACGAGGCGCCCGAGCGGCTTCACTATGGTCGAAATGATGGCGGTCATTGCCGTCTTGACCATACTCGCCATGATTGCGGTACCAAGTTACCTCGACCGGATCGTCAAGGCGCAAATCGAGGCGGCGCTGCCGTTGGCCGACCTGGCCAAGCGCGCGGTCTCCGCGTACTGGGCCGGAACACAGGAAATGCCGGCCGACAACGCCGTCGCCGCGCTGCCGGCAGCCGACAAGATCGTCGGAAACTACGTCAGCAACGTGTCGGTCGTCGACGGTGCCATTAACATGACCTTCGGCAACCGGGCGAACAAAACCGTTGCCGGCAAGGTGCTGACGCTGCGTCCGGCGGTCGTAGACGACGCCCCGGTCGTACCCGTTGCCTGGGTCTGCGGCCAGGCCGAGGCGCCGGAAAAGATGACCGTCAAGGGTGAAGACAGAACCAGCATCGACCCCCTCTACCTGCCGCTCGAATGCCGAGCGCTGAAGAAATCCTGAGCAACCCACAGTTCGCTGTCTAACCCGATCGGCCGTGATCCCCTGGCTGCCGCCCGACATTCTGTTTCCACCCGTCGAACTGGCAATGGCCGAACCCGACGGACCCAACGGCCTGCTCGCCGCCGGCGGCGACCTGTCGCCGGAGCGCATTCTGGCAGCCTACGCGCGCGGCATTTTTCCCTGGTATTCGGCCGGCGAGCCGATACTGTGGTGGAGTCCCGATCCGCGCATGGTGCTGTTTCCCGGCGAACTGAAGATATCGCGCTCGCTGGCGAAGACGCTGCGCAACCTGGATTACGAAGTGACGCTCGACATCGACTTCGGTGCGGTGATCGCCGCCTGCGCGAAAACACCGCGCCATGGCCAGCAAGGCACCTGGATCACCATGGAAATGCAGGCTGCCTACAGCCGGCTACATGAACTCGGCCACGCCCACAGCGTCGAAGTATGGATGGAAGGCAAGCTGGCCGGCGGACTTTACGGAATAGCACTCGGACAAGCCTTCTATGGCGAATCGATGTTCTCGCGACGGCGCGACGCGTCGAAAATCGCCCTCGCCCATCTTTGTTTTTATCTGCAACGCCACGGTTTTGGCATAATCGATTGCCAGATGGAAACCACACACCTCGCCACCCTCGGCGCCCGACCGATACCGCGTAGCGAATTCGTCGCGCTGCTGCGGCGTCTCGCCACGGCTGACTTTTCCATCGGTCGCTGGCCGGCGGATGCGGTGCGCGACGCCTATCGGGCAGTTTCGCCACCGAACCGTCCCAAGGGAATGTGCAGTGCACAAGCAGCCTCCCCCGCCGGCGGGCGGGGGCCGGGGGGTGGGGACGACTAATGGCCCACCTGCACGACCTGCCACCCTTTCCGCTGCTGCAGTTCTACGCCACGGCGCCCTACGGCTGCTCCTACCTGCCGGGCCGCGTCGCCCGCTCGCAGGTGGCGACACCGACGCACCTGATCGACAGCGCCACCTTCGGCGAGCTGGTGCGCGCCGGCTTTCGCCGCAGCGGCATATTCACCTACCGCCCCTATTGCGATGCCTGCCGCGAATGCCTGCCGGCGCGCGTCGTCGTCGACGATTTCAAGCCGAACCGCAGCCACCGCCGCGCCCGGTCGCGTCACGCCAATCTGCTCGTCCTCGAAAAGCCGCTCAGCTTCCGCGAGGAACATTACGCGCTCTACCAGCGCTACCAGATGAGCCGCCACCACGGGGGCGGCATGGACGACGACAGCCGCGACCAGTACGCGCACTTCCTGCTGCAGACGCACGTCGACAGCCGCCTGGTCGAATTCCGCGAGGACGGCGTGCTGCGCATGGTCAGCATCATCGACGTGCTCGACGACGGCCTCTCCTCGGTCTACACGTTCTTCGAACCGGACGTGGCAGGAGCAAGTTACGGCACCTACGCGATCCTCTGGCAACTGGAACTTTGCCGGCACCGCAGACTGCCCTATCTCTACCTCGGCTACTGGATCAAGGACAGCCACAAGATGGCCTACAAGGTGCGCTTCCAGCCCCTGGAAGTTTTCCGTGACGGTGAATGGCAAGTTGCCACTACCGACGGCAAGGAGGGAACGCAGGCATGACCGAATCCAGCCTCACCAAGTTCGGTTTTCGCATCCGCACGCGCGACGGCAGCCTGGTCGACAGCCTGGCGATCGCCGGTCGCGACGAGGAGGAGGCGGTGCGCAAATTGCGCCAGATGTATCGCGACTGCGAAATCCTCGAATGCGCGCCGCTGCACGACGAACTGCGCACGGCGTCGATGAGCTTCGAAACCATCGCCAAGCTCATCAACGACTAGTTCAGCAACCTCCTAAATAAAGCCGCTCGTCGACAACTCGTCGAACAGCGCCAGGTAGTCCTGTGCGCCGCGACTCTGCGGCGCGTAAGCGAAAATGTCGCGGCCGTGCGCCGGCGCCTCCGCCAGCGAGACGTTCTCGATGATCGTCGTCATGCACAAATCCGCACCGAAACTCTCCAGCATCTGCTTCTGCACCTCGTAGCTCATCTTGCGCCGCCGGTCGAAGCGCGTCAGCAGGTAGCGCCGCTCGACGCGCCGCTTCAGCACCGGTTCGAGCGCCCTCAACGTGCGTTCGATCTGCACCGCGCCGCGCATCGACATGAAATCCGACGACAGCGGCACCAGTAGCCGGTCGCAGGCAAACACCGCATTCAGCGACAACACGCCAAGGAAAGGGCAGCAGTCGATCACCACCGTACGGCCGGCCTCGGCCGCGTCCAGTCCCTGGCGCAACCGGTTCAGCGCGTTCGGCCCCTTGCCGAGCATCGAATCGACCTTGATCAGTTCGCCATGGGCAGGAATCAACTGGCCGATCCCGTGCCACGGCTGCTCCAGTTCCGCCAACGGCTTGCTGGCGGCGAAGAAGGCAAAGGCGCTCGACTTCGCATCGACGCCGGACGACGTGTGGATGCTGGTCAGGTGGGCTTGGGGATCGAGATCCACCAGCAATATCGGGTCGCGGCGGGCCAGGGTGGCGGCAAGATTGAGCGCCGTCGTGGTCTTGCCCACCCCGCCCTTCTGGTTGAATACGGCAATGCGCATGGCCGGCAGTGTACTCCGGGCCAAATACCTATGCAGTTCGGCGTACCGCCACGGCTGACTTTTCTAGGCCAGCGGCCCCGCTACCCGATATCCCAAAGGCCTATTGGCAGAACCTTGGCATATCGATAAACTGCCACCTACTTAAGACCCGCAACAACGCGGGCCGACGATTCCCTGCGAGAGAAGCCGTTTTGGCGCGGCTTGGCTTGGCCGACAACCGGATGCTACTGCGGTCGATTGAGGCTTCCGCAATGAACCGGGAATCGAAGAGGGTGCCTGGCTGACTGCAACACAAAGCCAGTGCAGGTTAGCCGTGGCGAGTGGCTCGACTTGACCTCCTCTGTATCTCCCACAGAACCATCTGATAGCGATCCCCAGCACGCAAAACCGGTCGGCTCCGATTTTCTTTTCTTCTTCAACTATTTTCAGGAGCACTGAAATGCAAACAAATAGTTTTGGCAAGAAATGGCTCGCAGCGGTAACAACCTTTCTCTCCCTAGCCTTGCTGGCCGCTTGCGGTGGCGGTGGCGGCGACAGCACAACCGATCCGAACGCAGGACTCCCATATTTTGAAGTTTACGGCGCGGCTGCCGGCGACTACAACATGACAACGTCCGGCCATACTCTCATTGGCACCTCGGATACGGGAAACGATTTCAATGTGTCCGGCTACGACAGATTCATAATCTACGCACCCGCATCTTCTTCGAAGATTCTCTTCGATGCCATCGCTCTTGATTCCACCTGGGTGGAAAGCCAGGCGGGCAACGAATATGCGCTTTACACGCGCAGCATGGACCCGACAACGGGCGACTGGGCTACCAACGATGTTTGCATAGAAGGGGCTCCGGACGGAAACACCATGGAAAACGAGCTGGGCCACGACGCCTATTTCGGATTTACTACCAACGGCGCGTCGAACCTGCACATTTACGTTTACGTCCCGTAGGAATTCCAGGACCTCGGCAGACAACGGCGGCAGAACAGCATTTCTGCCGCTCGCTGTGGCGTACCGCCACGGCTGACTTTTCTAGGCCAGCGCGCCGTCGCGCAGGGTCAGCACCCGGCCGGCGCGGGCGGCGAGTTCGGGATCGTGGGTAACGATGATCAGGCTGGCGCCGGAATTCAGGTTGAGCATCAGGTCGAACACTTCGCCGGCGGTCTGGCGGTCGAGGTTGCCGGTCGGCTCGTCGGCGAGGATACAGGCGGGCTGGGTGACCAGCGCGCGGGCGATGGCGGTGCGTTGGCGCTCGCCGCCGGAAAGCTCGCCGGGGCGATGACGCAGGCGATGGCCGAGGCCGACCTTCGCCAGCATTTCGGCCGCCTGAGCCTCGGCAGCGCCGCGTTCCATGCGGCGGATGCGCAGCGGCATGGCGACGTTTTCGACGGCGGTGAATTCCGGCAGCAGGTGGTGGAACTGGTAAACGAAGCCGAGGCTTTCGTTGCGCAAGCGGCCGCGTTCGGCGTCGCCAACCCTGGCGAGGTCGCGACCCTTGAGCATGACGCTGCCGGCACTGGGCGCATCCAGGCCGCCGAGCAGATGCAGCAGCGTGCTCTTGCCGGAACCGCTGGCGCCGACGATGGCAATGCGTTCGCCGGCGCCGACGGCGAGGTCGACGCCCAGCAGCACCGGCACGTTCAGTTCGCCCTGGACGAAGGTTTTCTTGAGGCCGGTGCAGGAGAGGACGGCTTCACTCATAGCGCAGCGCCTCGGCCGGATTGGTGCGCGACGCGCGCCAGCTGGGATAGAGCGTCGCCAGCAGCGTCAACGAGAACGACACCGCGGTGATGATGACGACGTCGCGCCACTGCAGATCGGAAGGCATGTCGGAGATGTAGTAGACGTCCTTGGCCAGAAACTGGACACCGAACAAGTGTTCGAGGAAGGGCACCACGGTCTCGATGTTGAGCGCCAGCGCCACGCCGCCGGCCACGCCGATGGCCAGCCCGATCAGGCCGATCAACGCGCCCTGGACGATGAACACCTGCATTATGCTGCCCGGACTGGCGCCCAGCGTGCGCAGGATGGCGATGTCGGCCTGCTTGTCGGTAACCGCCATCACCAGCGTCGATACGATGTTGAAGGCGGCGACGGCGACGATCAGCAGCAGGATCAGGAACATCATGTTCTTTTCGATCTGCACGGCGCGGAAGAAGTTGGCGTGGCTCATCGTCCAGTCGCTGATGAAGGCGTCGGCATCCAGATAACGCAGCAGCTCGCGGGCAATCCGCGGCGCGGCGAAGAGGTCGTCGACCTTCAGGCGCACGCCGGTAACCCGGTCCCCCATGCGGTAAAGCTTCTGCGCATCGTGGATGTTGATCAGCGCCAGGCCGGAATCGAACTCGAACATGCCGATCTCGAAAATGCCGGAAACCTTGAATTGCTTGATGCGCGGCAGCACCGCCGCCGGCGTGACCAGGCCCTGCGGTGCGATAAGCGTCACCTTGTCGCCGACGCCGACGTTGAGCGCCCGCGCCAGCTCCACGCCGAGCACCATGTTGAACTCGCCCTCGACCAGATCGTCGAGCTTGCCGACCTTCATGTGCTTGGCAATGTCCGCGACACGATCTTCCACCGCCGGGTCGATGCCGCGCACCACCGTACCGCGCACCTGCTGGTCGATCGACAGCATACCCTGCGCCTGCACGTAGGGCGCCGCCGCCACCACGTGCGGATGCCGCATGACCTGTCGCTGAATGTCCTCCCAGTTGGCCAGTTCGCCGCCGACGCCCGACACCTGCACGTGCGAAACGACGCTGAGGATGCGCGTACGCAATTCCTTGTGGAAGCCGTTCATCACCGAAAGCACGACGATCAGCGCCGCCACGCCGAGGCCGATGCCCAGCATGGAGATGAGGGAGATGAAGGAAATGAAATGGTTGCGCCGCTTCGCCCGTGTATATCGCAGCCCAACCCACAATTCATAGCGCATGGGCGCGCATGTTAACATGGGCCATGCATCTCACCCTGTTCGTGCCCGGCTTGCTCTGGCCACGCGAGATACTGCGCGACACCACCTTCGACCTGCCGCTGCCGGCCCTCTCCCGTCTGCTCGGTCGCGGCCGGCGCACGGCACTGGCCGGCGAGGAAGACTGGCTGGCCGACGCTTTCGGCATCGAGACGCCGCTGCCCGCCGCTGCCCTGCGTCTGCTCGGCGACGGAGGAAAGCCCGGACACGACGAATGGCTTTGCCTGGACCCTGTACACCTGCGCCTGCACGAGTGGGCGGTGATTCCCGACGATCCGGCGACATTGCAACTCACCGCCGAGGAGGATGCCGCGTTGCGCGACGCCGTAACCCC
>JBNKCS010000070.1:0-8364 GCA_050287865.1 Rhodocyclaceae bacterium | reverse complement strand
CGCAATATCCTGATCGATCCCAAAGTCAAGGGAACGCTGAACATAGTTACCAGCAAGCCGGTTACTCCCGATGTCGCCTACCAGATCCTGCTGTCGGCGCTGCGTTTGCAGGGTTACTCCGTCATCGAGGAAGAAGGAATCATCAAGGTCGTTCCCGAGGCAGAGGGCAAGATGCATTCGGTGCCCGTGGTCGGACGATCGAAGGGCCAGTTGCGCGGCGAACGACTGGTGACGCATGTGTTTCACATCAAGAACGAATCGGCCGTCCAGTTGCTGACCGTCGTGAAGCCGTTGATTTCGCCCAGCAACTCCGTTACCGCTTACGCGAGCAATAACACCCTGATCGTCACCGATTATGCGGACAACGTTTCCCGCATCGCGAAGATCATCGATGCGCTGGACATGCCGCAGGGCGACATCGTCGTCATTCCGTTGAGGCATACCTCCGCGCAGGATATAGCGCCGCTCGTCAGCAAGTTGATGAGCGAATCGGCCAGTGGAGCTCCGCAGGCCGCGGATCCTAGCCAGCGGGTGACAGTCGCCGCGGACAGCCGCCTGAACGCGCTGCTGGTCCGTTCCGAGAACCCTTCCCGTATCAATTCGATTCGTCAGCTTGTTGCGACCATGGACCAGCCGGGGCTTGGCGGGAACATCCACGTCATTTACCTGAAGAATGCCGATGCGACCAAAGTCGCACAAACGCTGAGCGGGGTCTTGTCGGGTCAGCCGGTCAGCACGACGATGGGGGGAGGCAACAACAAACTCAGTTCCACTACGTCGGCGCAAGGACAGCAGGCGTCAGTGCCGAGTACGGCCGGGAGTAGCGGTAACCAGATGGTGCAGGCCGATCGCAGCACGAATTCGTTGATCATCACGGCGCCGGAGGCGGTTTATAACAACATTCGCTCCGTGGTCAATCAACTCGATCGACGAAGGGCGCAGGTCTATGTCGAGGCCCTGATTGCCGAGGTCACCGCTGACAATGCCTCGGAATTTGGTGTGCAGTTTCAACACAGCAATCTCGGCAGTAGTGGGGCGAGCGGCTTCGGCGGAACCAATTTTGCGAAGGGTGGCAGCAACCTGCTCGGTCTGGCCGCCAGTCCGCTAAGCGTGGCGACGGGCATGAATCTCGCGGTGGCCAAGGGCACGATCACGTTGCCGGACGGAACGGAGATTCTCAACCTTTCGATGCTGGCGCGCTTTCTCGAGACCCAGGCAAATTCCAACATTCTGTCGACACCGAATCTCCTGATGCTGGACAACGAGGAGGCGAAAATCGTCGTTGGCCAGAACGTTCCGTTCGTCACCGGCCAGTACACCAACACCGGTGGCGGCACTACGCCCGCCAATCCCTTCCAGACGATCGAACGCAAGGACGTCGGCTTGACGTTGAAGGTGAAACCGCAGATTTCGGAGGGCGGGGCGCTCATTTTGCAGATATTCCAGGAGTCCTCGTCTGTTGACGCGACGTCGCTGACGAGTTCGAGCGGGCCGACGACGAACAAGCGTTCCATTGAGACGACGGCAGTGGTCGACGATGGCGAGACAATCGTTCTGGGTGGACTCGTACAGGATAGCTATTCGAACGGCGCAGAAAAGGTGCCGTTGCTCGGGGACATTCCGATCCTTGGACACCTGTTCCGCTACGACACCCGTGTGCGCAAGAAGACGAACCTCTTCGTGTTCCTGCGGCCGACGATTTTGCGCGATGGTGCGAGCTACAAGGCAATGACGACCGATCGATATCGCTATATCGTTGGCCAGCAGCGTCAGTTGGGGAAAGCGGGCCAGCCCGTCAAGCCCGAACCCGAGTCGCCGGAACTGCCTCCGCTCATCGAACAACAATCGCCACCGCCGGTCGAAGCGTCGGAACTGCCGCCACTTGTCGAACCACAGGCGCCGCCGACTGACGCGCCGGCACCGACACAGTAACGAACCGCGGCATCGTCCCGCCATGAGCGCGCTGCTTCCCTACAGCTTTGCCAAGACGCACGGTATTTTGCTGCTCGATACGGCTTCGGGACCGGCGGAAATGGTGCTTCGCCACGGCGCCCGCCTGGATCTGCTGGCCGAAGTGAGGCGTCGTGCGGCGGGGCCGGTTCGTTTGAAGGAAACTGTGGACGTTTCGGCGTTCGAGGGCTTGCTCGGCGAAGCCTATAAGGGAAGCGACCATCAGGCTGCGGAGCTGGCGGATGACCTTGGCCAGGACATCGACCTGACGAAGTTGATGCACGAAATGCCGATCGTGGCGGACCTGCTCGAGTCGCAGGACGATGCGCCGATCATTCGCCTGATCAACATGCTGTTCACGCAGGCCGTCCATGAGCGGGTTTCGGACATCCATATCGAGCCGTTCGAGCAAAGCTCGGTGGTCCGCTATCGGCGCGACGGCGTATTGGGCGAAGTCGCGCGTCCGCATCGCGCGCTTCACGCGGCGATGGCTTCGCGCATCAAGATCATGGCGAACCTGGACATCGCCGAGAAGCGCATGCCGCAGGACGGGCGGATCGCCTTGCGTCTCGGCGGCCGCTCGATCGACGTGCGCGTGTCGACGGTACCGACCAGTCACGGCGAGCGCCTGGTACTACGTCTGCTCGAAAAGGACGCCGAACGCCAGACGCTGGACGCGCTGGGGATGGGGGAGGACACGCGCCAGCGGTTTGCCGCCTTGCTGGGCCATGCGCACGGTATCGTGCTGGTGACCGGGCCGACCGGTTCCGGCAAGACGACCACCTTGTACGCCGCGCTGCAGACGATGGACCGCCGTACGCGCAATATCGTCACCGTCGAGGATCCCGTCGAGTACGACCTGCCGGGAGTCGGCCAGATATCCGTCAATACGCGTATCGAGCTCGGCTTCGCACGGGCGTTGCGCGCCGTTTTGCGACAGGATCCCGACGTCATCATGATCGGCGAGGTGCGCGATCTGGAAACTGCACAAATCGCCGTACAGGCGAGTTTGACGGGGCATCCGGTGCTGGCTACCTTGCACACCAATGATTCCGCTTCGGCGGTGACGCGTCTGGTCGACCTGGGGGTCGAGCGCTTCCTCCTCGCGTCGTCGTTGCGAGGCGTGCTGGCGCAGCGACTGGTGCGCTGCCTGTGTCCGGCCTGCCGGAAGGCTGTGGACGTCACGACAAACGAACGTCAATTGCTGGGTGCCGAGTGCCCCGACCGCATCTGGACGGCAGTCGGTTGCCCAGTGTGTGGCGGTCTTGGCTATTCCGGGCGTACTGGCATTTACGAGTTGTTGGCGGCGGACGAGCATTTGTCCGGATTGATCCACGACGGTGCTGCCGAGGCCGAGTTGCGCAACTACGCGGAACGTGGGGGAAGTCGTTCGCTCAGGTCCGATGGACTGCGCTTGCTGGCGAACGGCACGACCTCGCTGGAAGAGCTCCTGCGTGTTTCGGAAGACTAAGGTGGTCCGGTGACTGCGTTTCGCTACCGTGCCCTCGATGATGCCGGCAAAAAGACGGCGGGTGTCGTCGAGGCCGAGTCGGCGCGTGAGGCCCGGGCGATCCTCCGTGACCGCGGCTGGTTTCCGATGGATATCGAAGACGTGTCCGGACGGCGCAGTTTCTCGTTCGGCTCGTTCGGGCGTGGTTTGAGTTCGGCAGAATTGTGTTTGCTGACGCGCCAGTGGGCGACTCTGCTGATTTCCGGTCTCACCATGGAGCAGTCGCTGACGACGATGATCGAGCAGGCGGAGCGGGAAGCGGTCCGCGGGGTGCTGACGGGTCTGCGCCGGGAGATCGTTGGCGGGGCTTCCCTGCGTGCGGCGCTGGAGCGGTTCCCGGTCGACTTTCCGGCCATCTACCGGGCGTCGGTGGCGGCGGGGGAAAAGTCGGGGGAGCTTTCGAAGGTGATGCTGCAACTGGCCGATCATCTGGAGCAGCGCAGCGCGCTACGACAGAAGACCATACAGGCGCTGGTTTATCCGGTTCTGGTCGCTTTGGTGGCGATGATCGTCGTGATCGGGCTGATGACCTATGTCGTGCCGTCGGTCGTCTCGGTATTTCAGCAGGGCCGTCAGGAACTTCCCTGGCTGACCCGGGCATTGATCGCCATCTCCGAATTTATCAGGGAGTGGGGCTGGCTCGTGGTTCTGGCGATGATAGGCGCCGGTTTCGGTTTGCGCCTGGCGTTTCGCGACGAGGGATTCCGGATGAGATGGGATACCCGGTTGCTTGGCTTGCCGGTGCTGGGACCCTATCTTCGCAACCTCGACGCGACCCGGTTTGCCAGTACGCTGTCGATTCTGGCCAGCAGCGGTGTACCGTTGCTGGAGGCGCTCGAGGCTTGCAGTCGGGTCGTCGTCAGGCTGCCTATGGTCGCGGCGATCGGCAAGGCCAGCGGGCAGGTGCGCGAGGGCATGCCTTTGTCGCGGGCACTGATGCAGACCCGGCAGTTTCCGCCGATCCTGGTGCACATGATCGCCAGCGGCGAGGCGACCGGTCGCCTGGGTGCCTTGCTCGAACGCGCGGCGCAGCTGCAGCAGGCCGACGTCGAAAACCGGACGGCAATGTTTACCGTGCTGATCGAGCCGATCATGCTTCTGACGATGGGCGGTCTCGTGCTGCTGATCGTGTTGGCGGTGATGCAGCCGATCATCGAACTCAATGTACTGATCCACTGAACGGAAGAGCCATGAAAAAGAGAATTGGAGTCCGCGGTTTTACGCTAATCGAAGTCATGATCGTTATCGTCATCCTGGGCGTGCTGGCGGCCCTGATCGTGCCGAAGGTGATGGGTCGGCCCGACGAAGCGCGGATTGTCGCCGCGCGGCAGGATATCGCGACCATCATGCAGGCGTTGAAGCTCTACCGGTTGGATAACCGCAAGTATCCGACCACGGAGCAGGGCTTGATGGCGCTGGTCAGGAAGCCGGAGGTCGATCCGGTGCCGCCGAACTGGAAGTCCTACGTTGAACGGTTGCCGCAGGATCCCTGGGGCAGCCCTTATCAGTACCTCAACCCGGGGCTGCACGGCGAGATCGACGTCTTCAGTTTTGGTGGCGACGGCGTGGCCGGTGGCGAAGGGGTGGATGCCGACATCGGCTCATGGCAGTTGTAGCCATACGGTCGTCGCTGGGCATGACCTTGATTGAGGTCATGGTCGTTCTATTGCTGATTACGTTGACGACGGCATTGGTGACGGGAACGGTTCGCTCCTGGCAACGGTCGGATAACGAGATAGAGCGCTTGGCACTGGTGGTCGAAACCGCCGCGGAGCGCGCGAGGGTCAGGGGTACGCCGATCCGGTTCGAATATTCGCGCCATGCTTATCGTTTTTCCCGTCTCGATACCTCGGGCAATTGGCAGGTGATCGACGACGACCCGATGTTCGTTGAACACGGTTTGCCGACCGACGTCGTTTTGCGCCGGGTTACCCGCGACGATCAGGAAGTCGGGGATGGCCTGGTATTCGGCAGCGACGTGGTGCTGTACACAATCGAGCTGGTGTCGGGAGACGGTCCGGTTACGCTGGAAGGGCAGGCGTCCGGGGCCATTAAAGCCATCCCGTCGGGTTCCGCGTGATGGCACGGAAAGGCGGGTTTACGCTGATCGAAGTGCTGGTGGCCCTGGTCATCTTTGCCATCGGGGTTATGGCGACTTTGCGCGCAATGGGCGTCGTGATCACCGGCAGCAGCGAACAGCATCTTCGCCTGGCCGCGGGCTGGGTCGCCGAAAACCGGTTGGCGGAAATGAGGGCGACCGGGCGGTTTCCCCCGGTCGGGACCAACGAGGGCGAGGAAACCATGGCCGGGCAGCGTTACTTCTGGCGCGAGGAGACCAAGGCGACGCCTAACCCGTTGTTTCGCCGCGTCGATGTCAGCGTGCTCCTGGCGAAGGACGACGCGCATGCGCTCAGCCGCCTTTCGGGATTCGCCGTCAAGCCGTTGCGATGACAAGCGCCGAATTCGGGAAAAGTCAGCCGTGGCGATACGCCGAGCGTGGCATGACGCTGATCGAAATGCTGGTGGCGCTGGCAATATTCGCGGTATTGGGTGTGATGGGCTACCGGGCCGCAGCTATCGCGATGGAAAGTCGCGATCGTATTTCCGCCGAGATGGATCGCTGGCGGGATATAGCCAATTTCGTGCAGATCCTCGAATTGGATCTGACTCAATACGTCGAGCCGCCTCGCCGCGTCGTTGCGGGGAAGCCTGTGCCCACGTCTTCGTTCGTTCTTGCTACGGCCGATAACCGCGTCGAGTTCAGCTTCCTGAAGCTCGATGGCGGCGGGGGCAGTGCGCGCCGCCGCGGCTATCGACTAGATGGACAGCGGGTGCTGCAACTGCGCTGGCCGGGTGTCGATAAGGAATCCGAGCCGGATTTGCATGTCATTCTGGAAAATGTGGCTGCGCTGCGGTGCACGGTCGTCGGTGCCGATGGTCAGCGGCATGCCGTGTGGCCGGCGGACAATTCCGGGCTGACAGTCACGCCGGCCGCAGTGGATATCGAACTGGAGCTTCCCGATGTCGGGACGATACATCGACTCTATGCCATCCACTAGGTGCCCAGCAGGTCGACTTCAGCAAGGGGCCGCGTTGCTATTGGCTATGCTAACGCTGGCGCTGATGGTTGAAATCGCCGCGCTGGTGGTGGCCGACTACGGATCCTCGATGGAACTGCTGATCGGACGTCAGGACCAGGGGCAAAGCCGCTGGCTGGCGCGAGCCGCGGTCGATTGGGGCCGCAACGTCCTGGCGGAGGATGCCCGGACCAGCACCAGCGATCACCTTGGCGAAATGTGGGCCACCAAAGTGGCGCCGACCGCCGTCGAGGATGGTGAGGTGGCCGGGGAGATTGCCGACTATTCCGGGCGTTTCGACCTGAACGGACTGGTAGCCAATGGTGTTGTTGTCGCTGATCAGGTAGAAGCGTACAAGCGACTTCTGAGGATCATCGGAATATCGTCGGCGGACGCGGACGGTCTTGCAGCGACCTTGGTCGATTGGCTTGACGAGGACGAAAAGCGCGAAGCCAACGGCGCCGAATCGGCCTGGTATGCCGAGCACGGCAAGCGCTATCGGGCCGCCAATGGGCCCCTGATGGACATAGACGAACTTGGTCTCGTGCGAGGATACAACGAGGATTTGATCGACCGCTTGCGCCCCTTCGTTGCCGCCCTGCCGGAATCGGCACCTCTCAACGTCAATACTGCCAGCCCGGAAGTGTTGAGCGCCCTCGTTCCGGAATTGAGCATCGACGAGGCTCGGGTCATTGCCGCGCAGAATCTTGTGAACCCCAACACGGATATTGGAGGCTTCCGTGCCCGGTTTCCGAAGATGGCGGCGTTACCGGCGAACCGTTTTTCTGTGTCAAGTCGTTACTTTCTGGTCGGCGGGCGGGCAAAATACGGTCAGGCGGTTACGCGCATGCAGGTGCTGCTCGACCGAAAGTCCAGATGGCCGGATATTGTTTGGCAGAAAATATTGTGAGCTCAACACTGCGGGTATTTGTCGGGGAACACTGGCCGGAGCAGCCGAGTACGCGCTGGGTGCTGCTCGACGCCGCCGGGGAGTTGCTTCAGCAGGGCGAATCGGACGCACTGCGCTGGCCGCGTGCCGATTTCTGCGAAGCGGTGATTTCGGCCCCCGAGATGTCGTGCCTGCGGGCAGCCATTCCCCACCGCGTGTCGGGCCGTGACCTGCTGCAGGTGGTTGCCGGCGTTCTGGAAGATCAACTGCTCGAAGACCCCGACCGTTGTCACCTGACTGTCTGTGGTCGAAGACGGGATTCCGCCGATGTACTGGTGATTTCGCGCGCGCGCATTCGCAATGTGCTGACGCAATTCGCGGCCTTGAACCGGCCACTGTCTGCCGCTTTCAGCCAACTGCAAACCCTGCCCGCCGGCGAGTCGGATTGGACTTTTGCCGTGGCGAAGGATGCGGTGATCGTCAGTCAGCCGGACGAGGCGCCTCTGGTTCTCGACGAATCGACGGACGGTGCTCCTCCGACACTGCTTGGCACGCTTGTAGGCAATCTTGACGCCGGCGGCAGCGGCGTTCGGTTCACCGTTCTGCCCGAAACGGGAAGCAAGGTCGATCTGGCCGCATGGAAAGCCGAATTGCGTTCGGAACACGTTCGGGTTGGACAGGAGTATCACTGGTACGTATTGACCGAGGGCGCGACAGATCTTCTTCACGGCGAATTCGCTTCTCGACAACGGCGAAACAGTACCTGGGTGTTGGTCAAGCCGGCGGCGGTTGTTGCCGTCATCGCACGCCTCGCCCTCGTCAACGAAGTTGTTGCCGCAGCGGTAGTCCGTCAGGCAGTCACCACGGCACTCGTCGTCGTCGGCGGTGTTGCCGTCGTCGCACATTTCGGCGCCCAGCACCCACCCGTCGCCGCACAC
>JBNKCS010000069.1:0-8429 GCA_050287865.1 Rhodocyclaceae bacterium | reverse complement strand
TCTCCCCAGCTCATCCCGTTCTTCGAGGCCGCTGGCGGCGAGGAACATGCCCAGGCACTGGGCATACGAATCGGTCCACTCCTCGTCGCTCATTTCGCTGCCGTCGGGTTTCAGCCAGAGAATGTCCTTGACACCGCTGCCCTTGATGCTCCGTCCCTGGAAGAAACTGCGACGGCGGAAAGCCGGATGATCGCGCCGCAACTGCACGACGGTGACGACGAAGTCGAGGAACTTCTTCTGCTCCGGGCTCAGCTTCCAGTCGATCCAGCTGATTTCGTTGTCCTGGCAGTAGGCGTTGTTGTTGCCGCCCTGGCTGCGGCCGATGGTGTCGCCGGCGACGAACATTGGCACGCCCTGGGACAGCAGCAGAGTCGCGATCAGGTTGCGCTTCTGTTGCTGGCGCAGGGCGCGGATCGCGGGATCGTCCGTCGGGCCTTCGGCGCCGCAGTTCCAGGACAGGTTGCGGTCGCTACCGTCGCGGTTGTCCTCGCCGTTGGCTTCGTTGTGCTTGTCGTTGTAGCTGACCAGGTCTTCCAGTGTGAAGCCGTCATGGGCGGTGATGAAGTTGATGCTGGCATAGGGACGCCGTCCGCTGCTGGCATACAGATCCGAGGACCCGGTGGCGCGGAAGGCGAATTCGCCGACCAGACCGCCGTCGCCTTTCCAGTAGGCTCGCACGGTGTCGCGATAGCGGTCGTTCCATTCGGCCCAGCCGATCGGGAAATTGCCGACCTGGTAGCCGCCCTCGCCGAGATCCCAGGGCTCGGCGATCAGCTTGACGCGGGACAGCACCGGGTCCTGGTGGATGATGTCGAAGAAGGCGCCGAGCCGGTCGACTTCGTGCAGTTCGCGCGCCAACGCCGAGGCGAGGTCGAAGCGGAATCCGTCCACGTGCATTTCCTCTACCCAGTAGCGCAGGCTGTCCATGATCAGTTGCAGGACGCGCGGATGCCGCAGGTTGAGGGTGTTGCCGCAGCCGGTGTAATCCATGTAGTAGCGCGGGTCGTCGGCGGTCAGCCGGTAGTAGGCCGCGTTGTCGATGCCGCGGAAGCACAGGGTCGGACCGAGGTGGCTGCCTTCGGCGGTATGGTTGTAGACCACATCGAGGATCACCTCGATGCCGGCGGAATGAAGGGTCCGCACCATGGTCTTGAATTCCTTGATGGTGCCGTGGGCCGAGTAGCGGGCATCCGGGGCGAAGTAGCCGATCGAGTTGTAGCCCCAGTAGTTGCGCAGTCCCTTTTCAACCAGATGGCGGTCGTCGATGAAGGCATGCACCGGCATCAACTCGACGGCGGTGACGCCGAGGCGCTTTAGATAGTCGATGACCGGCGTGGTCGCCAGCGCCGCGTAGGTGCCGCGCAGGGATGGCGGCACGTGGGGATGCAGGTGGGTGAAGCCCTTGACGTGCAGTTCGTAGATGATGGTTTCGTGCCAGGGCGTGCGCGGCGGCCGATCGTCGCCCCAGGTGAAGGCCGGTTCGACGACCCGGCAGCGGGGCATGCCGGCGGCGCTGTCGCGGCGGTCGAAGACGAGGTCGGTGTGGGCGGCGCCGATGCGGTAACCAAAATGGGCGTCGCTCCATTTCAGGTCGCCGACGATGTCGCGGGCGTAGGGATCGAGCAGCAGCTTGTTCGGGTTGAAGCGATGGCCGGCCGCCGGATTGTAGGGGCCGTGCACGCGATAGCCGTAGAGCAGGCCGGGGCGCGCCTCGGGCAGGTAGCAGTGCCAGACCTGATCGGTCTGTTCGCGCAGTTCGATGCGCTGTATCTCGCGCCTGCCGCGGGCGTCGAACAGGCACAGTTCGACCTTGTCCGCGTTCTCGGAGAACAGCGCGAAGTTGACGCCCTGGCCGTCCCAGACGGCGCCGAGCGGGTAGGGATTACCCGGCCAGACAGCCGTGATTTCGGGTATGTTGATCATGTCTTTTTGGAGGCGAAGCCGGAGGTCGACTATTTCTTTATTGGCGATTGGACTTCTTCTTTCTTGTCCAGCGGAATCCATTGGTTGAGCAGTCGCGCCGCCCAGCGTCGCCCACCGAGACCGAAGGCAAGAGCCAAAGCGAAAACGATTCCGGCGAGAATGATCAGAAAGCTCTCGCGAATGATCTCGGCGCCGATGTCGAGCTGGTCGAGGGCGATCAGGATGACGAACATCAGCACCGCGTAGCGGGCGACGCGGCCGAGCAGGGGTGCTTCGTCGAGACCGACGTTGCGGCCGTAGGTGTTGACGCTGCCGTCGACGAACTGGGCGAAGTAGGCGCCGAACACCAGAATGACGACCGACAGGATGACGCGCGGCATGAACATCGCGATCTTCGCCAGCAGTTCGGTGACGTAGGTGAGGCCAAGGCTGTTGCAGGCCAGCACCAGCGCCGCGACGATGGTCAGCCAGTACACCAGCAGGCCGATGAAGGCCGTCGTGTCCGATGTGGTGCCACCCATCTGCAGGAAAGCGTCGATGCGCGCCCGCTCGGTGAGTACGTGGAAATTGATCGAACGCAACGCCTTGACGACAGTGAAGCGCAGCGCCTTGGCCACCAGCCAGCCGGCGACGGCGATGGCCATGGCAATGAGCAGCTTTGGCAGGAAGGCACCGACCTCGGTGAGAAAGGCGCGCAGCGGTTCGATGGCGATGTTGATCGTGTCCATGAAGTTCTCCTCAGATCCCGTCGAGGGTGGCCAGAATGCCGTGGATCGGCACGTGTACCCACTCGGGTCGATGATCCAGTTCGTAGCGCAATTCGTAGCAGGCCTTTTCCAGCACGAACAGCCGGAGCAGGTGTTGCGCGGCTTGCCAGTCGCCGAACAGGCCGCTGTCGGCGACGGCGGCGGCGTAACTATCCAGAAACGTCCGCTCAGTTTCGCGTTGCCAAGCTTTGGTCACCTCGACAAACAGGGTACGGTCCCGGTCGGTCGTGTCTCCGACATGCTCTTGCGCGGTGCGGGCCGCGTAGTCGAAGGAACGCAGCATGCCGGCCACGTCGCGCAGCGGCGAATGCTTGCGGCGGCGCTCGTCGATCGAACGGCTCGGCTCGCCTTCGAAATCGATGATGACGAAGTCGTTGAGCGACAGCAGCACCTGGCCGAGATGGTAGTCGCCGTGCTGGCGGATCTTCTGCGAGTGCCCCTGGTCGGGCAACTCCGCTTCGGCGGCCCGCAACACATCCTGGCGTCGATCGAGGAGTTGCCGCGCTGCTGACAAGGTCGCCTCTTGCAGGTCATCCAGCCGGCCTTCAAGCTTCGTCAGTGTCACGTCCGCCTCGCGCGAGACATCGCGCATCCAGGCGTCGAGATCGTCGCGCCCGACCGGTTCGGCGGCGAAAGCGGGGTCCCTGGTCGGCGTTGCCAGCGCCCGGTGCAGTTCGCCGGTGCGGCGACCCAGGGTGGCAATCAGCGCCAGATAGGCGCCATGCGCATCGGGCTCCGGGGCAACGCCGGTGACCTGAGTGGTTTCGAGGATGCGATTGAGGTGGTTGACCGTGAAGGCCCAGCCGTCGCCCTGGTTGTCGACGTACCCCTGAAGCAGCGCCAGCGCCGTTGCATTTCCTTCACCGTCGATGTATTCGATGACGCCGGCGACCGGCACACAGTGGCTGAAACCGGCGACTTCGGTCAGGAAGCGGCCGACCTCGACTTCGGGTCCGATGCCGGCTTGCAAGTGCCGATAGATCTTCAGGAAGAGCTGGCGGCCGATGGAGATGGCACTGTTGCTGCCCTGAGCCGCTGGCGGGCGGACTGGCATCGTCGCCAGATCAGCGTCCACCAATCGGGCGTAAGCGCTGGCCGGTGTACAGCGGATGGTGCCCTGGCTGCAAGGAAATTCGCGGCCGGCGCCGATGGCTTTCACCAGGGCGCGGATGAAGTTCTCGTCGGCGCTGGCGTCGCCGAGCAGACCGAGTCTCGCCTGCTGACGGACCAGAGCCACGGTGGCCGGACGCAGGTTGTGGCTGCGTGCCTCGTCGTCTTCCCAGACCAGCGCCAGGGGCAGGAAATAGCGGGCGGCCTGTGCGCCCGGAATGTCGAAAACGGCCAGCAGCCAGCTCTCGCGGCCCTCGGTCCACTCCACGTGGTCGCGTAGCGCGACCTGTCCGATCGCCTCGCCCTTGGCGGCGAACCAGCGCTGCGTGGCGACGAAGCGGGGCAGCACATCGGCTTCCAGTTGCTTGCGCACGCGTTCGGCCATGCCGATCCGCCACGGTACCACGCGGTCGCGGAACAGGCTGTGCCAGCCGTCGAAGAACACCAGCACCGGCGGTTCCTCGCGGACCAGCCGGGCTTCGTGCCAGGACGGCGCTTCCTCCTCGGTCGAGAGACGGAACCAGTAGAAGCCGTGGCCCGGCAGGGTGACCAGATAGGGCAGGTCGCCGATGGGCGGGAAGGCGGTGCGGCCGAACAGCTCGACCGGCACGCGACCCTGGTGGCGGGCCAGATCCAGCTCCACCGGTTGCGGCGTGCGCGACAGGTTGGCGACGCAGAGCAGCACTTCGTCGTTGTACTCGCGCAGGTAGGCGAGGATCTTGCGGTTGCCGGCGCGCAGGAAAATCAGGTTGCCGCGGCCGAAGGCCAGGTGTGCCTTGCGCACCGCAAGCAGCCGGCGCGTCCAGTTCAGCAGCGACGACGGCTCGCGCGACTGGGCTTCGACGTTGACCGCCTCATAGCCGTAGATCGGGTCCATGATCGGCGGCAGGAACAGGCGCTGCGGGTCGGCGGTGGAGAAACCGGCGTTGCGGTCCGGGCTCCACTGCATGGGTGTGCGCACGCCGTTGCGGTCGCCGAGGTAGATGTTGTCGCCCATGCCGATCTCGTCGCCGTAGTAGAGGACCGGGGTGCCGGGCATCGACAACAGCAGCGCGTTCATCAGCTTGATCTTGTCCGGGTCGTTGTCCATCAGCGGCGCCAGCCGGCGACGGATGCCGAGATTGATGCGCGCGCGCTTGTCGGCGGCGTACATCTGGTACATGTAGTCGCGTTCCTTGCTGGTCACCATCTCCAGCGTCAGCTCGTCGTGGTTGCGCAGGAAGATCGCCCACTGGCAGCTCTCGGGAATCTCCGGCGTCTGCTGCATGATTTCGACGATGGGGTGGCGATCCTCCTGGGCGATGGCCATGTACATGCGCGGCATCAGCGGGAAGTGGTAGGCCATGTGGCACTCGTCGCCGTCGCCGAAATAGTCGCGCACGTCCTCCGGCCACTGGTTGGCCTCGGCCAGCAGCATGCGGCCGCTGTAGTGGGCGTCGATGACGGCGCGAATCTCTTTGACGACGGCATGCGTCTCGGGCAGGTTCTCGTTGCTGGTGCCGTCCCGTTCGCACAGGTAGGGAATCGCATCGAGGCGCAGTCCGTCGACACCGGCGTCGAGCCAGGAGCGCATGATCCGGATCAGCGCCTTGCGCACCGACGGATTGTCGAAGTTCAGGTCCGGCTGGTGGGAAAAGAAGCGGTGCCAGTAGTAGGCGCCGGCGACGTCGTCGCGGGTCCAGTTGGAGGTCTCCGTGTCGGTGAAGATGATGCGGGTACCGGAATAACGGGTGTTGTCGTCGCTCCAGACGTAGAAGTTGCGTTTCGACGAGCCGGCCGGGGCACGGCGCGCCGCCTGGAACCACGGGTGCTGGTCCGAAGTGTGGTTGATGACCAGTTCGGTGATGACGCGCAGGTTGCGGCGGTGCGCCTCGCGCACGAACTGGCGGAAGTCGCCGCGGTCACCGTAGTCGGGATTGATGTTGTGGTAGTCGGAAATGTCGTAGCCGTCGTCCTTCTGCGGCGAGGGATAGAAGGGCAGCAGCCACAGCGCAGTGACGCCGAGGTCCTGCAGGTAGTCGAGCTTGCGGATCAGCCCCTGGAAGTCGCCGATGCCGTCGTTGTTGCTGTCGGCAAATGCCTTGACGTGCAACTCGTAGATGATGGCGTCCTTGTACCAGTCCGCCACTTTTCCGTCGGCACCCTGGACGCCTCCGTTCGCTTCAAGGTCGGCGGCATGTGTTTTCTTGTTGTTGCTCATCGCGCCACTCACATGAAGTAATCGAAGTCGTGCTCGGTGCGCACCCGGCGGCGCATGCGGAAAATGTGGGCCGGGCTGATGCCGGGATCGAGGCTGACGAAGTTGCGGGCGCCGTGCCACAGGTAGCGGGCGCCGGAGAGTTCGTCGTGCATCTGGTAGGGCCGGTCGTCGTCGAGGCCGAAGCGGTCGACCGGCAGGCTGACCCAGCCCGATTGCGCGTGGTGCGGATCGAGATTGACTGCGACCACGACCATGTCGGCGAAGTCGTCGGTGTATTTGCCGTAGCAGACGATCTGCTCGTTATCGACCGGGTAGAACTCCAGGTTCCAGTCCTGCTGCAGGGCCGGGTTGTCGCGGCGGATGCGATTCACGCGGGCGATGACGTCCTTGAGGCTGTCGGCGCGATCGAGGTCCCAGTGGCGCACCTGATACTTCTCGGAGTCGAGATATTCCTCGCCGCCGGGATCGCGGGGCGCGGCTTCCTGAAGCTCGAAGGCGGGACCGTAGATGCCGTAGCTGGCGCCCAGCGTCGCGGCCAGCGCCAGACGGATCACGAAGCCGGCGCGGCCGCCGAACTGCAGGTACTCGGTGAGAATGTCCGGCGTATTCGGCCACAGGTTGGGACGCAGGAATTCGCGGACATCGTCGCGCGTCAGCTCGGTGAAGTAGTCGGTCAATTCGCGCTTGGTGTTGCGCCAGGAGAAGTAGGTGTAGGACTGCGAGAAGCCGAGCTTGGCCAGTCGCTGCATGACGCGCGGGCGGGTGAAGGCCTCGGCGAGGAACAAGACTTCCGGGTGCTCGCGATGGACTTCGGCGATCAGCCATTCCCAGAAAGGGAAGGCCTTGGTGTGGGGATTGTCGACGCGGAAGATGGCGACGCCTTCGGCGATCCAGAAGTCCAGCACGCTTTTCAACTCGGCCCACAGCGCGCGCCAGTCGGTCGTCTCGAAGTCGATGGGGTAGATGTCCTGATACTTCTTGGGCGGATTTTCGGCGTACTGGATGCTGCCGTCGGGACGATGGCGGAACCACTGCGGATACTCGCGCACCCAGGGGTGGTCGGGCGAACACTGGATGGCGAAGTCCAGCGCCAGTTCGATTTCCAGTTCCCGTGCCTTCGCCATCAGCAGCCGAAAGTCCTCCATATCGCCGAGTTGCGGATGGATGGCGGTGTGGCCGCCTTCGGCGCTGCCGATGGCCCAGGGGCTGCCGGGGCCGATGGTGCTTGCTTGGCGTACCGCCACGGCTGACTTTTCATCGGCGCTGGTCGGCACGATGTTGTTCGGTCCCTTGCGGCGGGTAGTGCCGATGGGATGGATGGGCGGCAGGTAAAGCACGTCGAAGCCCATGGCCGCGATGTAGGGCAGGCGTTCGATGCAAGTCTTGAAGCTGCCATGTTCGGCATCGCCGGCGAGGCAGGAACGCGGAAACATTTCGTACCAGGCACCGCAACGGGCGCGCGGCCGGTCGACCCAGAGCGGCAGCTCCCGTTCATAGGTGGTGGCCAGCGACAGGTCGGGGTAGCGAAACATCAGCGTGGCCAGCGTGGGGTCGAGACCGATGTGACGGCCGGCCTCGGCGTCGACGGCGGACTCGAGGGCGGCGGCGTAATCCTTAAGCCGTTCGCCATCGGCGCCGTCGGCGCTATCCGCACGTTCGGCGGCGGCCCGCACCAGCTCCGCACCGTGACGCAGCGCCGAAAGGATGTCGTCGGCGTCGATCCGCCGTGGCAATTCGTTCCGCCAGGAGGCGAAGTGATCCACCCAGGCGAGCACCGTATAGCGATAGGGGCCTGGTTCGGTGACGACGAAGTGGCCGCGCCAACGGTCGTTGGCCAGCGCGGTCATGCTCGCTTCATGCCACGACTCTTCGGCCTCGCGGCGCCAGCGAAGCCGGCAGGCGATGCGGTCGTGGCCGTCGCAGAAGACATCGGCTTCCACCGTCACCTTGTCGCCGACGCAACGCTTGGCGGCGAAGCGGCCGCCGTCCACTTCGGGGTAGAGCGACTCGATGACGACGCGCTGGCGGCCTTCGGGCACATTTACCGGAGTCATGGGCATTCTCCTGTCACGAGGCCGGCTTGAGGACGATGGTCGCCAGCGGCGGCAGGGTCAGGCGCAGCGAGTGGTAGCGGCCGTGAGCCGCCACCGGTGCCGACTCGACGCCGCCGAGGTTGCCCTGGCCGCTGCCGCCGTAGAGCGGCGCGTCGCTGTTCAGGCATTCCTGCCACCAGCCGCCGCGCGGCACGCCCACGGCGTAGTTGTCGCGGCGCACCGGCGTGAAGTTGCAGACCACCAGCAGCACGTCGTTCGGATCGTGGCCGTGTCGCAGGTAGCTGAGCACGCTGTTCTCGGCGTCGCCGCAGTCCACCCACTCGAAGCCCGCGTTGCTGAAGTCTTCCTGATGCAGCGCGCCCTGCTGGCGGTAGA
>JBNKCS010000068.1:0-8622 GCA_050287865.1 Rhodocyclaceae bacterium | reverse complement strand
CTCGACACCCCGGCCGACGGCGAGTTCCGCATGTACGCCGGCGGTACCACGCAGGACGAAGTCAAGGATGCGCCCAACGCCTACACGACCTTCCTCGTGCAGCCGCTCGGCCTCGACAAGACGCGCAAGTTCGTCGAGTCGACCTGGAATCATGAAGTGCCGAAGCTCCATATTCCGATGGGCGTCGAGTGGACCGACGAATTCCTGATGAAGGTTTCGGAAGTCACCGGCAAGCCGATTCCGGCTTCGATCCAGCTCGAGCGCGGTCGCCTGGTCGACATGATGACCGACTCGCATGCCTGGCTGCACGGCAAGAAGATGGCGCTCTACGGCGATCCCGACTTCACGCTGGGCATGGCCAAGGTGCTGATGGAGTTCGGCATCGAGCCGACGCACATCGTCTGTCACAACGGTGGCAAGAAGTGGGACAAGGCGATGAAGAAGGTGCTCGAATCCTCGCCCTACGGCGCCAGCGCCAAGACCTATCCGGGCGCCGACCTGTGGCACCTGCGCAGCCTGTGCTTCACCGACAAGCCCGATTTCATCATCGGCAGCAGCTACGGCAAGTTCATCCAGCGCGACACGCTGCACAAGGGTCCGGAGTTCGAGGTGCCGCTGATCCGCATCGGCTTCCCAATCTTCGATCGTCACCACCTGCACCGCATGACCACGTTGGGTTACGAAGGCGCGATGTACCTCCTGACGACCCTGACCAACGCAGTGCTGGAGAGGCTTGACGACCAGACGCGCGGCATGGGCACCACCGACTACAACCACGACCTGGTTCGTTAATGTAGTTCACCGGCGGAGTCCGCTCCGCCGGCCTTCAGGAGAAGTCGATGGCCAACATCATGATACGCAAGAGCGACAAAGGGTACGTGTTCTACATGCCCAAGCGCGACATCGAGGACAGCATCGTCTCGATGGAGTTCGACACCCCGGAAAAGTGGGGCGGCGAGATCAAGCTCGGCAATGGCGGCGCGTACTACATCGAACCGCAGGCCGCACCCGAAAGGTTGCCGTATTCGGTTCGCGCGCGGCGGATCGATGGTGTCGAGTAACAGGTTACTGAAAGGAGAAACATCATGGCAATGAAGATCGTTCAAGCGGAATGCACGTCCTGCGGCGACTGCGTGCCGGTCTGCCCGACCGAGTCGATCACCGACAAGGGCGGTATTTTCAAGATCAACAAGGACACCTGCACCGAGTGCGAAGGCGAGGCTGATTCGCCCAAGTGCGTCGAAGCCTGTCCGGCAGGCGAAGCCTGCATCGTTTATATCTGATACACGGGCATCAATATCCGCTCCTGCCCTAGCTCCTCGCGAGGGGCGAAGGCGGGGTTTCGCGGAGCACCGCTCCGCGCCGCCGAAGCAGGCTGGCTGTGCAAAGCCAGCCGTGGGTGGTGACTGACTAGCTCGCTGCGTTCGAAAGGAGTACTGCCGTGTCCGCATCGATAACTCGTGAAGGCTCGATTCGCGTTGCCTGTGCGTCGAATGGTGGCGGAGTGCTCGACGGCCACTTCGGTTCCTGCGAGCACTTCCTGGTCTATCAGGTGTCGCCTGGCGACATTACGCTGATCGAACAGCGCGATACGGATGTCACGGAAGACGCCTACGACAAGAATGTCGCCCGTGCCGCGCTGATCGCCGATTGTCAGGTGGTCTTCATCCAGTCGATCGGCGGACCTGCCGCGGCGAAGGTCGTGCGGGCCGGCGTGCATCCGGTCAAGGTGCCGAAGCCGGTGCCGACCGAGGAGATTCTGGTCAAGCTTCAGGGTGCGCTGCAAACTCCGCCGCCCTGGCTGGCCAAGGCGATGGGCGTCGAGGCGGCTTCGCTGGATCCCTTTCGGGAACTGATCGAAGCCGACGAAGAATCATGATCGATGCCGCCCTGCTTGAAGACATTCTGGCCGGCGTGTCGCCACGGCTGACTTTCGACGAGCAGGCGCGCCAATTGCGGGCCGCGTTCCCCGGCATTCACATCACCGTCTGCGGCGAGGACGATGTTCCGGCGCGGCTGTCGGCGGTGGCGGAGAACGCCCATTGCTGTCTCTACTACGTCGACGCCAGCGAGCACTGCCTAAAGCTGACCACCGATGCGGAAGCGGCAACCGGCGTTGCGGTCGCGTTGCGTGGCGACGACGATTGAACGGAGGTCGAGATGACCGCAGTAGTTGCAGAATCGCGTAGCCGGGAATTGAGCGACGCCGTATCAGAGGCGTGCGTTCGCATTCCCGTTGCCGCCGGTCCGGCCGCGCTTGGCCGCGAGATCGCGCTGATCGCTCCGGATCTTGCCTTTCGCGAAGTGCTTGTTCGCGGCGGCTGGTATCGGCTCGGCGGTGTCGTCGATGCGGCGGGCAATCATATCGCCGCCGACATCGAACAATGGGCGGCAGCCGAGTTGGGCAGGCACGGCGATGACTACCATGCCTTCGCCGACGCTTATGCGGACAGCGACTTGCACGCGACACGCATCACCGGCAAGACCCATTACTGGACGGCCTCGACCGGCGACGGCGCGGCGGATTTCATGCAGGCTGAGATCGAGGAACTGCAGGAAGTCGTCTGCCATCCGCTATTCGGCGACGACGATATTCCCGCCAGCATCGAAGAACTGATCGATCCTCGTCTGGGGCGGCAGCACAAGCCGGCGCCGCTCGGCATTCCGTTCTACACACTGCACCGGATTACCGACGTTGCCGAATTCCTCGCCCGCATGCGCGCGCAAAAGCCCGAGCCGCAACCCGTGCATCGCTTCGTCGAGGCTTGGGAAACGAGCAGCGCGGGCAATGCCGCGCGCTTCTCCAACCATTGGGTGTTCGCCGTGCGCGAACACCTCGATCGTTACCGCCAGCCCAGGCTGTCGGCAACGCCGGTTGCCGCCATCGTCGGCGCGTCGCCGAAATTCGAAGGCGGCTTTGGCGCGCGCGGCTTGGCGCTGGCCGGTGCGCTGCAGAGCTTCGACCGCCAGGCTGGCTATCCGATGGCCTGGTTCTTCCACATGCTCACCACGAGAGCCGTGCCGCACGCGGTGGCCGCCGTAGTCGTGGAGGACATGCAGGGCGGCTTCGCCTATCTGCCCGAACGCGACGTCAAGGTGATCAAGGACTGGTTGTTCAAGCCCTACGGCTTCTGAGCTTCCCTGCCATCGCGCCGGATCGCGGTAGTCCCTGACTACCGTTCCTTGTCAATTCGACTTGGTCAGGCGGAACTTCCTCACCAGACTCATCAGGCTGTCGGCATTTCCGGCCAGATGGCCGAGCGTCTGCCAGGCTTCCTGGGCGATGGCCGTGTTCTGGTCGATCAGGGTGGCAACGGTATCCACGTTCGATGCGACGTCGGCGCTGGCGGAAGCCTGCTGCTTGGCGGCCGTGGCAATGTGCACCGCCATGTCGGCGACATCGTTGCTCGATGCGGTGATCCGGTCCAGGCCGCTGACACTGTCGCGCATCCTGCCGATGCCGTCTTCGACTTGTCGCGCGGCGGCGCCCATCGATGCGATCGCCTGCTCCGTGATCCGCCGGAATTCCTCGACCGTGCGGGTGATGTCGTTCGTGCTGGACGACGTACGTTCCGCGAGCTTGCGCACTTCGTCGGCGACGACCGCAAAGCCACGCCCCTGCTCACCGGCGCGGGCGGCCTCGATGGCCGCGTTCAGCGCCAGCAGGTTGGTCTGATCGGCAATCTCGCGGATGC
This sequence comes from Rhodocyclaceae bacterium, assembly GCA_050287865.1. GTDB lineage: Bacteria > Pseudomonadota > Gammaproteobacteria > Burkholderiales > Rhodocyclaceae > Fen-999. The sequence goes on along the minus strand of JBNKCS010000068.1, from coordinate 4,927 downwards.
TCTTCGTTATGTCGCCGATCTTCTGGATGGCACGATCGAGGCTGTCGATACTGGCGCTCGAGTCCTGGACGGCGCCAACGACGTGCTCGGTGGCTTCCATGCTACGGGTGATGCCCTCGGCGCTGGAACTCACCAGGCTGCGCGAATCAGCCGCCGAATCGGCGGCGCGGCCTGCGCTGTCGGCAACCTCGGCGACCGTCCGGTTGAATTCCTCGGCTGCGGCTGCCACGCTTTGTACGCGATCATGCTGTTCGCTCGAATGTTCGACCACTTTGCGCATTTCCTCGGTTAGGCGCTCGCTATCGCTGCCGATGGCCAGCGACATCAGCCGAACCTCATCGAGGATCACTTTTAGATGTACCTGCATGACGGCGAGCTTGCTCATCAATTTGCCGGCTTCGTCGTGGCGCGACAGATCGATTTCGTCGGTCAGAATGTTCTGCGCGATGCGGTCGAAATGAACGATGGCACGGCGCATCGGTTCGATAATGGAGCGGGTCAGCAGGTAGCCGACGCCGCCGATCAGCAGCAAGCCCGCAGACGCTGCGGCGATGCCGACGTAAGGGGCGGCGAACACCAGTAGCGCAACCAGTATCATCAGGGCCGCCATTCGCGTGCCGATGCCGATGCGCTGAAACCAGGGCACGCGGGCATCGAGCGACCGCCCGGTCCGGTTCAGTTCCCGGTAAAGCGCTTCGGCTTCCTGAATCCCGGCACGGCTCGGTTCCGATCGCACGGACATGTAGCCGATGGTCTTGTCGCCTTCCTGCTCGGGCACGACGAAGGCGTCGACCCAGTAGTAGTCGCCGTTCTTCGATCGGTTCTTCACGACGCCGCGCCAGGGGCGGCCGGCCTTGATCGTATCCCAGAGGTTCGCGAAGGCCTGCGGCGGCATGTCCGGGTGGCGTACGACGTTGTGGTTGCGGCCGAGCAATTCCGCGCCGCTGAACCCGGAGATTTCGATGAAGGCATCGTTGGCGTAGGTGATGATGCCCTTGAGGTCGGTTCGGGAGACCAGGTAGCGCCCTTTGGGAAAGGGTTTTTCCACCTGCGTGACTGGCTGATTGACTTTCACTTCGATCTCCCTGGGCGCGATTGTTTTGTCAGGATTCGGCAAGCTTCCGCTAGGCTGCAAAGGCCCGGCGATTCTAGTACTTTATGGAAATGCCGGCCGTTCAATCGTGACCGGGAAAATGCGGCCAAAGGCCCACTAATTCGCGATATATCGGCTAGGTCTTGCGGTCCTTGGGCGGTTCGACCGGTAGTCTGACCGTAAAGGTGGTGCCGTGATCCTCCTGGCTGACGACATCGATTTCGCCGCCGTGGTTCTGAACGATGCCGTGGGAAACCGAAAGGCCAAGCCCGGTGCCCTTGCCAACAGCCTTGGTGGTGAAGAACGGATCGAACACTTTTGTTATCGCATCGGCGGGAATGCCGGTGCCCGTATCGGCGATGGCGATCTCGACGTGGTCGCCCAGACTGCGCGTACTGATCGCAATGCTGCCACGCTCCGGAATGGCTTGCGCGGCATTGACCAGCAGGTTCACGAAGACCTGACTGAGTCGTGACGGAATGCACTCGATCGGCGGCAGTTTGCCGTAGTCGCGGACCAGTTCCACCTTGTACTTGATCTCGTTCCAGACCATGTTCACAGCGCTCTCCAGGCACTCGTGGAGGTCGACGCGCTCCCAGTCGGAGTCGCCCTGGCGGGAGAAGTCCTTGAGATCCTGAATAATCCTGCGTACGCGTTCCGCGCCATCGATCGATTCGGCGATGAGGCTGCTCATGTCCTTCGTCAGAAAGGGGAGATCGGCCTTTTGCTTGGCCTTGTCGATCCGGTTCCGAACGGCGGCATCCGCCGGCAGGAACGACTCGGCTTCCTGATAGGCATTTATGACCTCGATCAAGTCCGCGGCGTAGCCGCGGAGCGTTGCCAGATTGGAACGAATGTAGCCCATTGGATTGTTGATCTCGTGCGCGACTCCGGCCGCCAGTTGGCCGATGGCGGCGAGCTTCTCGGATTGCAGCAACTGCTTCTGCGTATCTTCGAGCTTGCGGATCAGCGCCGCCTGCTCGGCCTTTTCCTGGTGCAGCAGGCTCTCCATCCGTTTGCGCTGCGTGATGTCGCGGCAAATGGCCATCGAATACAGCACGCCCTCGTACTCGAAGGAACTCGAGTTGATTTCGACCGAGATCAGATGACCGTCGCGATGCCGATGCTGCGTTTCCATGTTGTGCAGGTTGCCGTCTTCCAGCATGTGGAAAATTTCGCCATCCTCGCCCCACATTTCCTGCGGCACATTTGGGTCGATGTCGGAAACGCGCATCCGCATCAGTTCTTCCGCGCTGTAGCCGAGTTCGCGTTCTGCCGCCGGATTGACGTACAGGATGCGCCCGTCGAAATCCAGCCAGTAGATACTCTCGTGGATGTTCTCGACGGCGAGCATTGCCATTTGCGACCGCCATTTAACATTGCTTTGCTTCTTGGGCATGGGGGACCTGGAGGAACATGGAACGGTGCCAGTATCCACGCGCGGCGACGTTCATGTCAATCGAATGGGATTGCATTCGCAGCATTTTCTCTCACACCCGCCGGGTGGTACGATCCCACCCGTATTCCTGTCCGGTTTCATAGTCAGGAATTCATGCCCATAAATCGACGGCCACTCGAAGTCCCTGACAACAGACTCCGTCCCTGTCCGCCCCGCATGAATGTTCGTCTGCAATTTCAGTAACCGGAGGCATCCATGTCCAAGCCAATCATGAACATTGATGAAGTCGTACTTCAGCCACGGCCTCCCGCAACGGCCCCAACCGGGGCCGCCGCTGATCGATTTGATGCAAAGATGGGATTCATTGGGCCTCAAATCGGGGCGAAGAAGCTCGGGTACAACATCACCGCGGTACCTCCTGGCAAGACAGCGTTCCCATTTCACAACCACCACGTAAACGAAGAAATGGTCTTTGTCCTGAGCGGCTCGGGAGAGATACGCATCGGTGACGCCATCTATCAGCTTCGCGTCGGAGACGTGGTTGCGTTACCACCCGGCGGAAGCGAAACTGCACACCAAATCGTCAACACCGGCACCGATGAGTTGCGCTATCTCGCGGTGAGCACAAAGCTGTCTCCCGAACTGGCCGAGTATCCGGACTCTGGAAAGTTTGGCGTGCTGGCTGAGCTTCCTCCGGGTACTGACGGCAAGCCGCAGCGCTTCATGTTCGTGGGCCGGGAGAGTCAATCGCTCAACTACTGGGAAGGCGAATGAACAGACTGACGCCCAATCCCTCCGTCAACCGGACCGCCTGCAAGCTGCGCTTGCAGGTTCGCTCCGGCCTTCGGCCTCCGCCGGCCGCTTACGTCGAACGCTAAGCCTCACGAACCCATGCACAGCGTCGGCTGGCTAGCGCTCAATCTCGGTGGCGCACTTAGCGCGCTCGCCGCGGTGGCGCATCTGGCTTGCATCGCTATCGGTCCCTCAGCCTATCGGTTCATGGGCGCGGGCGAGCGTATGGCCCGCGCGGTGGAAGCTGGCAAAACTAGACCAGCCGTCGTCACCGCGGCCATCGCCGCTGTACTTTTTACCTGGGCTATGTATGCCTTCTCGGGGACAGGCGTCATTGGCCATCTCCCGCTCACGGGTCTGGCGTTGCCAATGATCAGCCTCGTCTACCTCGTTCGGGCCTTTGCCTTCCCGTTGCTCAAACCCCGGTTTCCCGAGAACTCCACAACCTTCTGGCTGGTCTCGTCTGCCATCTGTCTTGTGCTGGGTCTGCTCTACGCCGTTGGCTCTTTCTCGGTGTGGTCGGCGCACTGATATCCGGCCCTTCGTTCAAGCCGACGCCGCTTCGCAGCGCGGCTTGTTTCAGGCGCTATACACATTATGAAAATCCGAATCGGAACAATAGAAGCTATGCCCAAAATTTCAGAAGTGCATAGAGCTTCTGTTCAATCCTTTTGTCGAAAAGAATACGATATGGAAAAGATTGAGCAGAATGGTAATTGGCGTCAGACGCCAATTACTCCCCAAACCCACGGTTTCCGAGTTCGCCATGACCTTGCGCAATGACCAGCGCTGCCCGCTCTGCGGCGCCCATCTCACCGCCGAATCGCTGCTCGACTGCCGCGAGGAACTGATCGACGAAACCCGGGGTATCCTCGGCGGCCGCTGCCCGCATTGCCAGGGCTATCTGGAAGCCATGCCCCAGCCGGGCCGGCTGGACGTCGGCTATTCCGACAAGGGTGGCAACTTCGAAGTCGTGCTGTCGCTGCCCTGCAACGGACTGGCGGTGGCGCGCGTCGCCGGCAGCGACGTCCTGACGGTACAGGCCAACGGCCGCCAACTGCGCTTCACCGCCGTCGACTAGTAAAATCGGGCACCTCGTCGTGCCCTATTTACGTGCCCGGGTTTTTGCGTGTTCCAGACCTTTCGATTCCAGTTCGCCTGCGGCGCGCTGCTCGCCGCCAGCGGCGCACTGGCGCAGACCGATGTTTCCTCCTGCGTGGCTATCGAGGCCGATGCCGCACGGCTCGCCTGCTACGACTCGCTGGCCGGGCGCGTCGAAACGCCGCCCATCCAGCCAGTGCCGGTGGCAGCGCCCGAAGCCCCGCGCGAAGAACTGCCCTCGCTGCTGACCGAAAGCTGGGATCTCGACGGCAACCTTGCCCTGTTCGGGATCAGCCGCTACAAACCCGTCTACCTGCTGCCGGCCTTCTACACTAGCCGGCCCAACCCGGCGCCGAGCAGCCCAACGCGCGGCGTTGCGACCACGCCGGCGGTGGACCCGATGAGAACCGAAGCCAAATTCCAGCTCAGCTTCAAGACCAAGGTCGCCAACGACCTGTTCGGCCACAACGGCGACCTCTGGATGGCCTACACGCAATCGTCGCGCTGGCAGGTTTACAACGGCCAGCACTCGCGGCCGTTCC
>JBNKCS010000067.1:0-8625 GCA_050287865.1 Rhodocyclaceae bacterium | reverse complement strand
ATTTCACCAGAAGGATGTGCTTCGATTCTTTGGAAGAGCGCCGAAAAGGCCGCCGAGGCGGCTGATACCATGGGCATTACCGCCGCCCGCTTGAAGACCCTGGGTTTGGTCGATCGCGTCGTTACCGAACCGCCCGGTGGGGCTCACCGGGATCATCGGGCGATGGCAGTGGCTTTGAAAAAAGTTCTTCAGGATCAACTGAAGCAATTAGTGACGTTGTCCCCGGCCGAACTGATCGAACGTCGCTTCGAGCGTCTTCTGGCATATGGCCGTTTCAAGGAAGTCCCCATCCACTGAGCAGGTCCTGGCGGCCGTAGGCGACTGCCTGGACCGCCATGTCGGCGCCGATGATCGCTTGGTCGTCGGCTTGTCCGGTGGAATCGATTCAGTCGTCTTGCTCCATGCGGCGAAGCAGCGGTCGCGCACCGTTGGAGCCGTGCATGTCCATCACGGGCTGAGCCCAAGTGCCGATACCTGGGCCCGCTTCTGTCGCGACTTGTGCCATGAATGGAACGTCTCGTTACGGGTGGACCGGGTAAATGTCGATCGCAACAGCACTGACGGTCTCGAAGGAGCGGCACGTCGTGAGCGGCACGATGTATACAAAAGCGCAGCCGCTGACTGGATTCTCCTGGGACATCATCGCGGCGATCGGGCCGAGACGCTGCTGTTCAACCTACTGCGCGGTGCCGGTATTCGCGGCGCGGGTGCGATGCCGGAACGTAATGGCCGATTGCTGCGGCCCCTGTTGGAGGTGGGGCGGGTGGACATCGAAGCGTATGCAAAAGCGCACGGATTGAATTGGATGGACGATCACAGCAACGCCGACACGCGCTTCTCCCGCAACTTCCTTCGCCACACCATCATCCCTGCGCTGTCGCGCCGTTTCCCGGCAGCAGAACAGCGTCTTGCAGCTGCCGCTGCGCGCTTCGCCGAGGCTGCGGATCTCCTTGATGAGCTTGCGCGACTCGATCTTGGTTCGCGCGAGGATTCATTCCCGATCGACGTTGAATGCCTGACGCAGCTGTCGGAACCGCGGGCCCGCAACCTGCTGCGCTATCTGCTCGCGCGTCATGGCGTCGGGATTCCAAGCGAGGAACGTTTGAGCGAAGCCTTGCGCCAGTTCATCGAGGCGGGGCAGGACAAGCATCCCGCACTGGTTTTCGGCGGCCATGTGATGCGCCGCAAGGCCGGGCGAATCATTCTCGAGCCGGCGCAAAAAGTCAGCCGTGGCGGTACGCCGAGATGGCGTGCCTAGCCTTGCTGATTGCCGGCGAGTAGTTGCGCGAGCTCCACGGCGGATTTCACCGACATCTTTTCGAAGATGCGCGAGCGGTGAACTTCAACGGTACGCATCGCGATGTTCAGATCGGCGGCGATTACTTTGTTGTACTGCCCGGCGAGGATACGGTCCATGACCTCCCGCTCGCGGTTGGTCAGGCTGCGCAATCGGGTTTCGATCGACGCCGTCGAGGCCGCGTGTTGGCGCTGCTCCTGGTCGAGCTGGAGGGCGGCAATGACCCGGTCTACCAGTTCATTGTCGTTGCATGGCTTCTCGATGAAGTCGAAGGCACCTTTCTTGAGCGACTGAACCGCCAACGGGATGTCGCCATGGCCGGTCAGGAAGATTGCCGGCATGGTGCAGCCCAATGCCAGAAGGTGGTCGAACAGTTCCAGGCCGCTCATGCCGGACATCCGGATATCGAGTACCAGACAGCCGTTTAGGTCAGGGTGATAGTCGGCCAGGAAGGCCTCAGCTGACCCCCAAGCTTGCGAAGCCACGCCCCGCGAGCGTAGCAGCCAGGCCAACGCATCGCGGATGGCATCGTCGTCGTCTACTAGGAATGCTGTGCCGGAACTCATCGACGCCTGGTCGGAAGCAGAACGTGCACGATGCTACCACCGTCGGGGTTGGGCTGAATCCACAGGCGCCCCTTGTGCCCTTCGACCACCGAACGGCAGATGTTGAGGCCCATTCCCATTCCTTCGGACTTGGTCGTGAAGAAGGGCTCGAAAAGGCGCGCAGCGACTTCTTCCGGAATCCCCGGGCCATGGTCGGCGATGCTCAGGTGTAGCTGGTCATCTTTTCGTTGCACCATGATGGTGAGGATGCGCCGTGCTGTCTCGACATCGCGCATCGCCTCGATGCCGTTGCGGATCAGATTGAGGATCACCTGCCTGAGCAGGATGCGGTCGCCCTGAACGAGAGGCAGTGATCCTGTCCTGTGGCGCTGGATGCGCATGCGTTGCCGACGCGCGTCGGGTTCAACGAGGGCGATGACCTCGTCGGTCAGTTGGGCGACGTCGCATGGCTCGGACTTCGGTTCCGCGCGCCGCACGAATTCGTAGATGCGGCGGATGATTCGGCCGGCGCGTTGCGCTTGCTCGGTACTCTTTGCGAGCGCCTCTTCGATGTCGGCGAGATTTGCGTTGCCCGAGGCCAGCATGTTGAGGCAGCCGGCGTTGTAGCCGGCGATTGCGGCGAGCGGCTGGTTGAGTTCGTGGGCCAGGCTGGAAGCCATTTCCCCCATTGCGATCAGACGCTGGGTTGCCTGAAGGCGCTCTTCCTGCTGGCGGGCCAATTCGGCGGCGCGGTTCTGGTCCGAAATGTCGATAATGGAACTCATCCAGCCGGTCTGCCTGCCGGCCGTGTCGATCAACGGTGCTTCGTGGATAAGCACTGGGAAAACCTCGCCATTGCGACGCTTGAAGGAAACCTCAAAACCGCGCTCCGGGCCTTCGCCAGCCAGGATGCGATCGTGTAGCGCCTGGGTTGCATCGATGTCCTCATCGACCCAATAGGGCATTGGCGGTTCGCGTCCGACCAGTTCGTCCGTATCCCAGCCGACCATCGAGCAGAAGGCCGGGTTGACGTAGGTGATGCGGCCTTCGAGATCGCGGGCACGCATACCGGTCTGTACTGAATCCTCCATCGCCTTGCGGAATGCATGCTCGTCGCGCAACGCCTGCTCGGCAGCGAGGCGATGCTGAGTATGGCGGCGAAGCGCCCACATGCTCCATAGGACAGCGATAGCGAGCACGACGAGCGCCGCGGATAGCAAGCGCCCCGCCAGCGGTGGTGGCAAACGATACGGCGTGGCCTCAAGCGCGAGGCCGTGTCCCGGTGGATCGAAGGCTAGTTGGTAGCTGCCTTCTGCTGCCGGTGTCTCGACTTTCGAGCGGGAGGCATAGGCCTTGCCGCTGGTATCGATGACTACGATGCGATAGCGTTCGGCCAGCCACCACGGCACGGATTCCTGAAGCAAGCGATTCAGCGAGTAGCTGCCGACGACCGTGCCGGTGCTCTGACCGTTACGATAAAGCGGCACATGAACGTCGAATTGCCATTGGTCTTGCCCGACGTCGTAGGGACTGCCATAGACCGGCTTGCCGACCGACAAGGCAAGCCGGCTTGTTTCCCGGTTGGGCGCAGGCGCCGATCCGCCGGGCAGTTCGGCGCGGAGCAGACCCTCCGGATCGACCCAGAAAATCCTTACCAGACCAGTCTGGCTGTCGATCAGCGTTCGCGCATGTGCCTCGAATCTGCTGCCATCGGTGGGCGGACGCGGGCCGATTTGGCCGAGCAATTCCTCGTTGTGCGTTAGCACGAAGCGAAGATTCTGCTCGAGCCAGAGCATGTCGCTAATCAAGGTGGCGCGCTGTTCCTCTTTGTCGGCGCGATCGGTAAGCCAGAGCAACCCGAGGACGGCTACGATGAACAGCGCAAAAGACAGCCGTGGCAGGAGCCACAGCCAGCCCGCCGCCGGAACCGTCACTTCCCCGTCTGATGGTATTCGCCCACTCATGGCCGGATGATACGGCGCGTCTGCGGAAATCCACAATTCGGGGGAGGCCAAACTTTGGGTAGAGTCAAACCCCCAAACAAGAAACGAGGAGAATTGGCATGAAAAATGTTGTTGCGACTCTTTCCGCCTTTGCCATGGCCTTTGCGGTTCAGAGTGCAGTCGCCAGCGATTGCGCCCCAGGAGCGCGGGTGGTCAAGTTCTCGCACGTGACTGGCGGCACGACCCATCCCAAGGTGGTGGCAGCCAATAACTTCGCCGAGCGCGTGAACAAGGAACTGAATGGCGTCCTATGCGTGGAGGTGTACCCGAATAGCACCTTGTTTGGTGACTCCAAGGAACTCGAAGCCCTGTTGCTGGGCGATGTGCAATTTCTGGCACCTTCGCTGTCGAAGTTCGGTTCCTATACCAAGAAACTGGGTGTGTTCGATCTGCCGTTCATCTTCAAGGACATGGATGCCGCCATCAGGTTCACCAACAGCAAGGTCGGCAAGAGCCTGCTCAACTCCATGGAGGATGTCGGCTTTGTCGGTCTCGGCTACTGGATGAGCGGCATGAAGTACTTTTCGGCCAACAAGCCGCTGCTGCTGCCCAGTGACGCCAAGGGTTTGAAGTTCCGCGTGCAGACTTCCGATGTCGCCAAGGCCATGATCGCCGCAATGGGGGCCTCTCCCCAACCGATGGCGTTCGCCGAGGTCTATGGGGCGTTGCAAACCGGTGTGGTCGATGGTCAGGAGAACACTTGGTCGAACATCTACACCAAGAAGTTCTTCGAGGTGCAGGACAGTACGACGGAGACGAACCATCAACTGCTGGCCTATCTGTTCATGACCTCCAAGGATTTTCTGAACAGCCTGAAGCCGGACGTTCGCGCCAAGCTGCTGCAGATCGCCGACGAGGTTACGCAGGAAGCCAACGAGAGCGTGAAGGCCGCCGAAGCCAAGAATCGACAGAACATTCTGGATGCCGGCGGCACGATTCGCACCCTGACGCCCGAGCAGCGCAAGGCCTGGGTCGATGCCATGAAGCCCGTCTGGAAGCAGTTCGAAGGCGAGATTGGCAAGGACATCATCGACGCGGCTGCTGGTTCCTGATCGAACAGCCGTTCGTCGGTAAACCGCAATCCGTAGCGACCACTCCGGGGTGTTGGCTCCGGAGTGGTCGGTCGCGTACCGACGGGTAGCGCGTTGCGCCCATAGCATCTGAATTCATAAAGAACACTTGGGGACAAGCCATGGGGTACTGGACGCACGTTTGGCTTTTGGGGTTGATCGCTGCACTGTATGCGTGGGAGCGTTACTCGCCAGCCACGGTCAATCGCCTGGAAGAGAACATCCTGGTCGGCTTGATGGCGTTGATCACGCTGGTGTCGTTCGGTCAGGTGGTTGCGCGCTACATGTTTAATACCGGCTGGTCCGCCGCGCTCGAATTCAATACCACCTGCTTCAGCTGGCTGATTCTTTTCGGCATGAGCTACGGTATCAAGAACGGGACGCACCTTGGCGTCGATATTCTCATCAACCACCTTCCAAGCAAGCCGGCCCGCTGGCTGGCCATTCTGGGTGCTGGCGCCGGCGTGCTGTACGGACTGGTTCTGCTGGATGCCATCTGGCTGCAGGCGCTCGGCATCGAAACCCGTTCCGGCGCGATCGACTATTGGAACAAGATGTATCGCATCAACATCGGCACCGAGGAATTGCGCTGGCCCGGATTCATCCAGGACTGGTTCGGCGTCAAGGATCGGGTACAGCGCTGGCTGGTATTGATCATGCTGCCCATCAGTCTCGCCCTGCTGGTATTTCGTAGCCTGCAGGCCATGGTGCAAATCTACAAGGGCGAGCGACTTAAAGTCATCGCCGGTCATGAAGCCGAAGAGCTGGTCGCCGAAAACCAGGGCGTCCTTGCCGACCCGAACGACTGAGCGGATAACGATATGCACGCCATTTTCCTGTTTGGCCTGGTCCTGACTCTTCTTTTTCTCGGCGTGCCCGTGGGCTTGTCCCTCGGTTTGTCGTCGATTCTGTATATCACCTTCTTCACAACGGATTCGCTCTCGTCGGTCGCGATATCCCTGTTTGGCGTGGGGCAGCACTACACCTTGATGGCCATTCCCTTTTTCATCCTGGCCTCGGCTTTCATGTCTACCGGTGGAGTGGCAAAGCGGCTTATTCGTTTCGCCATTGCGGCTGTCGGTCATTTGCGTGGCGGTCTGGCGATGTCTTCGGTGCTGGCCTGCATGATGTTCGCCGCGCTTTCGGGTTCCTCGCCGGCGACTGTGGTGGCTATCGGTACCATCGCCATTGCCGGCATGCGGCAGGTTGGCTACAGCAAGGAGTTTTCCGCGGGATTGATCGCCAACTCCGGCACGCTGGGCATCCTGATTCCACCGTCCATCGTCATGGTGGTTTACGCCGCGTCGGTCGATGTATCCGTCGGACGGATGTTCCTGGCCGGCGTAGTGCCCGGCCTGGTGGCCGGCCTTATGCTCATGCTTACCATCTATGTTGCCGCCCGATACAAGAACATGCCCGCGGAAGCCTGGCGTGGTTTTGGGGAACTTGTCAGCGCCGGCAAGGACGCATTCTGGGGCCTGTTTCTGATTGTCATCATCATGGGAGGTATCTACGGTGGCGTCTTTACGCCTACCGAGGCCGCCGCCGCCGCTGCGGTTTATTCCGGCATGGTTGCAGTATTCATTTATCGGGACATGGGGCCATTCAAGAACGATCCCTGGGTGCGGGACTCGGATAGTCCGGAGGCGGTGTTGGGCTTCAAGGGTTCGGTCTATGGCCTGAGTTTCTTTCTGGTGTTTGCCATCCTCTCGTTCTTTGCCGTCGGAGATGCCAAGATCGTCGCCGCCAGTACGCGTTACAAATGGGGGGGCATGCTGTCGATCCTGCTGACTTTCACCTACTTCGTCTGGCGAGGCCGATCAGCCAATCCGGCGCGGGTGCTGAGTCTTCTCGTTGCAGGATTTCCGGTCTGGAAGCGCAACCTGAAGTTGATGGCGCGCGGCCTGCTTCCTGCAGCGATGGGGGAAGAAACACGTCAGGTGGTTCTGGATGCCGCCAAGACGACGGTGATGCTGATGTTCATCATCGCCAATGCCCTGCTTTTTGCCCATACGCTGACGACTGAACGCATTCCGCAAACCATTACGGAGTGGATGCTGGGGGCGGGCTTTACCTGGTTTACCTTCCTGATCGCGGTCAACGTCCTGTTGCTGATAGGCGGGCAGTTCATGGAGCCGTCGGGACTGCTGTTGATTGTTGCGCCGGTGGTGTTTCCCATCGCCATGAAGCTGGGGGTCGATCCCATTCATCTGGGCATCATCATGGTGGTCAACATGGAGATCGGCATGATTACGCCACCGATCGGCCTGAACCTTTTTGTCACCTCGGGCATTACCGGAATGAGTCTGGGAAGGGTGGTCAAGGCGGCCATGCCATTTGTCGCTGTTCTGTTCGTCTTTCTGATCATCGTCACCTACGTGCCCGTCATGTCGACCTGGCTGCCCTATCTGATGATGGGACCCGAGATAATCGGGAAGTAGCCGAGCCGGGTCAAAGGATGCGTTTCATGAGGGGTCGCACGCTGGTCATCGGCCTGGTCGCCGCAATTTTTCCGCTTGCCGCGTTGGCCGAACAGCCCATCGTGATCAAGTTCAGCCACGTTGTTGCCAAGGAAACGCCCAAGGGCAAGGCGGCTATATTCTTCAAGCAGAAGGCCGAGGAACTGACCCATGGGAAGGTCAGGATCGAGGTCTACGCCGACAGTACCCTCTACAAGGACAAGGAGGAACTGGAGGCGTTGCAACTGGGTGCCGTGCAAATGATCGCGCCGTCGCTGGCCAAGTTCGGTCCGCTCGGCATCAGGCAATTTGAACTCTTCGATCTCCCCTACATCTTCGATAGCTATGAGGAACTGCACAAGGTGACGCAAGGCCCGATCGGCCGGTCATTGCTGGATATGCTTGATAGCAAAGGCATCCTCGGACTGGCTTTCTGGGACAACGGATTCAAGGTGATGAGCGCGAACACGCCGCTCAGAAGACCGGACGACTTCAAGGGCCTGAAGATGCGTATCCAGCCTTCGAGCGTGCTCGATGCGCAGATGCGCGCGCTGGGTGCGCTACCGCGGAAGATGGCTTTCTCCGAGGTCTATCAAGCACTGAAAACCGGCGTTGTCGATGGTACGGAGAATCCGCCGTCCAACCTCTATACGCAGAAGATGCACGAGGTGCAGAAATACGTGACCTTGTCCGACCACGGCTATCTCGGCTATGCGGTCATCGTTAACAAGAAGTTCTGGGAAGGTCTCCCATCCGATATTCGCCAGCAGCTTGAAAATGCGATCGATCAGGCGACCCGCTATGCCAACCGGATCGCCAAGGCCGAGAACGAGAGCGCCATGGCGGAAGTGGAAAAGTCCGGCAAGAGCGAGATCATCACCCTGACCGCCGAGCAGAAGAAGGCTTGGAAAAGGGTGTTGCTCAGAGTGCATGAGCAGATGTCGGATCGTATCGGCAAGGATCTAATCCAGTCGGTCTATCGGGAAACGGGCTTCGACCCGGCCAAACTCTAGGGGCCAACTAAGGTCATCCGGCGGAAGGTGTTGCCGCGCGCTGACAAGGCTGGCCTTGCCCGTTGGCGCAATGCCCGGACTGGACCGGGCTTTTTTCGTTCGGCGTACCGCGACGGCTGACTTTTCTGCGATAAAATTCGCAGTTCCTTGTTTTGCCTACTAATCTGCTGGAGAAAAAGAGAATGGCTGTCGAACGCACCCTGTCGATCATCAAACCCGATGCCGTAGCCAAGAACGT
>JBNKCS010000066.1:0-8988 GCA_050287865.1 Rhodocyclaceae bacterium | reverse complement strand
GATCGACGACGAAGCCCTGCTGACGGTCATCCGCCGCTACACGCGCGAGGCCGGCGTCCGGGCCATGGAACGCGAGATTTCCAAGATTTGCCGCAAGGTCGTCAAGGCGCTGGTGCTGAGGAAGCGCAAGAACAAGATCGTGGTCAACGCCAAGAATCTGGACAAGTTCATTGGTGTGCGTCGCTATTCCTTCGGCATGGCTGAAAAGGAAAACCAGGTGGGGCAGGTGACCGGACTGGCGTGGACGGAGGTGGGTGGCGAACTGCTGACCATCGAGTCCGTCGCGGTACCCGGCAAGGGCAAGACGCTGACCACCGGCAAACTCGGCGAGGTGATGCAGGAGTCGATCCAGGCGGCGCTGACCGTCGTCCGTCGGCGCAGCAAGTCGCTGGGCATTGCCGAGGACTTCTACCAGAAGAACGACATCCACATCCACTTGCCTGAAGGCGCGACACCCAAGGACGGACCGTCGGCCGGTATCGGCATGACGACTGCGCTGGTGTCGACGCTGACCGGCATTCCGGTGCGTGCGGATGTCGCCATGACCGGCGAAATCACGCTTCGCGGAGAGGTCCTGCCCATCGGCGGTCTCAAGGAGAAGCTTCTGGCCGCTGTTCGCGGCGGCATTCGCCTGGCATTGATCCCCGAGGAAAACGTCAAGGATCTGGCCGAGATGCCGGATACCATCAAGAGCAAGATCGAAATCCGTCCGGTCAAGTGGATCGATCAGGTTCTTGAGTTGGCGCTGGAGCGGATGCCCGAGCCGCTTCCCGAGGAGAAGCCGGTCGAAGGCGTGCCGGCTGCGGCTGCCGAATCGGTCGATGCGGCCGGAATCGTGACCCACTGAGCGGGAGTTCGCATTGACCCGACCCGGGGGCGCCGGTAGAATCCGCGCCTCTCGGGGTGTAGCGCAGCCCGGTAGCGCGCCTGCTTTGGGAGCAGGATGTCGGGGGTTCGAATCCCTCCACCCCGACCAGCATTGTTACCCCACAGTGTTTGGTCGGAGAACCGCCCGTAGCTCAACCGGATAGAGCACCGGCCTTCTAAGCCGGGGGTTGTGAGTTCGAGTCTCGCCGGGCGGGCCAGAATTCATCACGGCGCCTCCGAGGAGGCACTGTGCTTTTTGAAAGATGATTCGGCGGTATTTTCAGGATCATCCGCCCCGCCTTCCTTCACCAAGACGCGGCTAACGCCGAAAAAGTCAGCCGTGGCGGGACGCCGTCAGATCTCCTGACCGGCGGCGAGATTCGCTTCCCTGAGTTTCCTGAACAAGGTACGCGGGCTTATACCAAGCCGTCTGGCCAGTGCATGCCGATCGCCGTCGTGTCGTTGAACCGCCCAGCGCAGATATCGCAGCTCGGCTTCCGGCAGGGAAACAACCTCTTCCGGAGCCAATGAGGTGGCCGTGCCGGCAGGATTACAGACGCATTCGGTCAGGTGCTGCGGAAATATCGTGTCGCCGTCGGCCAGCAATGCGGCACGTTCGATCAGGTTCCGCAATTCGCGCACGTTGCCGGGGAAGGGATAATTTTCCAGGCGAGCCAAGGCGTCGCGGTGCATCCGCAGTTTGCGTTTGCTCAAGCGGGCGAGCAGCGATTCGGCCAGAAGCCGGATATCCTCGCGGCGCTCGCGGAGCGGGGGAACGCGAATGGGGAAGGTACTGATGCGGTAGTAGAGGTCGCGTCGGAAGCTGCCCTCAGCGACCATCGCATCGAGATCCTGGTGGGTCGCCAGTACCAGCCGGAAGTTCGCGCGCAATGGTTCAAGCCCGCCGACCCGCCGGAAGGTTCCGCTCTCGAGCAGGCGGAGCAGCTTGACTTGCAGGCAGAGCGGAATGTCGCCGACTTCGTCGATAAACAGGGTGCCGCCGGCAGCCGCCTCGACGAGCCCGGTCTTGCGTTGTACCGCGCCAGTGAATGCCCCCTTCTCGTGGCCGAATAGTTCGCTGCCGAACAGCGTTTCCGTCATGCCGGCGCAATCCACCGCGACGAACGGGCCTTCACGGCGATGACTGGCATCGTGCAGTGCGTGCGCGGCGAGTTCCTTGCCGGTGCCGGATTCGCCCAGCAACAGTACCGTAGCCTCCGATTGCGCCACCCGCTCGATAAGCGTCAGCATCTGGTTGAATGCCTTCGATCGGCCGACCAGCCCCACTGCAGAGGGGCGGCTGCGAGCCCGGCGAATGGTGCGCAGCGTTTCGACGTAGAACAGGGCGCGTCCTTGATGATCGTTGATCGGCGCTATTTCGACGTCTACGTGTTCCTGACCGAGCGGCGTGTGATGGATATGCAGCGCTCGCGCAGGTTCTCCCGTTTCGCGGCATTGCTTCAGCGGGCAGGTCTCTCCGGTTTCGTCGCAGGGATGTTCGGCGTGATGCGAAATCTGGAAGCAACAGCGATGGCCGGGCTGACCCGGATCGCCAAACTGGTCGCGATAGGCCCGGTTGACGGCGAGTACCCGGTAGTCGGCACCGATGAAGACGCGCGGCTCCGGCGTCGAGTCGGCGAGGGCGATCAGCTCGGGAAACTGTTTCTGCATGGGCGTCGATTGTGCCACAGGCGGCACAATCATGCGCCACTGCTGGCATAGCTTGCGTGGCGCGTGTTCCGGCGTCGTGTCGAGCTTTCGTGATATCCGACGACCGATCAATGAGTTGAGGCAATTTGCCGGGCGCGGATTGCCAATGGCACGTTCGTTGCGATCGTTCGCCGTCAAGCCCCGGGGGGACCGGGCTGATAAAAGAAACTCGTTCGGAGGAGACGATACCAATGAGCTGGAAATTTCCCAGCCTGTCCCGGCGTGCCTTTCTCAAGGTAACCGGCACGGGCGCTGCCGGGCTGACCTTACTCAAACCGACCGGGCTGCTCGGCCGTGTCGCCAACGATTCCGGGCAGCCCGTCGAAGAGCATGTGCACAGCATCTGCAACTTCTGTTCGTCGCTATGCAACCTGCGCGTGACGACGCGAACGGCAAATGGCGTGAAGCGCATCGTCAAGCTGGACGGCAACCAGAACTCGACGCTGAACCGCGGCAAGATTTGCGCGCGCGGTCAGGCGGGCCTGCGGCAGACCTACGATACGGACCGCGTCAAGACGCCGATGATCCGTATCGAAGGATCGAAACGAGGCGAAAACAAATTTCGACCGGCGACATGGGAAGAAGCCTATTCCTACATCGCCAACAAGCAGAAGGGCGCCAACATCCAGCCGTGGGAATGGACCATGGTGGGCGGCTGGACGTCCTGCGTGTTCTACATGAACTGGGCGGTACCGTTCGCGCTGGCCAACGATATTCCGAACATCATCGCCTCGCCCATGCAGGCGTGCGTCACCAACGGCCACCTGGGCACGGACGCAGTGACCGGCACGTTCAATGTTCACGACGAAATCCTGCCGGACTACGATAACGCCAAGTACATCCTGTTCGTTGCCAACAACGCTTCCATCGGCGCCGTTTCCACCTGCCGCATGGTGCGTTTCGCGACAGGGCGCAAGAACGGCGCGAAAGTCGTGGCGATCGATCCGCGCCAGTCGGAGACCGCTTCCAAGGCAGATGAGTGGATATCCATCCGGCCGGGCACGGACCTCGACTTCCTCCTGGCCATGCTCAAGACGATGCTGGAGGAAGGGCTCTACGATGCCGACTTCCTGCGCCAGCATTCCAACATGCCGTTCCTCGCCTACAAGGATGCGGAAGGCCAATGGCAACTTGCCCTGGATTCGAAGGGCCGGCCGCGTGTCGTCCAGTCGCGCAGTGCGGACATTCGCAGCCTGCCCGCCTATACCAACGACAACGGACTCGATAGCGACGGCAAACCCTGCTACCCGTCGCTGTACGCCCCCGCCGGCCTGATGCTTGACGGCCATCCGGTGGTCACCGTCCTTCAGGCGCAACTGGACGAGATACGCGCCTGCACGCCGGAATGGGCAGAGAACTCGACCGGCATTTCCGCGGCCACCATCCGGCGCATTGCCCGCGAGTTTGGGGGTGCCCGTCCGGCCATTGTGGATCCTGGCTGGCATGGCGGCCGCTACGGCAACATCATCATGATGCGTCGCGTGCAGGCCATGATCCAGGCGCTCACGGGCGGCATCGACAAGCCCGGCGGCTGGATTCTGAGCGGCGAGGTGCACAAGAAGCAGGCCCACGTCCTCAAGGCCAAAGCAGAGGGCAAGGAGGAGGGCCCGCCGCTGGCCACCAAGGTCGGCATGCCCTTCGCCAGTCTGGTCATCGGCGTCTTCTCGAACGGCAAGAATTTCAGTCACGGCAAGCCCGGCTGGGCCTGGGCGTTCTCCGAGCAGGAGAAGAAGGCCGGCCGGCCGTACGTTATGCTGCCGGTACTGGCCGATCCGGGGTTCAAGGAGTCGGTGGAAGGCACGCTCAACTACAAGGGCGAGCCCTACCGGACCCGCGCGGTGCTGCTCAACGCCGCCAACCCGGTGCGCCACTACTTCCCGGACTCGCGCTGGAAGGAAATCCTTTCCCACAAGAACGTGGAGGTGGTGATCGCCATCGACGTCCTTCCGTCCGACACCACGGCCTACGCCGACGTCATCCTGCCCAACTCCACCTACCTGGAACGCAGCGAACCCAACGTCTATGCCAACGGCGTCAATCACGACCTGGGCTTGACGACCCGCTATGCCGCCATCGATCCCCTCTACGACACCCGCGAGGTGCCGGACATCCTGATGAAGATGACCGAGATCATTAGCGGCAGGACCGATGCCTTCGTCGAAAACATCGATAAATTGACGGGCATGGGCGCGGCATCCCTCAGGAAGCATTTGGCCAACCCGGCGATCGCCCATGGCAAGAATCCGGTGACGGCGGCCTACCGCGAGGTGGCTTTCGAAGTGGCGGCCGAAGAAGCCGGCATGACCAGGGAACAGTTCGATACGGTGCTGCGCGAAAAGGGCGTCTGCATCCTGGAGAGCAAGGAGCGGCTGCTGGAGCGGCACGCCATGCCGCGGAAGATGCCCATGGCGACCGGCAGCGGCCGCGTCGAGTTCTACTCCGGTCTCTTCGACGGGCTGCGCGGGATGGGCGGCACGGCGCCGCAGTTCCACGTGCTCGCTACCCACATTCCGACCGAATGCCGGTCGGGCGGCAGCGGCAACCTCGCCGACGACGAGTTCTACTTCACCTACGGCAAGGCGCCCACGGTTTCCTACGCCTCCACCAACAGCAACAACCCGGTGCTGGCGGCCATCAACCGCTTCAAGCAGGACATCTACACCCGCATCTGGATCCACCCGGCGCGCGCCGCCTATCTCGGCATCGCCGAAGGCGACCCGATCCGGCTGACCAACGCCAGGAGCGGCCAGCAGGCGACCGGCCACGCCCACGTCACGCGCCTGATCCATCGGGAGGCGCTGTTCCTGTACTCCAGCTTCGGCGCCGAAAACCCGTTGCTGACCCGTTCGGCGGGCATCGGCACGGCCACCAACAAGCTGATTCCCTATGCGCTTGAGCCGGTGACCGGGGGCTTCCGCACCCAGGAGTTCACCGTCCGCATCAAGAAGATCGAGGAGAAAGGGGCTGCGATATGACTCGCTACGCGATGGTCATCGACCTGAATACCTGCGTCGGCTGCAACGCCTGCATGGCGGCCTGCGCCATGGAGAACCAGACGCCCGTCTGGAAGAACAAGTGGCGCACCTATGTGCACGATAAGGAGATCGGCACCACCGACCAGGTGCGCCGCCGCTTCTTTCCGCGCCTCTGCAATCACTGCTCGAATCCGCCGTGCCTCACGGTCTGTCCAACCGGAGCCACCTACAAGCGCGCCGACGGAATCGTGCTGGTCGATCCGGAACGCTGCATGGGATGCCGCGCATGCGCGATGGCCTGCCCGTACGACGCGCGGTACGAAGTCACCTATTCCGACATCGACGAAGGCCGCGGCTTTTACGGGGAACTGCAGCGGGATTGTCCGAGCATGGACAAATGCTCGTTCTGTGCGCACCGGCTCGACAAGGGCATGAAGCCGGCTTGCGTCGAGACCTGTGTCGGTTCAGCGCGCCAGTTCGGCGACCTCGACGATCCGGCCGATCCGGTGGCGCAGATCGTGGCCAGCGGTGGCGCCTACCCCTTGATGCAGCACCTCGGAACTCGGCCGAATGTGTACTACATCGACGATAACAAGAGAAAGGGATAAGCGATGGATACCATGAGCTATACGACGCAGGACATCTGGACATGGTGGATCGCCGCCTATCTCTACTTCGGCGGCCTGGGCGCGGCGACCTTGACGATCACTTTCTTCAGCGACATGTACTGTCGGCCGCATCCGCGGCTGGTCGTCTGGGGCGCGCTGTCAGGGGTGCTCATGCTGGCGTTGAGTTCCCTCGTCCTGTTCGTGCATCTGCTGCATCACGCGGCGGTCATCTACGTACTGATTCCGGCGGCCTTTCTGTTCAAGCCGGATTCCTGGATCGCCTGGGGTACCCAGTTCATCATCTGGATGATGTTCTGGGGCGTGCTCTACGCGATTCCCTACATGCGCGAGATGCCCGGCTTCACGCGCTTGCCGGTCGTCGGGAAATTCTTGAATTCCGGATTGGCCGGATGGCTGGCCGGGGTCTGCGTCAAGTACCGGCGCATCGTCGGCTGGCTGGCGGCGATCAACGGCATCGGCACCGCGGTGTACACGGGCTTGCTGCTGCAGTCGTTTCCGGCGGTTGCGCTGTGGCACAACCCGGGCGTGCCGCTGCTGTTTACCGTGTCGGCGTTTTCGACTGCCTTCGCGTTGCTGCTGTTGCTGCTGAATACCTTCATTCACGAAGAGAACGACGCGTTCCTGCGCCATCGCTACGAGCTGCTGGACTTGATCCTGATTGCCTCCGAACTGGTCATTCTGTTCACCTTCTTCAACTACACGCTGTCCGGTTCCGAGTCGGGTTATCGTTCGGCGCAATTATTGTGGAACGACATGGGCTGGCTGATCGGCTTCATCGGCTTCGGGCTGATCGTTCCGTTCCTCATCGAGCTCAAGGGCGTGGTGAAGGGCTGGACCATTCCCCTGCCGACCATGACGGCGTCGATCCTCGTACTGGCGGGCGGTTACCTGCTGCGGCACTACTTCATGTACGCGGGAGTCTATGCCCGTCCGTGGTGAGCG
The DNA here is from genome assembly GCA_050287865.1 of Rhodocyclaceae bacterium. Taxonomy (GTDB): domain Bacteria; phylum Pseudomonadota; class Gammaproteobacteria; order Burkholderiales; family Rhodocyclaceae; genus Fen-999. The sequence continues at coordinate 1,865 of JBNKCS010000066.1, read as the reverse complement.
GCTGCGGCTTCTGGCGCTCCTGCTGGGAGCGCCGGATGATGAATCGCACGCGTTGCTCGGCGATTTGAAGACGACGCTGCCAATATTGGCGGAAGCATGCGAAGAACTTGCCGCCATGCCGCTTGCCGATTGGCAGGCGGAACATTCGCGCCTGTTCATTCACGGCAATCCTCGAACGCCATGCCCACCGTTCGCGTCCGCTCATCTCGACGGCATGATGCCCGGGCCGAGCACCGAGCGGATCGCCATCTTCCTGCGTGAACTCGGGCTGGAAGCCGATGGCGTCTCCGCCGACTATCTCGGCACGCTGCTCGAATGCGCGGCCTGGCTGGACGATACCGGCAATGAGGAGATTGCCGGGCGCCTGTGGCGTGATTGTCTCGTTTCCTGGGTGCCTCGCTTCGGCGAAACGCTGGCGGCGGAAAGCGATGTCGAACTGTATCGCTGGCTGGGGCGGCAGCTGGTCACCGAGACGGCGGAGTCGGCCCGTGGCTGACTGGGTGTCCGGACCGATCGCGTCGATGGACGACGACGCCCTGATCGAGGCGGTGGTCGCGCGCTTCCAATCGATCTTCGATGACCAATTCACGGACGCGATCGGTGTCAACGCAGCGCTGCCGGTCGAAGTGCGTGGTTTGCGGCGAACGGAAGGCTGGCGCATATTCCTGTTGTTGACACCCTGGATGATGTCGCGCCTGTTCGTTCCGGAGCGCAAGCCCGCGCTGCCGGTTCCCGACGAATGGTGTGCCGAGGTCAGGTCCGATAGTCCATACGAAGTGATGGGCCCGGCGCTGGATGTCGATCTGCTCGGGAACCGGCAACGGGCGCACATCAACTTCGATTTGAGCCTGGGCCACTATCTGATCCAGCCGCTTGTCCTGGCAGTCGAGAAATACGATTCCGCCGATGCGGTCTTCCAGGCATGGAACGAAGTGATACTCAAACGTCTCCAGGTGATGGAGGAAACGCAGCGCGAATGCCCGTGGCAACGGGAGGTTTCCCGCCGCGAGTTTTTCGGACGCATTTCCCGAACCGGGAAAATGGGCTAGAATTCGCGCCGAACCGGGGAGCCATTCGTGCTAGGCCGGTTTTCGGTGGTGGCTGTAGCTCAGTTGGTAGAGTCCCGGATTGTGATTCCGGTTGTCGTGGGTTCGAGCCCCATCAGCCACCCCACTCGAATAGTTCAAACGGAGCCTGCGGGCTCCGTTCTTCATTCCGCATAGGCGCGTGAAAAGTCAGCCGTGGCGGTACGCCGATCAATTCAGGTCGGCGCGGGTGAGCATGAAAATTTTGCCTTCTCCGCTGGGGGCGTCAATCCAGGTGAGCGGGAGATCGGGGAATGCGGCATCCACGATGTCGGCGTTGTGCCCGATTTCGACGAACAACTGGCCGGTTTCCGTCAGGTGGTCCGGCGCTGCGTCGAGCAGGCGACGGACTATATCGAGCCCGTCGTCGCCGGCGGCCAGGGCCAGTCCGGGTTCGTGGCGATATTCGAGTGGCAGCGCATCCATCGATTCCGCGGTGACGTAGGGCGGGTTGCAGACGATCAAATCGTAGCGGCGCCCGCCGAGTTCGCTCAGCAGGTCGGACCTGATCAGGTGGATTCGCTCTTCGAGCGCGTAGTCGAAGACATTGCGATGTGCGACCGCGAGCGCGTCGTCCGAAATGTCCACCGCGTCGATGCTTGCATCCGGAAACGCCTCGGCCATCAGGATGGCGAGGCATCCTGAACCGGTACAAAGGTCAAGCGCTTGCCCGATCCCGTCAGGGTCCGGAATCCAGGGCGCCATGCGCTGGAACAGCAATTCGGCGAAATACGATCTTGGCACGATGACGCGCTGGTCGACGTAGAAGCGAAAATCTCC
>JBNKCS010000065.1:0-8993 GCA_050287865.1 Rhodocyclaceae bacterium | reverse complement strand
GGAGGATTACCCGGGGTTCCTGGTCGCCATGCTGCCACCCGGCGCCTTCTTCGTCCTCGGCCTGATGATCGCCGGCCGCAACTGGCTGGACGCCCGCGCCAACGAGCGCGCCAGGGCGCAACTGCTGCGCCAGACGCAGGCATCGTCCTGATCGGCGGCGGCATACAATGCCGCCATGAGCAACTCCACCGCCATCTTCCGCACTGCCGGCATCCGCGCCGTTGAGGCGAGGTTTGCCGACGCCTCGCCACCGCTGATGGAACGCGCCGGTGCTTCAGTCGCCGCCAGCGCGCGCGAAATGCTCGGCAATGCCAACGGGCCGTTGCTGATCGTCGCCGGCCCGGGCAACAACGGCGGCGACGGACTCGTCGCCGCGCGAATTCTCAAGGAACAGGGTTGCGACGTCACGGTCGTGCAGGTGGCCAGCGAAGACCTTCCGGAACGCGACTGGCGACTGGTCATCGACGCGATCTTCGGCATCGGCCTCACCCGGCCGGTCGCCGGTCGCCTGGCCGATGTCATCGCACGGATCAATGCGCTCTCCTGCCCGGTGCTCGCCATCGACGTTCCGAGCGGCCTGTGCGCCGACACCGGGCGAGTGCTCGGCAGCGCGGTGCGCGCCACGCGCACGATCAGCTTCATCGCCGGCAAGCCCGGCCTCTACACCCTTGACGGTCCCGACCATTGCGGCGAAGTCGCTATCGACACACTCGGCCTTGACGTCGATGCCGGCGAAGGACAATTTATTTCGCCGGCACTGTTTGGCAACCACCTACAACCCCGACGGCGCAACACCCACAAGGGCGACTACGGCAGTGTCGGCATCATCGGCGGTGCGCCCGGCATGGCCGGCGCAGCCCTGCTCGCCGGACGTGCCGCATTGCAACTGGGTACTGGACGCGTCTATGTCGGCATGCTCGATCGACTCGTCGTCGATCCGCAGCAACCGGAACTGATGTTGCGCGAAGCGAATGACGCTTTTGCACAGGCTACCGTTCTCGCCGTCGGCCCCGGGCTCGGTCGATCCGACGCTGCCGTGGAATTGCTCCGACGCGCGATCGAGGCGCCGCTGCCGCTGGTGCTCGACGCCGACGCGCTCAACCTGCTGGCGGCTCGTCCGGTGTTCTTACGAAAAGTCAGCCGTCGCGGCACGCCGACCATTGTCACGCCGCACCCGGCCGAAGCCGCCCGCCTGCTCGGCAAGACTACCGAGGCGGTGCAGGCGGACCGCGTCGCTACGGCGCTGGAACTCGCCACCCGTTGCCGCGCCATCACCGTGCTCAAGGGCTGCGGCAGCATCGTCGCGACACCGGAAGGCAAATGGTTTGTTAATTCGACCGGTAATGCCGGCCTCGCCTCGGCCGGCAGCGGCGACGTCCTCACCGGCATCGTCGCCGCGCTGCTCGCCCAACAGTGGACGCCACTCGACGCCGCCCTGGCGGCGGTGCATCTGCATGGCGCCGCCGCCGATGCGCTGGTCGCTGTCGGCACCGGCCCGATCGGCCTTGCCGCCAACGAGATCATTCCCGCCGCACGTGCCTTGCTGAACCGCTGGACGGTTGATGCATAGTCACCACCCGCTGCGGGCGGTGACACTGATGCTGGCGGCGATGCTGTGCTTCGCATTGCTCGACGCCACATCCAAGCACGTGTCGCAGACCTTCAACGTGCCGCTGTTGGTCTGGGCACGCTATACGGTGCATCTTCTTTTGATGGTGATCTTTCTCGGACCGCGCTTTCGTCTCGGACTGATCGCCACCAAGCGGCCCGTCGCTCAGGTTGTGCGCGCGCTGTTGCTGGTCGCCATCACCGGCTTCGCCATGGCTGCCTTTCGTGTCATGCCGCTAGCCGAAACCACGGCGCTGATCTTCGTCACGCCGCTGATCGTCGCCTTGCTGGCCGGCCCGATGCTCGGCGAGAAAGTCGGCATGTCGCGCTGGGCCGCCGCGCTGGTCGGCTTCGCCGGAGTGTTGCTGATCGCCCGTCCCGGTAGCGCGCTGCCACCGGCCGGCGTCGCCTATGCCGTGATTGCGGCAGTCTGCTACGCCTTCTACCAGATCTAGACCCGCAAGATGACGGCGACAGAGAAACCGCTCACCATGGTTTTCTACACCGCACTGGCGGGCAGCGCTGCCATGTCCTTGGCGCTGCCCTGGATCTGGTACGGCCCCGCGCCGACGACACTGGAGGTCGTGATGGTCTGTTCGCTGGCGATCTACGGCGGCGTCGGCCACTTCCTGCTGACCCACGCTTTCCGTCACGCCCCGGCGTCCACGCTTGCGCCATTCCTCTACGTTCAACTGATATGGACGTCGCTGCTCGGCTGGCTGTTCTATGAGCAATGGCCCGACGCCCTGTCGATCACCGGCATGGCGACCATTGTCGCCGGCGGCATCGCCATCGCACTCATCGAACGATCTCCGGCAGGTAGAATCGGCGCCGAAAGGGGTTGACCATGGACTTCGCATTGCATTTGACGGCGGAAATCGACCGCAATGTTTCGGCCGCATTGATCGAAGACATCGGTGGCGGCGACTTGACGGCACTGCTGACGCCCGCCGGACATAAATCGATCGGCACCGTCATCAGCCGCCAGGAAGCCGTACTCGCCGGCCAGGACTGGTTCGATGCCTGCTTTCTGCAACTCGATCCGGAAGTCGAGATCGAATGGGCTGCCAACGACGGCGACAACATCGCCCCCGGGCAGACGCTCTGCGAGATCCGCGCCGATACCCGCGCGCTACTGACGGCCGAACGCGCCGCGCTAAATTTCCTGCAACTTCTGTCGGGTACCGCAACGACAACGCGCCGCTATGTCGATGCGATCGTCGGAACGTCGGCCAAAATCGTCGACACCCGCAAGACACTGCCGGGCCTGCGGCTGGCACAAAAATACGCGGTGCGCTGCGGTGGCGGCACCAATCATCGTCTCGGCTTGTACGACGGAATTCTGATCAAGGAAAACCACGTCATCGCTGCTGGCGGCATTCCGGAGGCGCTTGCCGAAGCCCACCGCATCTCACGAGGCGGCGCGTTCGTGCAGATCGAAGTGGAGACGCTGGAACAGCTGGAACAGGCCCTGCAATGCGGCGCGACAATGGTCCTGCTCGACAATATGGACTTGCAACAGATGCGCGAAGCGGTGGCCATTAACGACGGCCGCGCCGAGCTCGAAGCTTCAGGCGGTATCCGCCTGGCGACCGTACGCGCCATCGCCGAAACCGGCGTCGACCGCATTTCGATCGGCTGCCTCACCAAGGATCTGCGCGCCGTCGACCTCTCCCTGCGTCATACCGAACAGTAACCAAACCGGTTACAATTCGCGCCTCACGCGGAGAGGTGGATGAGTGGTTTAAGTCGCACGCCTGGAAAGCGTGTTTAGGTTCATAGCCTAACGCGGGTTCGAATCCCGCCCTCTCCGCCAATCATCGTTGACAGGGCCGTACAGAAAGCGAGAATGACGAGATGCTGTTCATCCTCTATTACATCGTCGCCATCACCGTGCTGGTCTTGCATTTCACCGGTTTTCTCGCCAGACACAATCTGGAATGGCTGGTGCTGGCACTGGCAGTCACGGTATTCCCCGCAGTAATCTACCTCTGACCGCAGACCCGACGGGCGTCATGCCCGCGCGGGAATTTGCGTCCCGCAAACTCCTCAGACACAAAATTTGACAATGCTCGCCTTCACCGCGTCGGCGTCGGCATCCATGACTTCGACGCGCTGCGGCAGGTCTTCGATACCGACGAAGTCAGCCGGTCGCAACGGCTCGCGGCCCAGCGCTTCCACGATCGTTTCCGAGAACTTCACCGGCTGAGCCGTTTCCAGCACCACCATCGGCACACCGGACTCGAGATGTTCCCGCGCCACTTTGACGGCATCGGCGGTGTGGGTATCGATCATCGTGTCGTAACGCTGCCAGACGTCGCGGATGGTCGCCAGCCGATCGGCGTGGGTGCTCCGTCCCGAGACAAAACCGAATTCGGGCAAACGTGCGATGAACGGGGTTCCGTTGAGGTCGAAGCTGCCGCCCGCGTCGACCTTGTTCCACAGCTCGCGAACAACGGCCGCATCGCGGCCGACCAGATCGAAAATGAAGCGCTCGAAATTCGAGGCCTTCGAAATGTCCATCGACGGGCTTGAAGTAACGTAGGTCTCCGCGGTCCGGCGCGGCCGGTAAACGCCGGTGCGGAAGAACTCGTCGAGCACGTCGTTCTCGTTGGTGGCGAGAACCAGGCGACGGATCGGCAGTCCCATCATCCGCGCGATGTGGCCGGCGCAGATGTTGCCGAAATTGCCCGACGGCACGCAGAATGACACCTGCTCGTCGTTCGACCGGGTCGCCTCGAACCAGCCCTTGAAATAGTAGATCACCTGCGCAACGACGCGCGCCCAGTTGATCGAATTGACCGCGCCGATCTTGTACTTCGCCTTGAAGACGGCGTCGTTCGACACTGCCTTGACGATGTCCTGGCAGTCGTCGAACATGCCGCGAATGGCGATGTTGTGGATATTCGCGTCGGGCAGCGAATACATCTGCGCACGCTGGAAGGCGCTCATCTTGCCTTCCGGCGAGAGCATGAACACGCGCACGCCGTGCTTGCCGCGCATCGCGTATTCCGCTGCCGAACCGGTATCGCCCGAGGTGGCGCCGAGGATGTTGATTTCCTCACCGCGCTTGTCCAGCACGTACTCGAACAGATTGCCGAGCAGTTGCATCGCCATGTCCTTGAAGGCCAGCGTCGGGCCATTGGACAGTTCGAGAAGATGGAAGCCGGGCTCCAGCGTGGTCAGCGGCGTAATGTCGTCGGCGTCCCGCCCCGGCCGACAATGGCTATAAGTCCGCGCCGTGTAGGTGCGGTCCGCGATCGACTTGAGATCGCAGGCCGGAATGTCGGTGATGAACTTCTGGAGGATGCGCAAGGCCAGCGCCGCGTAGGGAAGCTCGCGCCACTCGGCGAGTTCGGTCGCGCTCACCTGCGGATAAGACTCGGGCAGATACAAGCCGCCGTCGGGCGCCAACCCGCCGAGCAGGATGTCGCAGAATTCCGGAAGATCGGAATTGCCGCGCGTCGAAACGTAGCGCATCAGCCCAGTTCCTCGAGACGCAGCCGGATCACCCTGCGCTTCACGGCCGGCAGCGACTCGATCCTGGCGATGGCCGCATCGGCGGCCTTCTCGTAGCAAAGATGGGTCAGCATGATGAGGTCGGTTTCACCTTCACCCTCTTCCGGCTCACGCTGGAATACCGCATCGATGGAGATCTGCTGGTCGGCGAGTATGCGCGTGATGTCGGCCAGCACGCCGGGCTTGTCCAGGACGCGCAAACGCAGGTAATAGCTGGTCTGTACCTCGGCCATCGGCAGCACCGGAATGTCGGCCACGGCGTCGGGCCGGAAGGCGAGATGCGGCACGCGGTTCTCGGGATCGGCCGTGTGCATGCGCGTCACGTCGACCAGATCGGCAATCACGGCACTGGCGGTCGGCTCGGCGCCGGCGCCCTTGCCGTAGTAGAGCGTCGAACCAACGGCATCGCCCTTGACCAGCACGGCGTTCATCGCGCCCTCGACGTTGGCGAGCAGGCGCTTGGCCGGAACCAGCGTCGGATGTACGCGCAGTTCGATGCCGTGCTCCGCCCGGCGCGTGATGCCGAGCAGCTTGATGCGGTAGCCGAGCTGTTCGGCGTACTTGATGTCTTCGGCCTCCAGCTTGCTGATGCCCTCGATGTGCGCCTTTTCGAATTGCATCGGAATGCCGAAGGCGATGGCCGACATGATGGTCAGCTTGTGCGCGGCGTCGACGCCCTCGACGTCGAACGTCGGGTCGGCCTCGGCGTAGCCTAGTCGCTGCGCCTCCTTGAGCACGACATCGAAAGGCAGCCCCTTGTCGCGCATCTCGGAAAGGATGAAATTGGTGGTGCCGTTGATGATGCCTGCAATCCAGGCGATGCGGTTGGCGGTCAGTCCTTCGCGCAGCGCCTTGATGATCGGAATGCCGCCGGCCACCGCGGCCTCGAAAGCCACCATGACGCCCTTGCTCTGCGCCGCGGCAAAGATCTCGTTGCCATGCACCGCCAGCAGCGCCTTGTTGGCGGTGACGACATGCTTGCCATTCTCGATGGCCTTCAGCACCAGTTCCCTGGCCACGCCGCAACCGCCGATCAGTTCGACGACGATGTCCACATCGGGATCGGCGACCACCGAAAAGGCATCGTCGGTCACCCTGCAGGCGCCACCCGTGACGTTGCGGGCGAGCGCGAGGTTCTTGTCGGCGACGACGCTGATGTGGATCGGCCGGCCGGCGCGACGGGTGATTTCCTGCTGGTTGCGCGTCAGCACCGCCCAGGTGCCGCCGCCAACGGTGCCGATGCCGAGCAGGCCTACGTTGATGGGTTTCATTGATGGATTCTCTTCAGTTGCCGTGACGTTTTCTGTAGTGTTCGAGGAAGCGGGCGATGCGGCCGATGGCCTCGCGCAGATCCTCTTCGTGCGGCAGGAAGACCAGACGAAAATGGTCCGTGGCCGGCCAGTTGAAGCCGGTACCCTGCACCAGCAGCACCCGCTCTTCCTCCAGCAGTTCGAGAATGAACTGGCGGTCGTCCTCAATCGGATACACGGTCGGATCGAGGCGAGGGAACATGTAGAGCGCGGCCTTCGGCTTGACGCAGGTCACGCCGGGAATGGCGGTGATCAGTTGGTGGGCGAGATCGCGCTGCCGGCGCATGCGACCGCCTTCCGCCACCAGGTCGTTGATGCTCTGGTAACCGCCCAGCGCCGTCTGTATCGCATACTGGCCCGGTACGTTGGCGCACAAGCGCATCGAGGCCAGCATGTTCAGGCCCTCGATGTAATCGGTCGCCAACCGCTTGTCGCCGGATACCACCATCCAGCCGGCCCGGTAGCCGCAGCAGCGGTAGTTCTTGGACAGGCCGTTGAAAGTCACGATCAGCACATCGTCGGCAAGCGAGGCGATCGACGTGTGGGTCGCCCCCTCGTAGAGCACCTTGTCGTAAACCTCGTCGGCATAGATGATCAGGCCGTGCTTGCGCGCCAGCGCGATCACCTTCAGCAGCACTTCCTCTGGATAGAGCGCTCCGGTCGGGTTGTTGGGGTTGATGACGACGATGGCGCGCGTCTTCGGCGTGATCTTGCGCTCGATGTCGTCGAAGTCCGGCTGCCACTCTTTCGCCTCGTCGCAGAGGTAGTGTTTCGGCGTACCGCCGGAAAGACTGACAGCCGCCGTCCACAGCGGGTAGTCGGGCGCCGGCACCAGCACCTCGTCGCCGTTGTTCAGCAGCGCGTTCATGGCCATGACGATCAACTCGGAAACGCCGTTGCCAAGATAGATGTCGTCGAGCTCGACACCCTTGATGTGCTTTTCCTGGGTGTAGTGCATCACGGCCTTGCGGGCGGAAAAAATGCCCTTGGAATCCACATATCCCGCCGACTCCGGCAGGTTGCGGATCATGTCCTGCTGGATTTCCTCGGGCGCATCGAAGCCGAACGAGGCGAGATTGCCGATGTTCAGCTTGATGATCTTGTGGCCCTCTTCCTCCATCTGGCGGGAGCGCTCGAGCACCGGACCGCGGATGTCGTAGCAGACGTTGGCCAGTTTGACGGACTTCGAAACGGGTTGCATGAGGTTTCCGATCGCGGCGCATCGGGGTAACGATGGCCTTAATGTGTAAAAGGTATAATCCTACAGAAGCCCTTGCAATGCCGCAATTGAGACGGTAGTCGCCTTTCGTCCCTGCCTGGAAAATTCGATGCGAAATGCCTGCCCGCCCCTGCCAGTGATGCGAGTCGCCCGATGAGCATCCGGGGCCGCAGGGGGGCCATCCTGATTGCCCTGTTCGCGCTGGCGCTGCTCTGGTTCGGCACGCTGGACTACCGCAAGCTGGTCAAGCCGGACGAGGGTCGCTACGCGGAAATCGCGCGTGAAATGTCCCTGAGCGGAAACTGGATCACGCCGCGCCTCAACGGAATCAAGTACTTCGAAAAGCCGCCCCTGCAGTATTGGGCGACGGCTGCGGCCTACGACGCCTTCGGTGCCAATGAATGGACGGCCCGTCTGTGGCCGGCGCTTACCGGTTTCCTCGGCGTCCTGCTCGCCTGGTTCGCCGGCCGCCGGCTGTTCGGCCCCACGGCAGGCGCCCTTGCCGGGGCGACATTGGCCAGCATGCTGCTCTATCTCGCCATGGCCCATTTGAACACGCTGGACATGGGGCTGGCCTTCTTCCTTGAGGTCGCCGTGTTCGGTTTCCTGCTGGCGCAGGAGGGAAACCGACGCTGGATGCTGGCGGCCTGGGCCGGACTGGCGCTGGCCGTGCTTTCCAAGGGCATCGTCGCCCTCGTCCTGACCGGCGGCACCCTCGTCCTTTACTCGCTGCTGAACCGCGACTGGTCGCCCTGGCGCCGCTTCGAGTTCCTGCGCGGTGTGCCGCTGTTCCTGTTGATCGCCGCCCCGTGGTTCGTCGCCGTGTCGATGGCGAATCCGGAGTTCCCGCGCTTCTTCTTCATCCACGAACACTTCGAGCGCTTTCTGACGACAGTGCATCGCCGCGACGAGCCCGTCTGGTTCTTCATCCCGATCCTGCTGCTCGGCGCACTGCCCTGGACGGCCATGGCCGTGCAGAGCCTTGCTCAGGCCTGGCCCCGGCGGGCGATGCCTGAATTCCAGGCGCGACGCTTCCTGCTGCTCTGGTGCGCGGTGGTATTTGTCTTCTTCAGCCTCTCGCACTCGAAGCTGCCGTCCTACATCCTGCCGCTGTTCCCCGCACTGGCCCTGCTGCTGGGCGACTTCCTGCACCGGGTTTCCCGCCGGGCCCTGCTGGCGCACCTGTCGTCGCTGGCCGCACTCGCCCTGCTCTGCCTGATCCTCGTTCCGCGCATTGCCAACCGGGCCGACGCCGTCACGCCGGTCGACGTCATGACGCGCTACGGCCACTGGCTGACGGCTGCCGCCGCGGTATGGCTTGGCGGCTCGCTGGTCTC
>JBNKCS010000064.1:0-9095 GCA_050287865.1 Rhodocyclaceae bacterium | reverse complement strand
CCGTTTTCCTCGAAACGATGTTCGTCTCGATGGGCAGGCTGGCGAAGGCGGACGGGCGCATTTCACCGGAGGAGATTGCGCACGCCGAGGAGATGATGCGGCAGTTGGGGATGACGCCCGAGCATCGCCTGCAGGCGATCGAGTTGTTCAAGCGGGGCGCCGCGCCGGAGTTCGACATCGGGCCGGTCTACGCGCGCTTCCTTTCGGTGTGCGGCCATACCCGGCATCTGAAGCAGACGCTGCTGGTCTATCTGATGACGATGGCGCTGGTGGACGGCCACCTGCACTCTGCGGAAGAGGCGCTGCTGATGGACATTGCCGGGCGTCTCGGCTATGCGCCGTCCGAGTTCAGGCAGTTGATGGAGATGGTGCTGAACCAGTCCCGCTTCATGGGCGGGCAGCCCAGCACGGAGACGGCGCTGGACGATGCGTACAAGGCGCTGGGGGTGACGAAGGACAATACCGACCAGGAAATCAAGCGCGCCTATCGCAAGCTGATCAGCCAGTACCACCCGGACAAGTTGATCGGCCAGGGACTGCCGGCGGACATGATCGCCATGGCGACGGAAAAGACGAAAGAGATCCAACTGGCTCACGACGTGATCAAACAGACGCGGAACATTTGAGAGGCGCCCAGCACCTTTTGGAAAAGTCAGCTGTGGCGGTACGCCGGGGAACGGCCGGCATCGCCTGATCCAGCTGCCTAGCCCGCCTTTCCTGTGATCGGCAGCTCCACTAGCACCAGCAGGCCGCCGCCGGGCGCATCGTTCATCGCGATGGCGCCGTGGTGCAATTCGACGACCTGACGAACGATGGCGAGGCCGAGGCCGCTGCCGACGGTGTCGGTTCCGGTGAGCCGGAAGAAGCGGTCGAAAACCCGCTGCTTTTGATCGGCGGGAATGCCCGGACCGTTGTCGCTCACCCGCAATTCGGCCATGGTATCGGCGCGGCGCAACTCAACGTCGACCCGGCTGCCGGCGGGGCAATGGGTCAGGGCGTTGGCGACGAGATTGTTCAGCATGACGCGCAAGCTGGCGCCGTCGCCGACGATCGATACCTCGTCGCAATTGCCCAGGCCAAGGTCGATGTTCTTCGACCGGGCCTGATTCTGAAATGACGATACCGTTTCGCGCACCAGATCGCCCAGAGAAACCGGCGTGAAACCGATGGGTGTTGCATCGGGCTCCAGCCGGGTCAGTTGCAGCAACTGGTCGACCATGTGTGCCGCCCGGTCGATACCCCCGACAAGTTTCCGAAACGCCTCGTCGCGCTCCGCTTTCGTCGCCGCTCGCTGGGCGATCTGGGCCTGAAGCCGGACGGCGGTCAGCGGTGTACGCAATTCGTGGGTGGCGTCGGCGGTGAACTGCCGTTGCAGAGACATGCTGCGCCGTAGCCGGGCGAGAAGTTCGTTGAGCGTTGCGACCAACGGCATTACTTCGTCGGGTAGATCGGTGGTGGCCAGTTCTTCCATGTGGGCTGTTCCACGCGCGCCGATTTCCTTTCGCACCCGCTCCAGCGGATGCAGGGCGCGACCGACGGCAATCCAGATCAAGCCGCCCAGGAAGGCCACCAGAACCGACAGCGGCAACAGCAACCACGGGGCGATGCGGCCGAACATGGCGGCCCGGTTCTCGGTGGTGTTGGCGACCTGGATGGTCAGGCCGCCTTTCTTCATTGTGAAGGTGTGCCATTCGACACCTTCCCAGTGAACGATGCTGGTTCCCGGCTCCTGCGGCGGCAGCGCCGGCGTCGCGCGGGAGGCGTAGGCAAGCTTGCCTTTGCCGGTCCATATCTGGCTGAGAAACTGGCCCTGGTCGCGTTTGTCCTTTTCGTTGCCGTCGGCATCCGGTTCCACACCGTGGCGCAGAATGGAATAGGCGACTTGTTCGAGGGTGTAGTCGCGTACCTCGTTGAAGCCGCTCCAGGCCAGCACGTAGGCAACATAGCCCACCAGCAAACCGGTGACGATCAGGGCGCTGATCTGCCAGAGCAGGAGGCGGTTGCGAATTGAACTCATGATCGAATAGTGATCAGCTCAATCGACAGACACCATATAGCCGATGCCGCGCACGTTGCGGATACGGTCGGCGCCGAGCTTGCGGCGCAGGTTGTGGATGTGCACCTCGATGGCGTTGCTGCCGATTTCCTCGCCCCAGCCGTAAAGCCGCTCTTCGATCTCCTTGCGGGAGAGGACGCTGCCGGGTCTCTGCATCAGCGCTTCGAGCAGGGCAAATTCCTTTTGCGAGACCGGCACCGGCTGGCCGTCGAGCTGCACCACGCGGGTGACCGGGTTCAGGCTCAGCGCGCCGGCTTCCATTTCCGGCCGGCTGCGTCCGGCGTGCCGCCGGATCAGGGCGCGGATGCGGGCACTCAGCTCATCGAGGTCGAACGGTTTGACCAGATAGTCGTCGGCTCCCAGGTCGAGGCCGGCAACGCGGTCGGGGACGGCATCGCGAGCCGTAACGATCAGCACGGGTATGTCATTACCGGTTTTTCGCAACCACTTCAGGACCGACAAGCCGTCCTGGCGCGGCAAGCCGAGATCGAGCAGCAGCAGGGCGTAGTGCCCGTCGCTCAAGGCCCTCTTGCTTGCTTCGCCGTCGCGGCACCAATCGACGCCATATCCGGCCTGCGCCAGGCCCTTCTGGACACTGGCGCCAATCATGGGATCGTCTTCGGCGAGCAGCAGTTTCATGGTGGCGCCATAGTAGCCAAAGCCCGGCCGGCGGGCTGAACAAATTGCCGTGCCATGCAAAAGCGGGGCTTTCGCCCCGCTCTTTGCTCGCGTTTCGGTTCGGCTAGTCGTTGTTCGACGCAGGTGCCTCGCCGCTCGACGTGGCTTCCGCCGGAGCCTGAACTTCCGATGCGGAATCCTGCGTCGCATCGGTGCCTTCGGCGCTTGACTGCTGTTGATCGGCTGGCGCTTCGTCGGCGGCCTGGGCCGTACCGAGAAGGAACAGCGTCGATGTTGCCAGCAGTGCAACGAAGGTTCGGTTCATGAGCTCATCTCCTGTGCATTGAGGCGGCATTGCGCATCGTCTTGCCGTTGCGGGAAATCCGCAGCGTTCCGAGTCAAGCCGGACTTGGCGCGATTCTTCCGGGAACAGGCCTTATTGCTTCGGCTTGTCGGCGGAATCCTGCGCAGCGGCCGGAGCGGCAGCGGCGGGTTCGCCGGCGGGAGCGGCAGCCGGGGCGGCAGCTTCAGTAGCGGCCGGCATCGCGGCAGGGGCGACAACGGGCGCCAGTTTGGCCGCTTCGGCCTTGGCGACGTCCGACTCGGAACGCGGAGCGTCGGCTGCGGCTTGTTCCTGACCTTTGCCACAAGCGGCAAGGCTAAGGGTGATCATGGCGAGTACAAGGAGTTCTTTTTTCATCATGGATTCCTGAAATGTGAGTTTGGCCGTCTCTCTTCCCTCATCGCGCCTATTGCGTGAGGGCCTCGACGCGTCAGCATGTTCGCGCAGGGACAGTTAACACCGACTTAAGGCCGGAACCGGCTCATCGCCAAAAGTCAGGCGACGCCGTAGCGCTGAGCAGGGGCCCCGCTTGCGGGGATGCGACCGCGTAGGCGGATGCGGTGATCGCGGGTTTGGTGATGGCGTCGCGCATCCCGCTCGCGGTCAAACCACCGCCGGCCGGCGGTGGTTCGTCCCTTTGCCCATGGCGCGCAACGGCCAAAGGCCGTTGCTTGGCGCCCCCACTGCGTGGGGCCCCCTCCACTGTGAGCGGTCGCTGACGGCACGCCAAACAATGCCGTGGCTATCCGGTAACGAGGCGGATGACGGCCTGATCGGTGTAAGTATTTTCGGCACCCGAACGACTAATGATCAGCCCGGGCTTTTCGCCGTCGGGTCGTTCAAGGAGGAGGTGTGCGTTGTCGTTTCTCGGGATACCGCTCGCGGTACGCGCCGCGCCGTCGCTTCGTGAAACAATACGCTTTCGCGGAAAGAGGAGGTGCGATGAGCGGGTTGGAGGACAGAGCCGGTCTGCGCGGGGGTGCAGGCCGAACCGATATCGAGGCGGCACGGGCGTCGGCGTGAACGACTGCTTCGACTCCGATTCACTGGAGGCGATCCGGCGCGACATGCTGCGCTTCGCCGGACTGCAGCTGCGCGACGACGCGGCGGCCGAGGATGTGGTGCAGGAAGCGCTGGCGGCGGCGCTGGACGGCAAGCGGAAGTTCGAGGGCCGGGCGGCGCTGAAGACCTGGGTGTTCGCAATCCTGCGCAACAAGATCGTCGATGCCATTCGCCAGCGCAGCCGTTCGGTGAACGTTTCTTCGCTGTCGGCGGAAGAAGAGGCGATGGACGAGACCTTCGACAGCCTGTTCAAGTCCAACGCGCACTGGAGTCCCGGAAAGAGGCCGGCCGCCTGGGGCGACCCCGAGGCGGCGCTGGGACAGGAACAGTTCTGGGCGGTGTTCGAGGCCTGCCTCAAGCATCTGCCGGCCAATACGGCGCGCGTTTTCATGATGCGCGAGTTTCTGGAGTTCGACACCGACGAGGTTTGTGCCGAGCTGAAGATCAGCATCAGCAATTGCCACGTCATCCTGCACCGGGCGCGCAACGGCCTGCGTCGCTGCCTGGAGCAAAACTGGTTCGCCGCTGGAGCTTCGTCATGCTGACCTGCAAGGAAGTTACCCATCTGCTTTCGGAAGGTCAGGACCGCAAGCTGACGGTCGCCGAGCGCGTCCGCCTGGAGATGCACTTGCTCATGTGCGAAGGTTGCAGCAACTTTCGCAAGCAGATGGACTTCCTGCGGGCAGCGTGCCGGCGCTACCCTGACACGTCTTCGCGCGACGATACCCAGGATTGACCGGAACGCCGCCGCGCGGCATTCCGCACCCTTGACGGGCCGCGATTGCGGGTTACAATGTCCAATATTTCGATATTTCTGGAAATGTCGTATGGACACCTTGCAAGCCGTCGAGAAGCTCGCCGCACTGGCCCAGGAAACCCGCCTCGGGATTTTTCGCCTGCTTGTCGAGGCGGGTCCGGAGGGCATGAATGCCGGCGCGATTGCCGATGCCATCGGCGTTCCGGCGGCGACACTGTCGTTCCATGTCGCCCAGCTCGTCCGCGCCGGACTGGTCGCCTCGCGCCAGGAAAGCCGTTTCATCTACTACTCGACCAACTTTACGGCGATGGACGACCTGATCGCCTATCTCACCGACAACTGCTGCCAGGGCGGGCAATGTTTGCCGAAAACGCAGCAGGTCGATACTGTCGCCAAGCGGCGGCGCCCCCTTGCCAGTTCAACTTGATCGGAACCCGTCATGACCGACCGCGTCTTCAACGTCCTGTTTCTCTGCACCGGCAATTCGGCCCGCAGCATTCTCGCCGAGGCCATTCTCAACCACACCGGCCAAGGCCGCTTCCATGCCTTCAGCGCCGGCAGCCATCCGGCCGGCCAGGTCAACCCGTTTGCCGTAGAACTGCTCGAGCGGCAGGGTCTGCCAGTCGCCGACCTGCGCAGCAAGAGTTGGGACGAGTTTGCCGCCACGGGCGCGCCGCCGTTCGATTTCGTGTTCACCGTGTGCGATAACGCGGCCGGTGAAGTTTGTCCGGTCTGGCCAGGTAAGCCGATGACGGCGCACTGGGGCGTCGAAGATCCGGCCGCCGTCGAGGGCGACGACGAGCACAAGCGCAAAGCCTTTGCCAAAGCCTTTACAGAGTTGAACCGGCGGATTTCCCTGTTCATCAATCTGCCGCTGGGCAGGCTCGATGCCCTGGCCATCAAGCACGAGATCGACCAGATCGGGCACTTGCGCGATCAAGGGTTATGAAGCCATGAGCGCCCAATGCGAAGTCACCGCCAAGGCTGCCGCCGGCGCGCCGATGAGTTTCTTCGAGCGCTGGCTGACGCTCTGGGTCTTTCTCTGCATCGTCATCGGCATCGCCCTCGGCCAGTTCCTCCCAGCGCCGTTCCAGGCGCTCGGCCGCATGGAGGTGGCGCAAGTCAATCTGCCTGTCGGTCTGCTGATCTGGGTGATGATCATCCCGATGCTGGTGAAGGTCGACTTCGGGGCTTTGCACGAAGTGAAGCAGCACGTGCGCGGCATCGGTGTGACGCTGTTCGTGAACTGGCTGGTGAAGCCGTTCTCCATGGCTTTCCTCGGCTGGCTGTTCGTGCGCAACCTGTTCGCGCCGATGTTGCCCGCCGACCAGCTCGACAGCTACATCGCCGGCCTGATCCTGCTCGCCGCCGCACCGTGTACCGCGATGGTGTTCGTCTGGAGCCGGCTCTCCAATGGCGACCCGCTGTTCACGCTCTCGCAGGTGGCGTTGAACGATACGATCATGATCTTCGCCTTCGCTCCCATCGTCGGATTGCTGCTCGGCATCTCCGCTATCACGGTGCCGTGGGACACGCTGTTCACTTCCGTCGTCCTCTATATCGTGATTCCGTTGGCCCTGGCGCAACTCTGGCGCAAGTCGCTGCTCTCGAAAGGTCAGGCGCATTTCGACGCCATGATGGAAAGGATCGGCCCGTGGTCCATCACTGCGTTGCTCGCCACGCTGGTGCTGCTGTTCGCCTTCCAGGGCAAGGCCATCATCGAGCAGCCGCTGATCATCGCGCTACTGGCGGTACCGATCCTGATCCAGGTCTTTTTCAACTCGGCGCTGGCTTACTGGCTCAACCGTGCCGTCGGCGAGAAGCACAATGTCGCCTGCCCGTCGGCGCTGATCGGCGCGTCGAACTTTTTCGAGCTGGCCGTCGCTGCCGCGATCAGCCTGTTCGGCTTCGAGTCCGGCGCCGCGTTGGCTACTGTCGTCGGTGTGCTGATCGAAGTGCCGGTGATGCTGCTGGTGGTGAAAGTCGTCAATGCCAGCAAGGACTGGTATGAACGAGCAGCCTGAGTGGAAGACAGACATGACGAGAGATGAACTCCTGACGGTCTTTCCTTCCCATCGCGCCCGACTGGTCGCCGTGCTGTCGCGGCTGGTCGAGTCGGTCGAGGCAGAGGATCTGGTCCAGGAAACACTGTTGCGCGCCCTGGCGGCGATTGAGGGCTTTCGCGGCGAGGCGGGGCTCGGCACTTGGCTGCACCGCATCGCGGTCAACTTGGCGCACGACCGTCTGCGGAAGCAGGCACGCGATGTGACTGACTTCCCGCGATCCGAGGAGCCTGCCGCATCCGCGGAGCCGGACCCGATTGAAGGCAAGCAAATGAGTCGTTGCATGCAAAATCTGCTCGGCACGCTATCTGCGCCCCAGCGGCAAGTGCTGGTACAAGCCGATGTACTGGATAGGACTACGGTCGAAATCGCCCGTGACGCCGGGATCAGCGTCGGTAATGCCAAGATCCGCCTGCATCGGGCCCGACAAGCGATGAAGCAGGCGATTGAGACCCATTGCGAACTCCACTACCGGGAAGCCGGGGTGCTTTGCTGCACGCCGAAACCGAATCGGGCATGACCGTATCCATTGCTCCCTGTCGTTCGTCCAATGAGGGTACCAATCCGGTATGCCACCAGGAAGATCAACATGCTTGACGAAATGACCAGGGAACTCGTTGCCATCGGGGCGTCGATTACGGCCAATTGCCAGCCCTGCCTCGACTATCACACCGCCGAGGCTCGATTGCAGGGGGCCGACGGGGCAGCGATTCTCGCCGCCATCGAGGTGGGAAAGCTGGTCCGTCGCGGTGCGGCACTCAAAATGGATCGCCATGCCGACGGGGTGATCGATGGCGCCGTTCCGGCTGCAGGCACCGACGATTGTCGGGCGAACGCAAAGGAGCCCTCCACTTCCCGCCGGCTCGTTGATGCTATCGAGGCGCCAGTTCTTCTCATGCAGGGGAATCCGAGACAGGTGATTACCGCCAACCAGCAAGCGCTCGACTTGTTCGACAAGGAACTGCGACAGGTCGAAGGTCATCGGGGCGGTCAGGTCTTCGACTGCCTCCATTCGTTCTCGGTGGCTGGCTGTGGCGCGGACGTCAATTGCGAGAACTGCACGATCAAGGGTGCCATCGCAGATACCTTGGCAACCGGCGTGGCGCACTACGCAGTTGTCGCCACCTTGCCGGTCCGGAAGGCCGGAGCACCCGGATACCGCGCCCTCCAGGTGTCCACCGAAAAGATCGGCGATATGGCGTTGGTGCGAATCGAGCGCTATGTGGATGCCGATGCATTGGCGTCGCAGACACAGGACACTGAATCAGGGAGATGTTCATGACGGATTCCCCTTTGCATCCTTCCATCGTCGCCATGGTTTCGCTCGCCGCGAACATCGCAGCCAACCATCCGAAAAAGGGCTTGTGCCAGATCGAAAGGCTGCGCGGCTATGGCGTGACGGAGGAGCAGATCGACATGGTTGTCGACATCGCCCGCCACCTGCGCGACGAGGCCGGACAGATGCTGGATGCCGCGTTCGATGAAGAATCGAAGCCGGAACCGGCTCCATCAGGCCTGACTTCGGCCGCTGAACCGCTCGGCAGTTGCGGTTGTTCGACAACAGCCAAAGGGAAAGCCTGCTGCTGAACATGCACGATCACGACCATTCCCACGGTAGCGCCGATACTCCCGACCAGCGCCGTCGCCTGATCGTCGCACTCCTGCTCACTTGGGGTTTCGCGCTGGTCGAGGCCATTGCCGGCTGGCAGGGCGGTTCGCTGGCGTTGCTGGCCGATGCCGGGCACATGGTCACCGACGGCGCAGCGCTTGGGCTGGCGCTGCTGGCGGCCTGGATGGCGGCGCGACTACCTTCGATGCGACACAGCTATGGTTACGGTCGTGTCGAACTTTTTGCGGCGCTGATCAACGCGCTGGCGATGCTGGTCGTGGTGGCCGGAATCGGATTCGAGGCGTGGTCGCGCTTCGCGTCGCCCCGTCCCATCGACGGCGTGTTGGTGAGTGCGGTCGCGATGGTGGGGCTGGGTGTCAATCTCTTCGTCGCCTGGCTGCTTTCGCACGGCCAGGACAACCTGAACGTGCGAGGAGCCTTCCTGCATGTGTTGGGCGACGTACTCGGGTCGGTGGCTGCCATCGCAGCGGGTATCGTGGTGTGGCTGACCGGCTGGACGCCGATCGATCCGCTGCTGTCGCTGCTGGTCGCCCTCCTGATCCTGCGCTCGGCCTGGCTCGTGGTGC
>JBNKCS010000063.1:0-9318 GCA_050287865.1 Rhodocyclaceae bacterium | reverse complement strand
TTTTCCGGCGCCGCGGCGTAGGCGTGGAGATCACGATAGACGGTCACGACGGCCGTGTCGTCGATGGTGACGTGCTTCTGGAACAGGCCCAGCCCGTTCAGGCGCGATTCCACCGCCACCGTCAGCGGACTCTGCCAGAAGCGCTCGAAACTCCCGCGCATGGCGCCGACCGCCTTGCCCACCAGCAGGACATCGCGGTCGCGGAAGTTGTATTCATGGTCGAAGTCGAAATACTCGTCGGCCATGTTGCGTCCGCCGGTGATGGCGACCTTGCCGTCGACCATGAAAGTTTTGTCGTGCATGCGCTGGTTGACGCCCCGGAAGTCGGTGACCACGTTCAGCAGCCGTTTGTGCAGCGGAGTGCCGACTGAGTGCTTCGGGTTGTAGATGCGGATCTCGACCCTGGGATGGCGGGCGAGGGCGAGCAGGGACTGGTCGGGCGCGTCGATCAGCAGGTCGTCGACGATGACGCGCACCCGCACGCCGCGCTCTGCCGCGCGCAGCAAGGCTTCGGCGGCCAGGATGCCGATGTTGTCGGTGCTCCAGATGAAGTACTGGACTTCGATCGACTCATGGGCGTGGTCGGCCAGCCAGGCGCGCGCCAGCAGGGCGTCCTCGCCGCGCTCCAGAATCAGCGCGCCGGTCTCGTCCGGGTGGACGGTGGCCATCTCGTCGATGAATCGCGTGTGCTCGTCGGCCACGGCAAGCGCGGGCAGGAGCAAGCAGAGCAGCAGCAGGCGGGCAAAGGGAGAGGGCTTCATCGGGGCTCGGTTCGATGACGGCCGGCACGGCGCGGCTGGCAGATTCTACGATGCCGCCGCAAAAGTCAGCCATGGCGATACGCCACCTTGCCTATCTGAACAATCACCGGGGGTAGAATCGTCGCGAAATCGAGGGCATTGACGATGAACAAAGCCGCAAAACCCGTTGAGGAACATGAACGCCGTCTGAACCTGCCGGAGATCGTCGACGCCCTGATGGCCGAGGGCCTGGTCGCTTCGGACGTCGCCGAAAAGTTCAAGCGCGAGCGGCGTTACTTCCGGGGCGACATCCATCCGCTGATCGTCATCGCCGAACAGCGCTGGAAGAGTCCGGCTTCGCCCCATCGCTTACTCGACCTCGACTTCCTGGCCGAATGGCTGGCCAAGTGGTGCGGCCTGCCGTACTTCCACATCGATCCGCTGAAGATCAACTTTTCGGCCGTAACCGAAGTGATGTCGAACGCGTACGCGACGCGCTTTCGCATCCTGCCGGTGGCCGTGACGTCGAGCGAGGTGGTGATCGCCACCTCCGAACCATTTCAGAAGGCCTGGATGGCAGAGCTAGAGCCTATCCTGAGGAAGAGCATCCGCTGCGTGATCGCCAATCCGGACGACATCGCGCGCTACCAGGTCGAGTTCTACAACCTGGCCAAGTCGGTCAAGAAGGCGCTGGCGCGCGGCGATGTGGCGAGCTCCGGCATATCCAGTTTCGAGCAACTGGTCGAGCTCGGCAAGTCGAAGACTTCGCTCGACGCCAACGACCAGCACGTGGTGCTGATCGTCGACTGGCTCTGGCAGTACGCCTTCGAGCAGCGCGCTTCGGACATCCACGTCGAGCCGCGGCGCGACATCGGCATCGTCCGTTTCCGCATCGACGGCGTGCTGCATCAGGTGTACCAGATCCCGATGCAAGTGCTCAACGCCATGACCAGCCGGATCAAGATTCTCGGCCGCATGGACGTCGTGGAAAAGCGCCGTCCGCAGGACGGCCGCGTCAAGACGCGCATGCCGACCGGCGAGGAGGTCGAATTGCGACTGTCGACCCTGCCGACCGCTTTCGGCGAAAAGCTGGTGATGCGCATCTTCGATCCCGAGGTGCTGGTGCGCGATTTTGCCGACCTTGGTTTTTCCGACGAGGATCATGCGCGCTGGAAGCAGATGACGTCGCAGCCGAACGGCATCATCCTGGTGACCGGCCCGACCGGTTCCGGCAAGACGACGACGCTGTATTCGACGATGCGCCTGCTGGCGACGCCGGAGGTGAACGTCTGCACGCTGGAAGACCCGATCGAAATGATCGAGCCGGCCTTCAACCAGGTGCAGGTCGTGCCCGATATCGGGATGGACTTCGCGTCGGGCATCCGTTCGCTGATGCGCCAGGATCCGGACATCATCATGGTCGGCGAAATCCGCGACCTGGAAACGGCCGAAATGGCCATCCAGGCGGCGCTGACCGGCCATCTGGTGCTGTCCACGCTGCACACCAACGACGCGCCGACCGCGGTGACGCGCCTGCTCGACCTGGGCGTGCCGCCGTACCTGCTGCAATCGACGCTGCTTGGCGTGATGGCGCAGCGCCTGGTGCGCACACTCTGCCCGAAATGCAAGAAGGCGGGCAGCATGCGCGCCGAGGACGAGGAAGCCTGGAATGCGCTGGTGTCGCCGTGGAAAGCGACAATGCCACCGACACTCCAGCATCCGGTAGGCTGCCTCGATTGCCGGATGACCGGCTACCAGGGCCGGGTCGGCCTTTACGAGATCATGGCGATGTCGCCCGAACTGAAGAAGCAGGCGGGTAGCGGCGTTGTCGATCTCGCCCGCCTGCGCGAACAGGCGGCGCGCGAGGGCATGATGCCCTTGCGCATTTCCGGCGCCAAGAAGATTGCCGCGGGCCTGACCACCATCGAGGAAGTGGTCAAGGTCGCGCCGCCGGTGCAGCTCTAGAGCGGAAAAAGTGTGGGGCGTTGCCCCATCCCTCGCGTTGCTCGGGACCGCCACTGCGTGGCGTCCTGCGCCCTTCGGGCTGGTCAGCCGTCGCGGTACGCCGGGCCTACCGGCTTGCCACGCGTTTCAGGCAGTCGAGGTAGGCGTTGCCGTCGGGCGGCGCCTTATCCTGATTGGCGCGCCAGATGGTTTCTCCCAGGCATTCCAGGATGTCGTGCAACGCCGCGTGGCGGTCGCCGCGGCGTGCCTGCAACTGGCCGAAGATTGCGCGGATGCCGGGCGGCTGGTCGATGGAAAGCTGCTCCTCGATGGCCAGGTGCAACGAGAGATGCATGAAGGGATTGGTCTCGCCCTGTTCCGGCGTCCATTCCCTCGACAGCGCCTCTTCGCCGCTTGCCAGTAGATCGTGGTACTCCGGATGCATGGCGGCGATGTCCGCCGCCATGACTTCCAGCGCGCTCGCCGGCAGGCCTTCGCGGCGCTTGCGCCACGCGTCGGCGAGGAAGCGACGCACTTCGTCGCGGCTGGGGGTGAACATCGGCTGTCCTCAGGCTTCCGTCTTGTCGCGGTAACCGCACAAGTCGCGAATGGTACAGCGCGGACAGTCCGGCTTGCGCGCCTTGCAGACATAGCGGCCGTGCAGGATCAGCCAGTGGTGGGCGTGCCGGCGGAATTCGGCCGGCACGACCTTGAGCAGTTTCCTTTCCACGGCGACCACGTCCTTGCCCGGCGCCAGTCCGGTGCGGTTGGCGAGGCGGAAGATGTGCGTATCGACCGCGATGGTCGGCTCGCCGAAGACGATGTTGAGGATCACGTTGGCGGTCTTGCGGCCGACGCCGGGCAGCGCTTCCAGCGCCGCGCGATCGTGCGGCACTTCGCCGCCGTGGCGCTCCAGCAGCAGACGCGTCATCGCGATCACGTTCTTCGCCTTGGTCCGGTAGAGGCCGATGGTCTGGATGTAGTCGGCCAGCTTTTCCTCACCCAGCGCGGCGATGGCTTCGGGCGTCGGTGCGTCCTTGAACAGCGGGCCGGTGGCGCGGTTGACGCCCTTGTCGGTCGCCTGCGCGGAGAGGATGACCGCCATCAGCAGCTGATAAGGGCTGCCGTAGCGCAGCTCCGTTTCCGGTGCCGGGTCGGCGGCCTGCAGACGGGAAAAAAGGGCGTGAACTTTTTCGGGTTTCATTGTCCACAGTTTACCCACAAGCTATCCACCGCGTATCCACCACCGGCGCACAGTATTTCCCAAGACTTATCACCAACGCGACGCGGGCGAGGCGAGTAGACTGCCGCGCTTGATTACAGAAAAAATAACGGGGAGAAGAACAGCATGGCCCAGCCTCGACTGATCAACGCGCAGCAGGCGCCCGATCCCCAGATCACCGCGCTCAAGCTGCCGCCGCATTCGATCGAGGCCGAGCAATCGCTGATCGGCGGCCTGCTGCTCGACAACTCGGCCTGGGACCGCATCGCCGACATCGTCGCCGAGGGCGATTTTTACCGCGACGACCACCGCCGCATCTTCTCCCACATCCGCAGGCTCGTCGAGTCGGGTCGGCCGGCCGACGTGGTGACGGTCTACGAGTCCATCGAAAAGAGCAACGCGGTCGATCAGACCGGCGGCATGGTCTATCTGGGCGAGATCGCCAACGCCACCCCCTCGGCGGCCAACATTCGCCGCTATGCCGAGATCGTCCGCGAGCGGGCGGTGTTGCGCAAGCTGGTCGGCGTCGGCGACGAGATCGCCGCCAGCGCCCTCAACCCCGCCGGCCGCGATGCCAAGCAACTGCTCGACGAGGCCGAGCGGAAGGTGTTCGAGATCGCCGAGGCCGGCGCGAAATCCGTACAGGGCTTCGAAGCCGTCACGCCGCTGCTGGGCCAGGTGGTGGATCGCATCCAGGAACTCTACGACAAGGAAAATCCTTCCGACATCACCGGCGTTGCCACTGGTTTCCACGACCTCGACAAGATGACCTCGGGCCTGCAACCCGGCGACATGATCGTCGTCGCCGGCCGGCCCTCGATGGGCAAGACCGCCTTCGCCCTCAACATCGCCGAGCATGTCGGCGTCGACCAGCGCCTGCCGGTCGCCATCTTCAGCCTGGAAATGTCCGGACCGCAGATCGCCACCCGCCTGCTGTCCTCGGTCGGCCGGCTCGACCAGACCCGGACCCGCAACGGCCGCCTCACCGACGACGACTGGGACAAGATGACCGTCGCACTCGGCAAGCTGCACGATGCGCCGATCCACATCGACGAGACCGGCGCCATCAACGCCACCGACCTGCGTGCCCGCGCCCGCCGCCTGCATCGCCAGTGCGGCAAGCTGGGCCTGATCGTCATCGACTACATCCAGTTGATGACTTCGACCAAGGACAACGAAAACCGGGCCACCGAAATCTCGGAAATCAGCCGCTCGATCAAGGCGCTCGCCAAGGAACTGCAAGTGCCGATCATCGCCCTCTCGCAGCTTTCGCGGAAAGTAGAGGAGCGCAACGACAAGCGGCCGCTGATGTCGGACTTGCGCGAGTCCGGCGCCATCGAGCAGGACGCCGACATCATCCTGATGATGTACCGCGAGGAGTACTACAAGCCGGACACGACCGAGAAGGGCGTGGCGGAAGTCATCATCGGCAAGCACCGCAACGGCCCCACCGGCACCGTCAAGCTCACCTTCCTCGGCGAGTACACCAAGTTCCAGAACTTCGCAGCGCCCGGCAGCTACTGAGAAAAGTCAGCCGTGGCGGTACGCCGATGAGAACGGTTTTCTGCCCTAAAGCCATCAGCCGGCCGGCGGATAATCGGCGTTGGTACGGGGATGCCATCGGGGGTTCATGGTTTGGCCGCTTTGTGTAAGCGCGAGCCTGGTTCTGTTGATTAGGATTAGAAAATGACTCAATGCATTGTGTGCGGCAAAGATTGCCAAATTTCTAGCCTTCACGGGAATGACTGGTTTCATGTTGCCTGTAAAACTTTTTGTACTTTTGAAGTCCATCGTGTTGCCATCAAGAGAATTGAGGAAAGCACACACGAAAAGGACCGACTTCTTCTGCACCTGAGGGAGGCGTGCAAGAGCGATCAAGTACTGAAGGTGTCTTATCTAATTTCCAGTAATGAAAAACCAACTCTAAAATTCTCATAAGAACCAACACCACGGAGTGGGTTGGGACAAAAAAGTCAGCCGTGGCGGTACGCCACTGCGGGACGAACTAGCGGCGGTTGCGAATGGCGATAGCCAGCAAAGCAACCGCGCAAAACGCCGCTCCGGCATAGAAGGTAAACGACGCGCCGAGCCGGTCCCACAACAGTCCGGCCAAGCCGCTGGCGACGAGCATCGCCAGGCCCGAAACGAGATTGAAGAAGCCGTATGCCGTGCCGCGCAGGTCGGCCGGCGCCGTATCGGCCACCATGGTCGCCAGCAGACCCTGGCTCATTCCCATGTGCAGTCCCCACAAGCTGATTCCCAGCCAGACCCACGTCCAGTGGCCGCTATGGGCGAGCACGACGTCCGCAAGGAGCAGGACGAGCAATCCCCAGGCGAGCAGTTTGTAACGGCTCATGGAATCGGAGAGCCGACCGAAGGGGAAGGCACTGGTCGCGTAGACGACGTTCATGCCGATCAACACGAGTGGCACCAGGGCGATCGGCAAGCCGCCCTGCTGCGCGCGAAGTATCAGGAATGCCTCCGAGAATCTGGCCAGCGTGACGACGGCGCCGATGCCGACCACCCACCAGTAGGCTAAGGAAAGTTTGCGCAGACTGTTGCGGCTGATGGGGTTGCGGCGTTTGTCGCCCGCTTCGGGCGTAGCCGGTTCCCGTACGCCAAAAACCAGCAGCGCGACGGCGAGAAACGCGGGAATCGCGGCGACCCAGAACACCGCCCGGAAATCGTTGGCCCAGAGCAGCATCAACGCCATCGCCAAAAGCGGCCCAAGGAAGGCGCCGACGGTATCGAGCGATTGGCGCAGGCCGAAGGCCGCGCCCCGCATTTCCGATGGTGTGATGTCGGCGACCAGCGCGTCGCGCGGCGCCCCCCGTATGCCCTTGCCGACCCGGTCGATCAGGCGGGCGGCGACGACCAGGCCGGCCCCGGTCGCCAGCGCGAACAAGGGCTTCGATAACGCGCCCAGCCCGTAGCCGACGATCGCCAAGGGCTTGCGCTTACCCCAGTAGTCGGACAAGGCGCCAGAAAAGACCCTGACAATCAAAGCGGTAGCTTCCGCTGCCCCCTCGATCAGGCCGATGACGAAGGCCGACACCCCCAGCGCGGTGAAGAGATAAACGGGGAGCAGGCTGTGGATGAGTTCCGATGAAACGTCCATCAGCAGGCTGACGAAGCCCAGCACCCAGATGCCTGCGGGCATGCGGGTTTTCGGTTGGGGAGGCTGGTTTTTGTTCGGCACGATTTATCGGTGGATTGCTACCTGCTGGATCGGTGACATCCATTGTATGAGTTGAATTGTTTCGCCTTCAGTGACAACCGTCGATCTGGTCGCAGCAAGAGCTTGACAAAAATACTCAGGTACTGCTAAGGTTGCGCCACCGGTTCCGTCGGCGTCGAAATTCACGGCACGGCAACGGCACCCAAAACAAATTTTGACTTTTCCCCAGGAGAGAACAATGCGCGCATGGATACAGGATGCACTGAGTCACGCGAAGACCAAGGAGCAATTGCAAGGCGTTTTGAACGAGGTGTGCGGGCCTTATGGCGGGATCGTCTCGACCGACGTGTCGTGCGAGGCGGTGGAACCGCGGCAGGTGATGTGCAAGATTCAACTGGCCGAGCACCGCTCGGCAGCCTCCCTTGCCAACTGGCTGGGGACCGCGACGCCGGGCAGAACTCGTTTTCCTGACCTACGACGCGCCCTCCGACTTCAAATGCTGAAATCCTGACGGCGGATCGCCGTTAGTAACGCGAATGCAGGGCCATCCGTCACCGGATGGCCCTGTGCATTTGCAACGCGGAATGGTTTGGCGTTCGGCAATCGGTCGCCGGTTCAGGGACCGTCGGGGGCTTTGGCGCGCTGCTGCGCTGGCGTCAATGCGGTGGCAATGGTGTCCGGCCCGGTCATGAAGGTCGCATCCTGTCCCTTCTTGATGGCTTTCCAGAATGCCTTGGCGGTGGCCTTGTCGTGGCGTGCCTGGTGGCGGGCGCCGGCCTGCGCGTCCGCCGCGTCTTGCGGAATCCATTTCGACAGCTTCTCCACCGACTTGCCTTCCTCGGTGAGCCAGCGCATGTAGTGGGTCAGCATGTCGGCCATGCGCTCGGTTTCCCAGGGCACGCTCTTGTCGCCTTCGAGCGCGTTGATCTGGCGGGCGAGGTCGAAATGGTGTGCCTTGAAATCGACGTCGAGGCCGAAGCGTCCCCGCGCGATATCGTCGGCCAGCGGCTCGCTCCATTTGCGATGGAAACGGCAAATGCCGACGTTGTCGTTCACGAGTTCGTAGACCATGCGCTCCACGTTGCGGCGGCCGAGTTCCTCGGGCGCGACGACGCTGGCGCCGTAATAGACGTAGTACTTGCCCGTGATCGGCATCGGGCTGCCCATGCCCGGCACGAAATACTGGTTCGGCACCATGCAGCCGTCTTCGCCGTGCGAGAGATAGACGGCGCGCTCGCCCGGCCTGGTTTCCGGATAGCGGCGGTTGAGTTCGTTCGCGGCGCTGCGGATGCCATGGCGGAAAGTTTCGGCACGCGGGTCGCGGAGCAGGGCGTCGATCAGCGCCATCGCGTAGCGGGCGTTGATCATGCTGTCGCCGACGACGTCGAACTCGCTGCGTTCGGCGGTGAAGCGGTCGAAACGCAGCGCGTCGCGCGGCGGGAAGCCGAAGGTTTCCGGCTCGAAAAGCCGGTCAGCCACGCATTCCATGATCCACGCCAGCATGCCGCCGATCTGGATGGCGTCGAAGCCCATCGCGTCGGCATGATCGTTGAGCAGTTCGGCGGCGCGCTGGTCGAATATGCCGACCTGCGGCCCGAGGGCGTGGTACGGCTCGTAATCCTTCTTGTAGCGCCCGTTCATCTTCTTGCACGCCACCGAGCAGGGCTCGCCGCAATGCTCGAAGCTCTTCGTGGCGATCGTCTCCTCGTTGTACTGCTTTAGGTAGTGGTCGACGATGAAGGCCGCGTGCTGCTTGAGGCGTGCCTCCTTTGGCTCGAAGACCGAGCGGTAGTTGAAGCTGAGGATCTTGTCGCCCATCGCGTGGTAGTTCGAACCGAAGGTGCCGCCGGTGCCCGTCTTCGGATCGAGAAAGTATTTCGCGGTCGCTTCCTTGTCCACCTTCACGGCGCGGTCGCCGAAATGTTCGACGAAGTAGGGATCGAAGTCGCGGGTCGTCGAACGATGCGGGTCTTCCCAGTTGCCGCCGAACAGGCAGCCGACGATGTTGTGCTGCTGGAACAGCCGGCTACCCATACCGCCGCGGCCGCACCAGTCGGTCACCGGATTGATCGCGCCCTTTTCGACGGGGTTGGAGCCGATGGCGCCTTCCGGCGTCACCGCGCTGACCGGCCCGACGACGAAGGCGCGCACCCGCTTGGCCGGGTACTCCTTCCCCCAGCGATCCACGAGCGCCTGCTGCAGGGCGAAGACGCCGAGCAGCCTGGTGCCGTCCG
>JBNKCS010000062.1:0-10201 GCA_050287865.1 Rhodocyclaceae bacterium | reverse complement strand
GGGCGTCATGCACTCAACTCCATTGATTGATCCGCCACTCGGAGAATGGCGTGAAGACAATGTTCACAAATTTATGGTGCTCACAAACTTCACGAAAGCGTTTTGTACAGAACAGGTGGCCGCCGTATTGTTCGCCAGCTCGCGAGGCTCGAAAGAGGTCTGTGTCGGGCCTTTTGGAAAAACTGTACGGCTGAATGGTGGGCGTGTCTGCGTTCCAACTTCCAGCGTCAGGTGAAACCTCGCATAATCCATTCACGCGTGCGCCCCAGAGTAATGGAAGCAGCTCAACTTCAGGCAGGAGGTTCCGGCGCTTTAGAATCAAATCTTCTGGTTCGCCCTTTTGTAGGATACGTTTCCGGGCTCCCTTGGAGGCCACCTTGACAATCTGTACGGGTGCCCACTCGACACCAGTAACCTTTTGGTTTTCGAACACGGCGCGAACTTCTTCCGTGGCAATAAATGCAGTGGGAATTCCTACCCACCCACCCGTGGCCCAAAGGACGGGTAACACCTTTGTTGATCTAAGCTCCACGAACACTGTTGTCGGGTCGACCGGTTCAGGTATCCCCTTCTTCAACCAATCGTGGAAACCGGACGACTCCTTCCCATAGGCGATGCCATTCGCCGCAAGGCGAGCCGCGTCACTTGCGTAGTTCGGTCCATGCGCCCTAAATAGTTCAATCACGCGTGGACTCCGATAATGACGCCCAATGTTTAGCTTGAGGGGCTGGCCGGAAGCTGGCGACGCCAGATTTTGGACAGTCCCGCTCGAAGCGTTTGTTAGAAGGCAGGCCGCACATGCTCATTGGCTTGCCTTAGGTTCTTGGGACGATGTAGGCAATACGTCGCCGTTCGACAGAACTATAACTTCGCCTGATAAACCGAAGCAGCAGTCCGCTGGCTCGCCCAGTACTAAGGACTCTAGGACGTCCCCGTTGTCGACGGACCAACGCATGAGGCGCTTTGCGCCGCCTTCCTCGTATTGCCACTCAACGCCGAGCAAGCTTGGCTCCGAGTCGCGATACCCTAGATGAAGGATGTGACTCCCTGGCTTGGGTTGATAGCGCCACCGCTCCTTGCCGTTAGTGAGCTCGATGCATCGGACAGGACCACTGACCTCAGAAACGACCAGCAGGCCGGGGGCGAACGCGATGTCGAGAAACGCGAAAGTCTCTCGACGCACCGAGAACAGACGCTGACCAGCATCAGTCAACAGCTGTGGATAGGTTGCGTCGAGAAACTGGACGCTATCGAAAATGCTCTCGTGAAGTCCGCGAGCGCCTCGTATTGTGCGTTTTATGTCTCCCGTCTGTAGATCGACTACAGCCAATGGTGAACCCTTCCTCCCACAGTATGCGGTTAGGCCGTCACGAGACAGGGTGACGCTCTGCACCTTCTTGAGGTCCTTGCGGCGCCACTGCTCGCGCCCGCTTGTGCAACCGTAAAACGCCAAACCGGGGACGTGGTAAGCAGCTGCCAGAATACCGTCGAGTTCGTCGGAGAGAGCCAAGCGATCACCACCAAAGTCGAAAGTCGTCTTCACTGCTGGAGAGCAAGCGCCCGTTAAGAGATCCCGTACGACGACAGATTCCTCGAAGGCGCCAAGCAACGCTCGACGGCCTGTGGAAGACGATACCGCATGGCGTCCCTCGAACCCAAGCACCACGTTGCTCCTGCCTTCTAACGTTGTTATAGGGAGACAGCTATGCGCCCTAATCTTCCCGGTTGTCTCCCTAACCTGAACCACGGGAAGTCTTCGCAACCTGCATTAGAAGGGGTCATATGGGGAATCATTAGCTGTTCCATACAGTACTAAATATCCGTGAAAAGCGGCAGCGTTAAGAAACGCCGTCAGCATACCTGTGGATTGGTCGATTGTCTGCTTCCGGAAGGTAGCAGCGACGGACTGCTCCTGGCCGAACTCGGTCGATTCCAGAAAAGTCAGCCGTGGCGGTACGCCGATACGCGCTCAATTACCCAAAACGCGGATGAGGATGGGCAGGAGGATGGCGGTGAGCAGGCCGTTGAGGCCCATGGCCAGCGCGGCGAAGGCGCCGGTGGTTTCGGAGATCTGGAAGGCGCGGGCGGTGCCGATGCCGTGGGCGGCGACGCCGATGGCGAAGCCTTGCACGGCTTCGTCCTTGACGCGCAGCAGCTTGAACAGCCACTGTGCGCCGATGGCGCCGAGGATGCCGGTGGTGACGACGAGCACGGCGGTGAGCGAGGGCAGGCCGCCGATCTTTTCGGCGATGCCCATGGCGATGGGCGTGGTGACCGACTTCGGCGCCAGCGACATGAGCGTGGCGCGGTCGGCGCCGAAGATCCAGCCGACGGCGATGGCGGAGACGATGGCGGTGAGCGAACCGATGGCCAACGCGATCAGCGCCGGGCCGGCCATGCGCTTGAGGCGCGGCAGTTGCGCGTAAAGCGGCACGGCCAGCGCGACGGTGGCGGGGCCGAGCAGGAAGTGCACGAACTGTGCGCCGTCGAAGTAGGTGGCGTAGGAGGTGCCGGTCAGCAGCAACAAGGTGACGATGATGGCGACGGCGATGGCGACCGGATTGGCGGCCGGGTTCATGCCGGAGCGCTGGTAAAGCCAGTAGGCGAGTTGGTAGGCGAGCAATGTCAGCGTCAGGCCGCCGAGCGGCGAGGCGGCGAGATAGACCCAGATTTCGCTTAGGCTTGGCGTCATGTCACGGCTGACTTTTTCCGCGCCAGCGCAGCAGCCAGCACAACACCAGCCCGGTGACGCCGAGGGTGACGAAGGTGCTGATCAGCAGCGTGGCGACGATCGCCGGCCATTCATTGCCGAGCCGAGCGAAATGCACCATGACGCCGGCGCCGGCCGGCACGAAGAGCAGCGACAGGTGCTGGAGCAGGTTGTTGGCGGTCGTGCGCAGGTTTTCGGGTGCGCCGCCGCGCACGACCAGCGTGGCGAACAGCAGCGCCATGCCGATCACCGGCCCGGGTACCGGCAGCGCGAAGAACTGGACGATGACTTCGCCGGCGAGCTGGTACAGCAGCAACAGGGTCAGCGCGCCGAGCATGGACGAGCGTCAGGCCTGCGGCTGACCAGGCATGTGGTGGATCACCTCAGCCGCCTGTTGCTGGAGTTCGTGCAGCGGCCGGCCGGGCGATTTCTGGCCGATCCTTTGCGGCAGCAGCGAGCCGGCGATCATGCCGATCAGCGACACCACGAGGCCGATCAGTTGCGGCGGCACGGGGCTGGCTTCGCCGACCGTCAACTCGATCAGCAGCCAGGATGCGATGCCACCGAACATGGAGACGAGCGCGCCCTGCGTTGTGGCGCGAGACCAGAGGATGCCGGCGACCAGCGGCACGAACGCGCCGGCCAGCGTGATCTTGTAGGCGTCTTCGACCATCTGGAAGATGGTCGATTCGGTATTGAGCGCGAAGGCCAGCACCATGGCGGAGAACACCAGCAACGTCACCCGCATCAGCCGCAGGAAACGACGATCGCCGATGTTCGGCAGGGCGCCCTTGAGCACGTTTTCGGCGAAGGTGACCGACGGCGCCAGCAGGGTGGCCGAAGCCGTGCTCATGATGGCGGAGAGGATGGCGCCGTAGAAGAACACCTGGGCGACCAGCGGCATGTGGCTGGTGACCAGCGTCGGCACGATCAGTTCGGCGTTGTCTTCGACCATGCCGGCGAGAGCCGGGTCGATCAGCGTTCCCGCATAGGCGATGAACATGGGCACGAAGGTGAACGCGAAGTACAGCGAGGCGCCGGCCACCGAACCCCACAGCGCGATGCGCGCGCTCTTCGCCGACGTCACGCGCTGAAAGACGTCCTGCTGCGGGATCGAGCCGAACATCATGGTCACGCCGGTGCCGATAAAAGTGAGCCAAAGCCACGGATCGGCATCCGGAAAGAACTTGAACTTGCCGGCCGTTGCCGCGTGGCCGATTACCGTCGTTGCGCCGCCGTCGACCTGTCCGGCGACCGCGAAGGCGATGAACAGCAGCCCGCCCAGCATGACGATCATCTGCACGAAGTCGAGGATGGCGACGGAAAACATGCCGCCGAACACGGTGTAGGTGAGCACCAGCCCCATGCCCAACACCATTCCGGCTTCCTCGCCGATGCTGCCGCCGGTGACGGTCGAGAACAGCAGGCCGAGCGCCTTGATCTGCGCTGCCACCCAGCCGAGGTAGGAGATGACGATACACAGGGTGGTGATGACTTCGACGGTGCGGTTGAAGCGCATGCGGTAGAAGTCGCCGAGCGTGATGATGTTGAGCTTGTAGAGATAGCGCGAGAACAGGACGCCGGCCAGTATCAGGCAGATGGAGGAGCCGAACGGGTCGGCCACCACGCCGCCCAGGCCTTCCTGAAGGAAGGTTCCCGAAATGCCGAAGACGGATTCCGCGCCGAACCAGGTGGCGAATACCGTGGCCATGACGATCGGGAACGGCAGCGCGTGCCCTGCTACCGCAAAATCACTGGTGTTGTGTACACGGGTGGCGGCAACGAGACCGATACCCACGGAAACCGCCAGGTAGAGAATGACGAACCAGAGCAGCATGTTTTCCCTCGTCTAAGTCAGCCCAAGAAAATCAGTCCCACGGCCAGTGCGATTTGCGCGGCCATCAGTACCACCAACCAGGTCAGGCGCCGCCGCTGCTTCGCCTGTTCGTCACGCAGCGCCGCCAGTTCGTCGGCCAGTTGCGCGTGCGGCGGCGTGGCGAGCGCCTGATGCACCAGGCGAGGTAGTTGCGGCAGCAGCGTCGCCCATTGCGGCGCTTCGTGTTTCAGGTGATTGAGCAGGCCGCGCCAGCCGATCTGTTCCTTCATCCAGCGTTCGAGGAACGGCTTCGCGGTGTCCCACAGGTCCAGTTCCGGATCGAGCTGGCGGCCGAGGCCTTCTATGTTCAGCAGCGTCTTTTGCAGCAGCACCAGTTGCGGCTGAATCTCGACGTTGAAGCGGCGCGAGGTCTGGAACAGGCGCAGCAGCACGTGTCCGAAGGAGATGTCCTTCAGCGGCCGGTCGAAGATCGGTTCGCAGACGGCGCGCACGGCGGCTTCCAGTTCGTCGACGCGCGTGTCCTTTGGCGCCCATCCGGATTCGATATGGGCGGTGGCGACGCGGTGGTAGTCGCGGCGGAAGAAGGCGAGGAAGTTGATGGCGAGATACTGCTTGTCGACCTCGTCGAGCGTGCCCATGATGCCGAAATCGAGCGCCACGTACTTGCCGAGATTCGGGCCGTCCTGCGCCACCAGGATGTTGCCGGGATGCATGTCGGCGTGGAAGAAGCCGTCGCGGAACACCTGCGTGAAGAATATCTCGACGCCGGCGCGCGACAGCTTCCTGAGGTCGACGCCTGCAGCGCGGACGCGCTCGATCTGCGAAATCGGGATGCCGCGCATGCGCTCCATCACCATCACCGACGAGGTGCACCAGTCCCAATACACCTCGGGCACCCGGAGCAAGGGTGAGGGATTGAAGTTGCGCCGCAGTTGCGAACAGTTGGCCGCTTCGCGCATCAGGTCGAGTTCGTCGTGCAGGTGCTTGGAAAATTCGGCGACCACTTCGCGCGGCTTGAGCCGCTTGCCGTCGGACCAGAGCCGCTCTAGCAGCCCGGCCAGCGTGTCGAGCAGCGCGATGTCGTGGTTGATGACCGGCGCGATGCCGGGCCGCAGGATCTTCACCGCCACATCGCGGCCGTCGGGCAGCGTGGCGAAGTGCACCTGCGCCACCGATGCGGATGCCACCGGCTCGGCGTCGAAGGTCTTGAACACCTCGTGCGCCGGCTTGCCGTAGGCACGCTCCAGTTCCGCAAAGGCCTCTGCGGAAGCGAACGGCGGCACCTGATCCTGCAACTTCGCCAGTTCCTCGGCGATGTCGTCGGCGAGCAGGTCGCGTCGCGTCGACAGCACCTGGCCGAACTTGACGAAAATCGGGCCGAGCGCTTCCAGCGCCAGCCGCAGGCGCACCGCCCGCGGTTCCGACAGGTCGCGCCAGAAGAACAGGCGGCCCGTCCAGCGGGCGAGCCGGTTCTCCGGATCGTGGTCGAGGATCAGTTGATCGAGGCCGTGGCAAAGGCCGACGCGAATGATCTTGGCGAGGCGGAATAGACGCAAAATGGCAGCCGGGTGGATTCGGAAACCGCCGATTGTGCCCGGTTTCCGCCGCAGCCGGAAGGGTGGGCGCCGGGCGGGGTCGCTATAATGCGCCTTTGCCCAAGAGAACCTTGATGCCATCGGATCCGAAGACCCATCTGGCCGAGCTGCTGCAGGCTGCGCTGGCGAGCGTGGCGCCCGGCGAACGCGCCGACATTCAACTGGAACGGCCGCGTGACCCGACGCACGGCGATTTCGCCAGCAATCTGGCGCTGCAACTGGCGCGGGCACTGAAGGAAAACCCGCGCAAGATAGCCGAGCGGCTGGTTCGCGAACTGCCGGTGTCGCCGATGGTCGAGAAGGCTGAAGTGGCCGGCGCCGGCTTCATCAACTTCCGTCTCGCCGTCGCCGCGAAGACCGAGGTGGTGAAAGCCGTGCTGGCCCGCCGCGACGATTTCGGCCGCGGTGCACCGACCGGTCGCAAGGTGCAGGTGGAGTTCGTTTCGGCCAACCCGACCGGCCCGCTGCACGTCGGCCACGGTCGCGGTGCGGCCTACGGTGCCAGCCTCGCCTGTCTGCTGACTTTCGCCGGCAACGAAGTCTGCCGGGAATACTACGTAAACGACGCCGGCCGCCAGATGGACATCCTCGCGGTGTCGACCTGGTTGCGCTATCTGGAGTCGTTCGGCGAAACCGTGCCCTTCCCGCCCAACGCCTATCAGGGCGACTATGTGCGCGAGATGGCGGCGCAGATCCGCCAGGCGCACGGCAATCTCTACGTCCATCCGGCGGCGGCGATACTCGCCAGCGTACCGCCGGCACCGGCGCGGCGCGACGACGGCGAATATCGGGCGGACGAAAAGGAACAACTCGAACGGCATCTCGACGGGCTGATCGCCGTGGCCAAGGATCTGCTCGGCGAGGAATGGATGTACGTGCACCAGCACGCGCTGACGGAACAACTGGCCGACTGCCGCGAGGATCTGGAAGCCTTCGGCGTGCATTTCGACTGCTGGTTCTCGGAGCGCTCGCTGTACGACACCGGCATGGTGGCGAAGGTGGTCGCCGAACTCGAAAAGCGCGGCCACCTCTATGTCCAGGACGGCGCCAAGTGGTTCCGCTCCGCCGCGTTCGGTGACGAAAAAGACCGCGTCGTGCAGCGCGACAACGGTTCGTACACCTATTTCGCTTCCGACATTGCCTACCACGCCAACAAGTTCGAGCGCGGCTTCGATCGGGTGATCGACATCTGGGGCGCCGATCATCACGGCTATATCGCCCGGGTGATGGGCGCGCTGAAGGCGCTCGATCTCGATGCCGACCGGCTGGATGTCGCACTGGTGCAGTTCGTCAGCCTGTTTCGCGACGGGGCGAAGATTTCGATGTCCACGCGGGCGGGCAGTTACGTGACCCTGCGCGAGTTGCGCAACGAGGTCGGCGGCGATGCCTGCCGCTTCTTCTACTTGCTGCGCAAGCAGGATCAGGCCCTCGATTTCGACCTGACGCTGGCGAAGTCGGAATCGAACGACAACCCGGTCTATTACGTCCAGTATGCCCACGCCCGCATCTGTTCGGTGCTCGAGCAATGGAGCGGCAAGGAAGACGAACTGGCCGAGGCGGATTTGCAGCCGTTGGCGAGCGAGCGGGAACTCGGCCTTTGCGGCAAGCTGCAGTCCTTCCCCGAGGTCGTCGCCCAGGCGGCGGACGATTTCGCGCCGCATGCGCTGGCCTTTTACCTGCGCGATCTGGCGGGCGAATTCCACAGTTGGTACAACGCGGAGCGGCTGCTGGTCGACGACGACCGGCAAAAACGCGCCCGCCTGGCATTGGCGGTCGCCGTACGGCAAGTGCTGCGCAACGGCTTGCGCATTTTGGGCGTTTCCGCGCCGGAGGCTATGTGATGAAACTGAATCGACGACAGCAAGGGAACACGCTGCTGGGAGTATTTGCCGGCATCGTCATTGGCGTTCTGATTTCCCTGGGCGTCGTATGGATGATGAACAGTACGCCGGTGCCGTTCCGCGACAATGGCGCGCAAACCGAACGACCGGCCGATGCGGAACAGTCCGGCACGGCGGACGCCGCGCCCGGCCAGCCGGGCAACAAAGCCGACGACAAGTCCGGCAGCAAACCGCGCTTCGAGTTCTACAAGATTCTTCCCAAGGACCAGGATCCGGTTCCGGCCCCCGTCGCCCAGCCGAAATCGGT
Source organism: Rhodocyclaceae bacterium (assembly GCA_050287865.1). Taxonomy (GTDB): domain Bacteria; phylum Pseudomonadota; class Gammaproteobacteria; order Burkholderiales; family Rhodocyclaceae; genus Fen-999. The sequence continues at coordinate 1,911 of JBNKCS010000062.1, read as the reverse complement.
TGGATCCGCGCCGGTGTATCTTCAGGTCGGCGCCTTCCAGAATGCGTCCGACGCCGACAACCTGAAAGCGAAACTGGCGCTGATCGGGCTGGACGCCGGCGTCCAGGCAGTCGATTTGCCCGACAAGGGCAGGATGTACCGTGTCCGCACGGGACCGTTCTCGAGCGTTGACGAGATGAACCGGGCGCGCGGGCTGTTGTCTCAGAATGGCATCCGGGCTACCCAGGTCACGGGCAAATAGCGGAGAGGACTGTATTCATGAGAAAAATTACCTGGATTGTCGGCGCGGCCATCATCGCCTTCGCCAATTTCGCCGGTGCCGTCGAGCTCAAGGAGGGGGAGACCTACGTCACCTATAACCCGCCGCGCGCCACCGATGTGCGCGACAGGATCGAGGTCACGGAGTTCTTCTGGTATGGCTGCAGCCACTGTTTCCACCTGGAGCCCGAACTCCAGAAATGGCTCAAGCGGCTGCCGAAGGATGTTGTCTTCCGTCGTGTGCCGGCGGTGTTTCCGGGTCGCGATGGCAAACCCGGCCAGTGGGCTTCCGGGGCCGCCCTCTATTACTCCCTCGATGCGATGGGCTACGGGGAAAAGCTGCATGGCGACATCTTCAACGCCATTCAGGTCCAGCGCGCCGACCTGCTCAGCGAAAAGGGCATGGTCGACTGGCTGGGCAGGAAGGGCGTCGATACGAAGGCATTCACGGCGACCTACCAATCCTTTGCCGTGCGCAGCAAGGTGCTGCGTTCGATGCAACTCTCGCAGGCCTATGGCCTCGATGGCGTTCCGGCGCTGACTGTGGATGGACGCTATCGCGCCATTGCCGGCGAGGATATGCTGGCGGTGACCGACGCCTTGATCGACAAGGCGCGCAAGGATCGCGGCAAGAAGTAATGGCCCCCCACCCCCCGACCCCCGCCCCAAGGCGGGGGAGCCTGCAAGCCGCGCATAGCGCGGTTTGTTTTTGGGCGCTTCGATTTGGGGGTGATCGGGAAAGCGCCTCCGGCGCGTGCCGCTCCGGCTTGGGGCTGCCCGGCGCCGGAGCTTCGCAAGCATGAAGGTATTCATCACGGGTGCCTCGTCCGGGATCGGCGAGGCGCTGGCGAAACACTACGCCGCCCGCGGCGCTACATTGGGCCTGGCGGCGCGTCGCCAGACGGAACTCGAGCATCTGGCCGGCGTACTGCCAGGACCGACCTTCACCTATCCGCTCGATGTCACCGATGCCGAGGCGCTGAAAGCCGCCGCCGCCGATTTCATTGCGAAAGCCGGCGTGCCGGATCTGGTGATCGGCAACGCAGGCATATCGGTCGGCACCGTGACGGAGGAAGCTGGCGATCTGGCAACGTTCGAGCGTGTGCTCGCCGTCAACGTGACGGGCCTCTTCAACACTTTCCAGCCGTTCATTGCGCCGATGCGCCAAGCTGGGCGTGGCACGCTGGCGGGCATCGCCTCGGTGGCGGGGATTCGCGGACTGCCGGGAGCCGGCGCCTACTGCGCCTCAAAGTCGGCAGCGATTTCGTATCTGGAAAGCTTGCGCGGCGAATTGCGCGGCAGCGGCGTCAAAGTAGTGACGGTGGCGCCGGGCTACATCGAAACGCCGATGACGGCGCAGAACCCCTATCCGATGCCCTTCATCCTGCCGGCCACCGAAGCGGCGCGCCGCATCGCCCGCGTCATCGACACCGGACGTAGCTACGCCGTCGTGCCTTGGCAGATGGCCATCGTCGCCAAGCTGCTGCGCCTGCTGCCCAATCCGTTGTTCGACGCGATCCTCTCGGGCCGCGGCCGCAAGCCTCGCCAGCCGGCCCCTTGAGGCACACTGGTTGGCGTACCGCCACGGCTGACTTTTCCCGAAACGGTCTCCCGCCTGGTTCTTACGCTTGGAAGAAAAAGTCAGCCGTGGCG
>JBNKCS010000061.1:5625-10347 GCA_050287865.1 Rhodocyclaceae bacterium | reverse complement strand
CGTGCATCGACTTTGAGGGTTTCCGCGCCGCCCACGCGCTCCACTTCCTGCTCCTGGAGTACGCGCAGGAGCCTCGTCTGGGTGTCGGCCGGCAGCTCGCCGACTTCGTCGAGAAAAATAGTACTGTTGTGGGCCAGTTCGAACCGCCCTTTCTTTCTGGCAAGGGCGCCGGTGAAGGCGCCTTTCTCGTGGCCGAACAACTCGGCCTCAATCAGCGGTTCGGGAATCGCGGCGCAGTTGACGGCAACGAAGGGCGCCGCACGCCCAACTGCCAGGCAATGGAATACGTTGGCGACATGTTCCTTGCCGACACCGGATTCGCCGGTGATGAGCAAGCTTGTGCCGTGGCGGGCCAGTCGCGGCAATGTCTCGGCGATGCGCCGCATGGCCGGCGATACGCCGAGGGCATCGGGCTCGCAGGCGCGTGCGCCGTAGCCCTGCGCCAGACCGCTTGCCTTGGCGACCAGCACGTCGATGTCGAATGGTTTGGTGATGTAGTCGGCGGCGCCTGCCTTGAGCAACTCGACGGCGCGGTCGATGGTACCGAACGCCGTCATGAAAAGGAAAGGCGGCAGCCGGGGCACCCGCGTCTGCAGATCCAGAAACAAGTCGCCGCCGTTTCGGTCTGGCATGCGGATGTCGCTCACCACGACGGCGTATCGTCCCGTTTCGAGCGCCTGGGCCGCGTCGGTGGCGCTGCGGCACCAATCGACCGCAAAGCCTTCGAGGCGGAATCGCTCGGCAAGCGATTCGCCCATGATTTCGTCGTCTTCAATGAGACAAAGGTTTGGGCGCGATTCGGCGTGATTCGTCATAGGGGATCTCGATACTGAAGGTGGTGCTGCCGGGCTCGCTTTCGACGGAAAGGTCGCCGTTCAGTTGCTGCACGATCTGGTAGACGATCCACAATCCCAGGCCATGCCCCTTCTCGCTGGTGGAGACGAACGGCTCGAACAGGTAGGCAAGCTGCTCCGGCGGGATGTGGCGGCCATCGTTGAATACCGCAACCAGCAGCTTGCCTGAAATGGCGCGGGCATTAAAGCGGACGATGCCGCCATCCTGCGTGGCGGCAATGGCGTTGAGCAGAAGGTTGAGCAGGATCTGGCGCAGCAACGTGGCGGGCAGCGGTAACGACTCGTCCAGTGTGCCGTCGACAACGACGCGCACGGTTCTGCTGCGCGCTTCCGACTCGGCCAGGATCAGTACATCGTCGATATCTTCGGGAGCGAAGGCCCGGTCCTGAGGCTTCGCCTCAACCAGCAACGCCGCGACCGTATTGCGGATCTGCGTCAGCCCACGCTCGAGAAGGGACATGGCGTTGGTCGCTTGCGGGTCGGCGCCGCCGTGCTTGCGATAGGTGTTGATCGTGTTGAGCATGCCGCCGAGTGGATTGTTGATCTCGTGAGCGATACCGGCGGTAAGGCGGCCGACGGCGGCCAGCCGTTCCGATACCAGCATCTGTTGTTCGAGTTCTTCCTTTTGCTTGAGTTCGCCGACCATGCGGGTGAATGCTTCGCCGAGTTGCCCAATCTCGTCCCGGCTGCGTGGTAATTCCGCCAGGCGAGCGGCCTCCAGCTTGTCCGGCACCTGGCGCATGGCATTGGCCAGACGGAGTAGCGGCTCGCCGGTGCGTCGAGCCCATATCCAGGAGACCGGCATGATCGCCGCCAGCACCAGCAAGGTCACCAGGGCTGCCCGTCCCACCAGGCCGAGAAAGCGCGGCAGGAAGGAAACCTTCGAGTATCCGAGGATCACGTGCCCGAGCGCCATACCGTCCGCGACGAGAGGAGACACCACAAAGTAGAGCGGTGAATCGGCGGGCTCGATCACCTGTTGGCGGGTGACACCATTCTTGTTGACCGCCGCACGCACAGTCGAAAAGGCGCCGCCGCGAGTGGCCGGACTGCTGCCTATCGGAAACTCCCGCGGTTGCGTCGAGACGAAAACGCGGTAGTCCTGGTCGGTCACCATTACCAGCTCCGCCTGAAGCTCGGGCGCGCTGCTGCCCGTGTCGCGTGCCGATTGGAGAATATCGTAGGCGCGGCCGATGTCGTCGTGCAGCAATGGCGTCACCAAGGTGTTTGCCAGAACCCGGCCCAGGTTCTTGGCGTGCCCTTCGAGGTTCTGCCGCATCTCGTCGTACTCCCGTACCACCAGCGCGGCGGTGACGGCGATGGCGGTGCCGACCACCGCGCCCATGACGCGCAAGGGAATCTTCCAGCGCAGCGACAGGTCGGCCGGCCGGATCATGGTCCGTTGACTGCCTTCGCCATGCGCGCGATGTCGTCGAAGAGCGAGGGCGAGCCTTCGACGAAGCCGTCGAGATGGAGCTGGTTCAGCAACTCCGCCCCTTGTACATCCTCAGTCATCGTCAGCAGCGCATTCCGGAAGCGCTCCAACTCCTGCGGCGGAATATTCGGACGCGCCACGATCGGTGGGTGGCCGAGAAGCGGAGATCGTTCGATGATGCGGGTTGCGCTGGTCAACTGCGGATGGGAAATGGCCAACGCTTCCCAGACGTAGCCATCCACGGCGCCACCGTTGGCTAGGCCGACGCCGACCACTTCGACGACCTTGCGGTGCGCCCAAGTGAAGAAGGTACGCGAGAAGAAGCTGGCCGGATTTTCGCCTTGCACGGTCAACACATATCGCGGATACAAATAACCGGAGTTGGAGTCGGGATCTGAGTACGCAAAGATCTTGCCGCGCAGATCGAGCAGCGATTGGCTCCGGAGATCGTCGGAGGGAACGATCAGGTAGGACCGGTAGAGCGGTTTGCCGTGCCAGAGTGGCACGGCTACCAGCTTCAGTTCGCGTTGGTGGCGTACGTAGGGATAACCGCAAATCCAGGCGAAATCGAGCTTGCCGCCGAGCACCATGTCGACGATCTCCCGGTAGTTGCCACGCTGCACGAAGGTGACGCTTCTCTCGAGGCGCTGCTCCAGCCAGGCACGCCAGCGCGCAAGGAAGCTTATCTGGTCGTCGAGAAATACCGGAGTGAGACCTATGCGGAGCGACGCCGGTTCGGCGAAGGCATTCAGCGACGGCGCGGCAGCGAGGGCGGCGGTCTGGAGGAGGAAGCTGCGACGGCTCTTGGGCGAATGCTTCATGGGCCAATGATAGCCCCGCCGTCGCGAGTGGATAGCGGCGGATTTTCAGGCGTAACGGGCGCGTAGCACCGTGCAGCGCAGCAATGGCGGCGATTGTTACGCCAGCGTAACAGTTCGAGGATTTGACATTAAGCCGGCATCGCCGGTATGGCCTTTCGCAGACCGGAACCGTGCGATTTCCGGGGTGACCGGGCTCGGTTGTTGCAAAAGAACACTACGGCGATTGTTGCGAATTGCCCGGCGAGCATGACAAGACCGCATTGCTGGAACAAGAGGAGATACGGTACATGAGCGAAGAATTGAGAGTCTCGGCGATCGAGACCCGGGAGGCACCGGGCAAACGGCGTTTCGCGATGGTGGTGGATACGCGCCGCTGCATCGGCTGTATGGCCTGCCAGGTAGCCTGCAAGGCGGAGTACGACACCCCCTTGGGGGTCAATCGCACCTGGGTGCCCTACAAGGTGGTCGGCAAGTATCCGAACGTGAAGAAGCAGTTCCTGCCCCGCCTGTGCAACCACTGCGACGATCCGCCCTGCGTGCGCAACTGCCCGGTGGAGGCCACTTTCAAAGTGGAGGATGGCGGCTTTGTGCTGCAACGCTACGAGCGCTGCATCGGTTGCCGCAGCTGCATGGCGGCGTGCCCTTACAACGCGCGCTTCATGCTGCCGTCGCATCGCACCTACACACCGATCACCAACGTGGTCGACAAATGCACGTTCTGTTTTCATCGTGTCACGCAGAATCTGGTGCCGGCCTGTGTGCAGACCTGCATCGGCCGCTCGCGCGTGTTCGGCGACCTCAACGATCCGAACAGCGAAGTGTCCTACCTCGTCGCGAACAACGCCACCCAGGTGCTGCGGCCCGAGGAAGGTACCAAGCCACACGTCTTCTATATCGGCGCCGACCGCAACCAGACCGAGTTCGGCCGCGATGCCTACCGCAAGCTTGATGTGATGGAACTTGAGCGTTCCGCATTCAAGCGTCACCTCAACATCTAAGGGGCAAACACCATGGGTGATTACGTCTGGTTCCACGATGTCTCGTGGCACGCGACCTACGCGATCTACTTTTTCGTCATCGGCATTCTTGCCGGCCTGTCCTTCCTTTCCTACGGTTCGTGGCGCACGGAGGCTTTGCGCCCCCTGCGCGAGAAGGCGGCCTACGGTTCGTTCGGGCTTTTGGTACTCGGCGGCTTCCTGCTGATCGCCGATCTTTCGCAACCGATGCGCTTTCTCAACATCCTCAATCCGGCCTATCTGAACTTCACCTCGCCGCTGGCCTGGGGCGCGCTCAACATAGTTGCCTTCGGCATCTGCTCGGTGCTATATATCCTCGAGTTGAGGAAAGGGCAGGACAGCGCCCGTGGCAAGTTGCTGGCCCTGATCACCGCCGTGCTGGCGCTTGGGTTGCCGATCTATACCGGCTATGACCTGACAGTGCACCAGTCGCGACCGGTCTGGAATACCCCGATCATGCCCGTGCTGTTCGTCGCGCTTGCCATCGCGTCCGGCTCTGCCGTGGGTTCCCTGCTCGCCGGCACCAACGCAGGCGCGCAGAAGGTGCTGCGCGAATACATGCTCTGGTCCGCCGGCGCCGTCGCGGTGATTCTGAT
>JBNKCS010000061.1:0-5529 GCA_050287865.1 Rhodocyclaceae bacterium | reverse complement strand
GATCTCCATCATGGGTACGACCAACTACGGCGGTTCGGCATCCGAACTGACCTTCATGATCATGACCACCGGCACCATGGGCCTGCTGTTCATCGGCATCGGCTTCCTCGCCGGCAGCGTCGCACCTGCCGTGATGCTCTATGCCCCGATGGGCAAGAGCCAGACCGTCCTGATGGTCTCCGCACTGCTGATCCTCGCCGGTAGCGCCGCGCTGCGCTACGTGATCCTCATGGCGCCACAGCAGCTCCAGACCCTGTACTGATCGACTTAGAGGAGACATCGAACATGGAAATGCCAAAAGTCACACGACGCACCTTCCTCAAGGTCAGTGCCGGTTCCGGCGCCGCGGCCGCTACCGCGCCTCGCATGCTGCACGCCATGGAGAACGATCTGGGCGGCAAGGACTTCGGTCCGGTCACCATGGCCGAGCGCAAGGCCGTTCCGCTGACGTGCCACGTCTGCAATATCCAGGACGGCGCCATCGCCTATGTCGAGAACGACCGCGTGGTCAAGCTCGAAGGCAACCCTGAGCACGTGTCGACGCGCGGCCGGCTGTGCGCGAAGGGAAATTCGGGCATGTGGTACACCTACAACCCGGATCGCATCCTCTACCCGCTCAAGCGCGTCGGTGCGCGCGGCGAGGGCAAGTGGAAGCGCATCACCTGGGACGAGGCTCTGGCCGAAATTGCCCAGAAGGTCGACGCCGCACTGAAGGCGGACCCGAACAGCGTCATGCTGAAGTACGGCCGTGACCGCACCGGCGGCGCCATCGGCCGCTTCATGAAGACGCTGGGTTCGGCGACCGTGCTGAACCACACGTCCGTTTGCGAGTCGTCGAAGAAGATCGGCATGGAGCCGACCTGGGGGCCGGACATCGAGACGCCGGACTTCGCCAACGCCAAGTACATCCTCAACTTCGGCTCCAACGTGCTGGAGGCCGCCTACTTCCACAACCCGCTGTCGCAGCGGATGGCGGAAGGGCTGGTGGACAACAAGGCCAAGCTGGTGACCTTCGACGTGCGCATGTCCAACACGGCGGCCAAGTCCGACGAGTGGGTACCGGTGTTTCCCGGCACCGACGGTGCGGTGGCGCTGGCGATGGGCCATGTGATCCTGCGCGACAACCTCCAGGATACGGATTTCATCAACACCTGGACCAATGTCACGGTGGACGAACTCAGGGCTCACTACAAGCAATACACGCCCGAGTGGGCTGAAAAGATTTCCGGCGTGCCCGCCGCGACCATCGAGCGCATCGCCCGCGAATTCGCCACCACCAAGCCCGCGACGCTGTTCACCTACCGCGGCCCGGCCAAGCACCTCTACGGCTCCTACAACGAGAAGTCCTGCATGATGCTGCCGATCATCACCGGCAACGTCGAAACGCAAGGCGGCTATTGCCTGCCGCGCGGCATGGGCTGGCCGCAGCCGTCGCCGGAGCCGCCGAAACCGGCGCATGGCTCCTATCTCGCCGACCACCCGGACTATCCGCTGGCCGGGCACAAGGTCGCGCATCTGGTGCCGTTCTGGATCGCAGACGGCAAACAGAAGATTAACGTCTATTTCACCTACATGGACAACCCCGTCTACACCAATCCGGGATCGGAAGCGGTGTGGGGCCGGATGTTCCGCGACGAAAAGCAGATTCCCTTCTACGTCTCGATCAGCACCGTGATGGGCGAGGAAACTGCGCTTGTCGACATCATCCTGCCCGACTGCATGTATCTCGAGCGCTGGGAACCGGAGTCGATGCCGAATTCGCTGTGGCCCTGGCTGGGCATCCGCCAGCCGGCGGTCAAGCCGCTGGGCGAGACGCGGGAGACCCGCGTGATCCTGCGCGACATCGTCTGGAAGCTCGACCCCACTGGCTCCCGCGGCATGAAGCAGTACTGGGACTTCAAGGACGGCGAAGACTACATGCGCCACCACTTCGACAACGTGCCCGGCCTCAAGGAAGCCGGCGGCCTCGACTTCCTGAAGAAGCATGGCGTCTGGCCGATCTACGGCAAGCTCGACCCGAAGACCGGCAAGGTGAACGACAAGACCGGACGTGAAATCAAGGCCGAGTATGGCCTGTTCAAGAAGGAGCTTTCCGCGGGCGACATGGCCGGCGCCACCGTAGGTGCCAGCGGTGTCATCAGCAAGAACGGCAAGGCGATCGGCATTCGGCGCAACGGCAAGAATTATGTTGGCTTCCCGACCGGCAACCGCATGATCAACGTGCGTGTCGACGAGTGGGCGGAGTACGGCTTCAATCCGATGCCGACCTTCAAGCGAATTCCGTGGCACGAGGCGATGAAGGACGACGATCTGATCCTGACCACCTTCAAGCTCAACGTGCACGTGCAGTCGCGTACGGCGTCGGTGAAGTGGCTGGCCGAAATCGCCCACAGCAACCCGATGTGGATGAATCCCGAAACCGCCAGGAAGATCGGCGTCAAGACCGGCGACCTGGTCCGGGTCGAAAGTCGTGTCGGCCATCTGGTCACCAAGGCCTACGTCACCGAGGGCATCCATCCGCGCACCGTCGCCATCCCCACCGGCTTCGGCCACTGGGAATACGGCCGGCTGGCGACGCTGAAGGTGAAGGAGCAGCCGGCGCACGGCGGCACCGAGGACGCGGACATGAAGAACGTCTGGTGGGACGACAAGGGCGTGCATCCCAACAACATCATCCCGGCCGTCGTCGATCCCATCGGCGGTTCGCAGGGTTGGTACGACACCGTCGTCAAGGTAACCAAGGCCGGCCCCGGCGACAAGTACGGCGACAGCCAGGGCGACTGGAAGAAGCACTACGAGGCCTACAAGGAAACGCTGCGTTACGCCTACACCGGCGACCTGCACCGCAAGATGCACCCGGAAATGGCGAGCTGGGCGGGGCCGGAGTCGGTCAAGCACAAGACCGGCGGAGGACACTAGGGCCATGCTCACTGGACTGCTGCCGGAAGTGCCGGGAAAAGTCAGCCATGGCGGTACGCCGACCATGGCGACGAGCGGGGAGCTGAAGGCACGCGCCGATCTTTACCGTTTGCTGTCCGGCGCGTTCGTCGAGGAAGCCACTCCGCAATTCCTCGCGGCGCTCCGCCAACTGGAAACGCTGCGCGAATTCGCCGAGGCCGGCCTGCGCTTCGATGCGGATTTCACGGAAACTCCAATCGAAGCGCTGGTCGAGCAACTGGCCATCGAGTACGCAACGCTGTTCCTCGCGTCCGGCGGCGCGCCGGCGGTCGAATCGGTGCGGCTCTTCGGCCGCTTCAAGCAGGAGCCGAACTTCGAAGTCATGCAGACCTACCGCCGCAGCGGTTTCGTCCTGAAGCCGGGCCGCCATGAAATCTTCGCCGACCAGATCGGCGTCGAGTTGATGTTCGTCGCCGAGCTGCTGGATCGCAGCGTCGCGGCGCTCGAATGCGGCGATGCCGACACGGCCAGGCGGATGGACAAGGAGATCAAGCGCTTCTGGGTGCAGCACCTCGGCCGCTGGGTGCGCGGCTATGCCCGGTTGCTGGAGCGGCTTGCCGAACATTCCTTCTATCGCGAGATGGCGCGCCTGCTCGGCGGATTCGCGGCAGAGGAGATCGAGGCGATGGGTCTCGCGGTCGAGGATGTCGACCAGGCTCGCCTGACCGTCCCCAAGTCCGAGATCCAGGTCGAGTTCAATCCCGACGAGCCGGTCTGCAACGCCTGTGTGGGAGAGGCGATCACCCGACAGGGAAGCGCGCAGCCGCTGCATGACCTGCGATGAACATCCTTCTCGATCTCGCCCGCAAGGATTTGCCCCCGCCGGATCGGCAGGTTCTGTCTTCGCTCGACTGGAGCGAAGCGGCCGCGATGTGGAACGACAACCAGCTCGGCCAGTTGCACGACTGGCTCAACGAACGCTGGTCGCGCCTGATCCGCAACAGCCTGCTCGGTACCCGGGATCCGGAGGCGGAGTTCCTGCAAGGTTTCGCCTTTGCGACGCTGGCGCTGTTCTTCACGCAGAACCGCAACCAGGAAGGCGCGCTGCTGATGATCGACGACGCCATCATGGCGCTGGCGAAATATCGCCCGGCTTTTCTCGGCGTGCATGTCGATCCCATCGTCGATGCGCTGCAGGAATTGCGGCCGCTGCTGGTCGGCCTGGCGCCGGAGGACGATTGCCCGCTCTATCCGTTTGTCTACCCGAAACTCGAAGTCGCCAATTGAAACCGGATGCAACAGGACGTTCAGCAAAAGTCAGCCATACCCCATGCGGGGCATTGCATGGCGACACGCCGCCTCAGATACTTCGTCCCGAACGACGCGGCGTCGATCGGCCCCGATGACTTCGTTTTCGATGCGCCGGGGATAGAAGCCGTCGCCGATGTCTGCGCCGGCATCGTCCTCACGGACGGCGACGAGCAGCGCGCCACGACGCTGCTGAGCATCGGCGCGCCGCTCGTCTTTCTCGGCGAGGCCGCTTTACGGGACAGCACAGTCGTCAATCGGCTGGTCGCCGCGTTCGGTGGCGAATGCGTCGGCGTTTACGCACCGGTCAGGCGGCAGACGAAAAGCTGGGGATTCGAGACCGCCTCGAACGCCGACTTCAAGACCGTCACACCGTCGCACTGCGAACCAGCGTGGGAAGTGCTGATGGCCGACGAGACGCCGACCGGAACCTTGGCGGCGTGGTGGCTAAGCGCCCTGCGCGATCTCGGCGCCACGCAGTTCCTGGTCCGCCCGGACCATGGCGACGATGGCGATCTCAATATCTGCGCCGACCTGGCCGAGCGGCTGGGCGATGCGCTGTGGCTCGCTCCTCCCGCCGATCCTGCGCTTCCGCTCATCGACTGGGTACGCTATGGAAGGGCGAACCGCCTGGCGCTGTCCGATTCCATTGCAGAGGAAATGCAGGTTCCGTTGCACGAAATTCCGGAGCCGGCATGAAGCCCGCACTCGCCGTCGTTGCGCTCCTGTTCGCCGCGTCGGGTGGTGTTGCCGCCGAAACGACCGGCAAGGCCACGCCGCCCGCCGCCCAGGAGAAGCAGCAGGTGAAGACTCGCCCTGCGCCCCCCGGCGACGCCAAGCCGGCCGAGGAGGAAGCCTTCGTTCCGGGAGGCATGCCGAAGAGTTTCGTCATACCCAAGAACACCTGCGAGCAAGGCTCGCCCCTGCAAAAACTGCTGCGCGACAAGCCGAAGTGAGCCTCAGCTACCCCGAGTTTCGAGCCACACGTTGCACGCGCTACCGCTTTCGCTACAGCGAATGCCGGCGCTGCGCCGAGGCCTGTCCGCATGAGGCAATCGCGCTGTCGGACAGCGGCGCGAAAGTCGACGAAGCGCGCTGCCAGAACTGCGCGCTGTGCATCAGCGCCTGTCTCACCGGCGCCTGGGCGGCGGATGCGTTCAAGCCGATCGACATTTTGCGCCAGGCGATCAAGCAGAAGGCGTTCGGCATCGCCTGCGCGCCGTCCGGATTGACGGCCGATGCCATCGTGCCCTGCCTCGGCGCCGTCGATGCGGCCATGATCGCCTACCTGGGCAAGCGGAGGATTCCACTCACGCTGTCGGG
>JBNKCS010000060.1:0-10434 GCA_050287865.1 Rhodocyclaceae bacterium | reverse complement strand
TTCGAATTTCGCCCGGGTGAGGTTGTACTGGAGATGCTTCGGACCGGAAGCGTCGGCGGTGATGAAGGGCAGATTGATGTCCGACGACTGGGTGCCCGACAGTTCCTTCTTCGCCTTCTCGGCGGCTTCCTTCAGACGCTGGAGGGCCATACGGTCCTTGGACAGATCTATGCCCTGGTCCTTCTTGAACTCGCCGACCAGCCAATCGATGATCTTCTGGTCGAAGTCGTCGCCGCCGAGATGCGCGAGCATTACCCGAACCACCCGGTCGATTTCCAGGTGACCCCCGGCATGCGGGTCCAGGCGGATCCGACTCTCCTGCGCATCATGCTCGACAACCTCCTGAGCAATGCGTGGAAATACACCGGCCGGGTCAAGGCCCCGCGCGTGAAATTCGATCGGGTCGGTAACGACCGGGAGCCTGTTTACGTCGTACGCGACAATGGCGCCGGCTTTGACATGCGTTTTGCGGACAAGTTGTTTGGCGCTTTCCAGCGCCTGCACGGCAGGGAGTTCGAGGGTACCGGCGTCGGGCTTGCCATCGTCCAGCGCGTCCTGGCCCGCCACGGTGGTCGCGCCTGGGCCGAGGCCGAGGTAGACAAGGGCGCCAGCTTCTACTTCACGCTGCCTGACTGAGTCGAAAGCGTCCCACCCGCGGCGCTAGAATGCCGCCCATGGAAGACCCGCTTCTCCAGCGCAGTCTCGCGGCCGTCTGGCACCCCTGTACCCAGATGAAGCAGCACGACAGCGCCAGCCAATCGCCGCTGCCGCTGTTGCCGATCGCGCGCGGCGAAGGGCCGTGGCTGATCGGCACCGATGGCCAGCGCTGGCTGGACGGCATCAGCTCCTGGTGGGTCAATCTCTTCGGCCACTGCAATCCGCGCATCAATGCCGCGCTGCGCGACCAACTCGAAACGCTGGAGCATGTCCTGCTCGCCGGTTGCACCCATGCGCCGGTCGTCGAACTGTCGGAACGTTTATCGGCATTGACGAACGGAGAACTCGGCCATTGCTTCTATGGTTCCGACGGTGCATCGGCAACCGAGATCGCACTGAAGATGTCAGCGCACTATTGGCGCAACCTCGGCCGTGCCGGGAAGAACCGTTACCTTTGCCTGGCCGGCGGCTACCACGGCGAGACCGTCGGCGCGCTCGGCGTCACCGACATCGCCATCTTCCGCGACGCCTACGCGCCGCTGATCCGCGCCGCGACCGTACTGCCCACCCCAGACTCGCGCCAGGGACCGGATGCCACACACGTCGCGGCCGACGCGCTGGCGGCGCACCTCGATGCAAATCACAAAGAGATCGCCGCGCTGATCGTCGAGCCGCTGGTGCAATGCGCCGCCGGCATGGCGATGCACGAGCCCGAATACCTGCGCCTCGCCCGCGCGCTGTGTGACCGCTACGAGGTGCATCTGATCTGCGACGAAATCGCCGTCGGCTGTGGCCGCACCGGCACTTTCTTCGCGCACGAACAGGCGAATATTCGCCCTGACTTCCTCTGTCTCTCGAAGGGCATTACCGGCGGTTACCTGCCTCTGTCCGTGGTGATGACGCGTGATGCAATCTACGCCGCCTTCCTCGACGACGACACGGCGCGCGGCTTCCTGCATTCGCATTCCTACACCGGCAACCCTCTCGCCTGCCGGGCGGCGCTGGCGACGCTGGACATCTTTGAGCAGGACGCGGTGATCGCCGCCAACCGCGAGCGCAGCGCGAAGATAAACGCGCGCCTGGCGCCATTGGCCGATCACCCCAGGGTGCGCCACTACCGCCACCGCGGAATGATCTTCGCCTTCGACGTGGACGCCGACCCCGGCTTCGGTCGCCGCTACTACCGCGCCGCCCTGGCGCACGGCGTATTGCAGCGGCCGATCGGGAATACGGTCTATGCGATGCCGCCCTACGTGCTCGGCGACGCCGAAATCGAAATGCTGGCCCGCGTCACCGAAACGGCCTTGCAGGAAGCGCTGCCATCATGACGCTGAGCGAGCGCCTCGCCGCGCTGGAAGCCGCAGGCCTGTTGCGTCGGCGTCGCCTGGCCGATACGCCTTGCGGCCCGGAAATGCTGATTGATGGCCGGCCCATCCTCTCTTTCGCCAGCAACGACTACCTGGGTCTCGCCCATCATCCACAACTGATCAACGCCGCCACCCGCGGCCTCGTCACTTGGGGTGTAGGCGCGGGCGCCTCGGAGTTTCTCGGCGGTCATTTCACCCCGAACCGGGACCTCGAACTCCGATTGGCCGAATTCGTCGGTGCCGAAAAGGCGCTGCACTTCGCCACCGGCTACATGGCCAACATCGGCATCGTGCCGGCGCTGGCCGAGCGCGGCGACGCCATCTTCGCCGACAAGCTCAACCACGCCTCGCTCATCGACGCGGTACGCCTGTCGCTGGCCTTCAGCCACCGTTATCCGCACCTCGACCTCGGCGTACTGGAAGGGCAATTGTCGGCCAATCGCGCCAAGCGGCGGCTGATCGTCACCGATGCCGTATTCAGCATGGACGGCGACGTCGCGCCGCTGCCGGAGTTGCTGGCACTGGCCGAACGTTTCGACGCCTGGCTGCTGGTCGACGACGCCCACGGCTTCGGCGTACTGGGTCCCCAGGGCCGCGGCACCGCCGCGCACTTGGGCCTCAAGCCGGGCGGGCGGCTGATCGTCATGGCGACGCTGGGCAAGGCGGCCGGTGTCTCGGGCGCCTTCGTCGCCGGCGACGCCGACGCCATCGACTGGCTGGAACAGTCCACGCGCACGGCGATCTACACCACCGGCGTACCGCCAGCGCTGACTTTTGCGCTGCAGGAAAGCCTGAAGCTGATCGAAGCCGGCGACCAATTGCGCGATCACCTGCAAACCTTGATCGCCCGGCTGCGTACCGGCCTGCAGCCGATCTGCACTCGCGCCGGCTGGCGATTGACGGATTCGGCGACCGCCATTCAGCCGGTCGTGATCGGCGGCAACGAGGCCACGCTGAAGGTCGCCGATACCCTGCTCGAACGCGGCATCTGGGCGCCGGCGATCCGGCCGCCCACCGTGCCGGAAGGCCAAGCCCGCCTGCGCATCTCCCTTTCCGCCTCCCACGGCGAGATGCAGGTGGACGAACTCGTCGCCGCATTGGGCGAGATCGCGTCTTGAAGGATCTGGTGCTTCTCGCCGGCTGGGGATTCGATAGCCGTGTCTGGCAGCCCGTTGCCGAACGGCTGTCGGCCGACTTCCGCATACGCTATGAGCTTGACGGTGCGCCCGACGACGCCATCGTCTGCGGCTGGTCACTGGGCGCGATGCGGGTGCTGCAAAAGTCAGCCGTCGCGGGACGCCACCACAAACTGATTCTCGTCGGTGCCACGCCCCGCTTCGTACAAGCGCCGGACTGGCCGTGCGCGCAGCCGCCTGAGGTGCTGGAGAGTTTTGCCGCAGGCGTCGCCGCCAATCCGCAAACCACGTTGCGCCGTTTCGCCACACTGATGAACCAGGGCGACGAACACGCCCGCGAGATCATCCGGCAATTGCATGAACTGCTGCGCGAGCGGATTCCCGATACGGCAACGCTCACCGCCGGCCTCGCCGAACTGCGCGACACGAATCTCGAAAAGTCAGTCGTGGCGGTATGTAATGCCCCGCATGGGGTACGCCAACCCACGCTGCTGATCCACGGCGAGCGCGATCCGCTGATGCCTCTGGCCGCAGCGCAGTGGCTGGCGGCGCAGATGCCGGATGCGCGCCTCGAAGTATTCGAAGGTTGCGCGCATGCCCCGTTTCTCTCGCAACCCGACCGCTTCGCGCAACTCGTTCGCGAGTTCGCCCAATGAGCAAGCAAGCCGTCCGCCACTCTTTCGACCGCGCCGCCGCCAGCTACGATGCCGCGGCGACGCTGCAACGCCAGGTCTGCCACCTGCTGCTCGATGCCCTCGAAGCAACGGCCCCGGCGCACATCCTCGACGCCGGCTGCGGCACCGGCCACGCGCTGGCTCTACTTGGTAGCCGCTGGCCGCAGGCGCGAATCGCCGCCGCCGACTTCGCGCCGGCCATGGTCGCCGCCGCCAGCGGCGGCCGCATTCCGGGAATTTGCGCCGACATCGAATCGCTGCCCTTCGCCGACGCGTCCTTCGACCTTTACTGGTCGAACCTGAGCTTCCAGTGGTGCGACGCCGGGCAGGCGGTCCGCGAAGCCGCGCGCGTGCTGGCACCCGGCGGCCGACTGGCGGTGAGCAGTCTCGCGCCGGGCACACTGGCGGAACTCGACGCGGCCTTCGCCGGAACCGACCGCCACCGCCACGTGCTCACCCTCCCGCCCGCTGACGACCTCGCCGCGGCCTGCGTCGAATCCGGCCTCACGGCGGTCCGCCTCGTCCGCCAGACCCTCCGCATTCATCACCACGATCTTCGTTCGCTGCTGCACGAACTGAAGGCTCTCGGTGCCAATCAGCTGATGGCACCGCGCCGGCCCGGCCTGATGGGCCGAAGAACGTGGCAAACTGTCGAAAAACGCTACGAGGTCATGCGCGAAACCGCCGGCCTGCCCGCAACTTTCAAGGTCGTCCTATGCCTGGCAACAAAGCCTACTTCGTAACCGGCACCGATACCGGCGTCGGCAAGACCCTCGTGACCTGCGCGCTGCTTCACGTGGCGCGCAGCCGCAACCTGAGATGTGTCGGCATGAAGCCAGTCGCCGCCGGTGCCGGCGCCAACGGACAGAACGAGGACGTGGAAATGCTGGCTGCCGCCGCCTCTTTCCTGGCGCCGCGCGAACTGGTCAATCCGTATTGTTTCGAGGCGCCGGTCGCGCCGCACATCGCCGCGGCGGTGGAAGGGCGCGATATAGACCCCGGACGCATCGCCGCCGCGGCGCGCGATCTCGCTGCTGATACCGACCTGCTGCTGATCGAGGGCGTCGGCGGCTTTCGCGTCCCGCTGGGCGACGACATCGACACCGCCGATCTGGCCGTCCATCTTGGCCTACCGGTGATCATGGTCGTCGGTCTGCGCCTGGGCTGCCTCAACCATGCACTGATCACCGCCGACGCGATCCGTGCGCGCGGCCTGACCCTGGCCGGCTGGATAGCCAACGGTATCGATCCGGAAATGCCCTGGCCGGAAGAAAATATCACCGCACTGAAGGAACGCATTGTCGCTCCCCTGCTCGGCGTCTTGCCCTGGATGGACGATACCGACCCGGCACTGGCCGTTTCCCATCTTTCGCTGCCTTGATCCCGATCAAACGCTGAAAAGGCATGTTGTTCCGAGCCGGATTTCCTCGTCAAAAGGGCGGCTCCGCCGGATTCCCGGGCTAGAATGAAGCAAATGGGGAATTGTCTTGGCAAGCTGTCCGTGGGAGGGTGTAACGCATCATGAAATTCATCGCGGATCAAAAAATCTGGGTAAAGCTGACGATTGCAATCTGGCTGATGCTGGTCGTCTTCTGGACCAGCCTGATATTTTGGGAAAGCCATGTCAATCGGCAGACGGCGATCGATCAGGCAACGGACTTTTCCCTCTCGATGCATGAAGCCACACTGGCCGGCCTGACCGGCATGATGATCACCGGCACCATCAACCAGCGGGAGATATTCCTCGACCAGATCAAGCAACTGTCGGTCATCCGCGACTTGGTGGTCCTGCGTGGCGCCGCCGTCACCAAGTTGTTCGGGCCGGGCACCGCCGCCGACAGCAAACCGCGCGACGCGATCGAGGAACAGGTACTGACCAGGGGTGAAGAATTCAGCGCGGTCGAATCGGACGCCAAGGGCGAATACCTGCGCGTGGTACGACCGACCAAGGCCTCCAAGAACTACCTCGGCAAGGACTGCATCTCCTGTCACCAGGTGCCCGAAGGAACGGTACTGGGGGCAGTGAGCATGAAGATATCGCTCGACCAGGTCAACGCGGCCGTTGCCACTCAGCGCTTCAAATCCCTGGCTGCCGCGGTGGTGCTGAGCATTCCGCTGCTGGCTTTCATCTTCCTGTTCATCAGCAACGTTGTCACCAAACCCCTGGAGAAGATGGTTGCCGGTTTGCGCAACATCGCCCGCGGTGAGGGCGACCTGACCCAGCGACTGGAAGTTCAAGGCAAGGATGAAATCGGCGAAGCGAGTTCGGCGTTCAACGACATGATGGCGAAGATGGGGAGCCTCGTGCATCAGATCAGCGACTCCGCGCACGAAGTCGCGGCGTCCGCCCGGCACCTGGCTTCGAGTGCCAATCAGGTGGCTGCCAGCTCGCACCGGCAGAGCGACACCACGGTACTTGCTTCGGCGGCCGTCGACAAGATGGTATCCGCGATCGCGTCGATCGCGCAGAGCACCGAAGGCGTACACGAACAATCGCGCGAAAGCCTGAAGCGTTCGCACGAAGGCAACGTCAACCTGTCGAAGCTGATCGGCGAGATTTCCGTGGTCGAAACCACCGTCACCGGAATAGCCGAGTCCGTGCGCGAGTTCGTCGACAGTACGGTTGCCATTACGAACATGACCAAGGAAGTCCGCGATATCGCCGACCAGACCAACCTGCTGGCCTTGAACGCCGCCATCGAGGCAGCGCGGGCGGGAGAACAGGGGCGCGGATTCGCGGTCGTTGCAGACGAAGTACGCAAACTGGCAGAGAAATCCGCCGGTTCGGCCAGCGAAATCGACGGCATCACCCGCGCCCTGTCGGAGCGCTCCGACGCCGTTCAGCGTTCCATCCAGGACGGACTCGCCCATCTCACTTCGAGCCAGGAGTCGCTGGAGGCCGTCGCCGACGTTCTGGGCGAAGCCAGTGGCTCGGTAACCCGGGTTGGCGAGGGCCTCGACGCCATTGCCGAAGCTACGGAACAGCAGCGGCGGGTCAGCGGTGAAGTCGCGGGCAACATTGACTCGATTGCCGACATGGCCAAGGACAACAACGCGGCCGTGGAACAGACGGCAGAAGCCGCCAGGAAGCTGGAAGAGCTGGCTGGCAGCCTGCAGGAGATCGTTGGCCGCTTCCGCGCCTGATCAGGCAAACCGGTTTTTTCGCGGAGGGGCTTGAAATGCCCCGACGCGTCCCCATTGTGTGCATGGTTTATCGTCGAAGGATGAGTCGTTGCCATGCCGGATACCGATCAAGAGAAGCTGACTTCCATCAACCTCCCCGAAGCCGAAACTGCCGCCGATGCCGATCCGGCACCGGATTCCGGCGAGACAATGCCCAGTCCCGGGGAGCTTCTCAGGGCGGCCGAACTCAAGGCCGAGGAACATCACGATGCCTGGCTGCGCGCCAAGGCGGAAACCGAGAATATCCGCCGCCGCGCCCAGGACGATATCGCCAAGGCCGGCAAATTCGCGGCCGAGAAGTTCGCCGGCGAGCTGCTGGCGGTCAAGGACAGCCTGGAAGCCGCGCTGGCCACCCAGGATCAGGACGTCGAAGCCTTGCGCGCCGGCGTCGAGCTGACGCTCAAACAGCTGGTCGCGGCCTTCGAGCGCTCGAATGTCGCGGAAATCAATCCGCTGGAAGAAAAGTTCGACCCGCACCGGCACCAGGCGATCAGCCAGGTCGAGGCCGACGGCGAGCCGAACCGAGTGGTGCAGGTACTGCAAAAGGGCTACGCCCTGCACGAACGCATCCTGCGCCCCGCGCTGGTCATCGTTTCCAAGGCAAAAGTCAGCGGTGGCGAGACGCCGGCATCTTGAAGCGCGCGCCAATACCCCCATATCTGAACCAGACTAAATTTCACTGAAGGACACTCACATGGGCAAGATCATCGGTATCGACCTCGGCACCACCAACAGCTGCGTCGCCATCATGGAAGGCGGCAAGCCGAAGGTCATCGAAAACTCGGAAGGCGCGCGCACCACGCCGTCCATCGTCGCTTATGCGGAAGATGGCGAGATCCTGTGCGGCGCCCCGGCCAAGCGGCAGGCGGTCACCAACGCCAAGAACACGCTGTTCGCGGTCAAGCGCCTGATCGGCCGCCGCTTCGAGGAAAAGGAAGTGCAGAAGGACATCGACCTGATGCCCTTCAAGATCCTCAAGGCCGACAACGGCGACGCCTGGGTGGAAGCGCGCGACAAGAAAATGGCGCCGCCGCAGGTTTCCGCCGAAGTGCTGAAAAAGATGAAGAAGACGGCCGAGGACTACCTCGGCGAGGAAGTCACGGAAGCCGTGATCACCGTGCCCGCCTACTTCAACGACAGCCAGCGCCAGGCTACCAAGGACGCCGGCCGCATCGCCGGCCTGGAAGTGAAGCGCATCATCAACGAGCCGACCGCGGCCGCGCTCGCCTTCGGCATGGACAAGCAGGAAGGCGACCGCAAGATCGCGGTCTATGACCTCGGTGGCGGTACCTTCGACATCTCGATCATCGAGATCGCCGAACTCGACGGCGAGCACCAGTTCGAGGTGCTCTCCACCAACGGCGACACCTTCCTGGGCGGCGAGGACTTCGACCAGCGCGTGATCGACTACATCGTCACCGAATTCAAGAAGGAACAGGGCGTCGACCTGAAGAACGACGTGCTGGCCCTGCAACGCCTGAAGGAAGCCGCCGAGAAGGCCAAGATCGAGCTGTCCAGCTCGATGCAGACCGAGATCAACCTGCCCTACATCACGGCCGACGCTTCGGGTCCGAAGCACCTGACCATGAAGATCACCCGCGCCAAGTTCGAGTCGCTGGTCGACGAACTGATCCAGCGCACCATCGAGCCCTGCCGCATCGCCATCAAGGACGCCGGCGTCAAGGTGGGCGACATCACCGACGTGATCCTGGTCGGTGGCATGACCCGCATGCCCAAGGTGCAGGAGAAGGTCAAGGAATTCTTCGGCAAGGAGCCGCGCAAGGACGTAAACCCCGACGAAGCCGTCGCGGTCGGCGCCTCCATCCAGGGCGGCGTGCTGCAAGGCGAAGTCAAGGACGTGCTGCTGCTCGACGTGACTCCGCTGTCGCTGGGCATCGAAACCCTGGGCGGCGTCATGACCAAGCTGATCACCAAGAACACGACCATCCCGACCAAGACCAGCCAGGTGTTCTCGACCGCCGACGACAACCAGTCGGCCGTGACCATCCACGTGCTGCAGGGCGAGCGCGAAATGTCCGCCGGCAACAAGAGCCTCGGCCAGTTCAACCTGTCCGACATTCCGCCGGCCCCGCGCGGCATGCCGCAGATCGAGGTCACCTTCGACATCGACGCCAACGGCATCCTGCACGTCTCGGCCAGGGACAAGGGCACGGGCAAGGAAAACAAGATCACCATTAAGGCCAACTCGGGTCTGTCGGAAGACGAGATCCAGACCATGGTTCGCGACGCCGAGGCGCATGCCGAAGAAGACAAAAAGGCCCATGAGCTGGTCGACGCGCGCAACCAGTGCGACGCCATGGTGCACTCGGTGAAGAAGGCGCTCGCCGAGCACGGCGACAAGATCGAGGCCGACGAAAAAGCCAAGATCGAAGCCGCGATCAAGGACGCCGAGGAAGCCATCAAGGGCAGCGACAAGGCCACGATGGAAGCCAAGACACAGGAACTGGCGACGGTTTCGCAGAAGCTGGGCGAGAAAATCTACGCCGAGCAGCAGGCAGCCGGCGCGGCCGAGGGCAGCGCGGGCGGCAATGCCGGCGGCGAAGCCAAGAAGGACGACAGCGATGTGGTCGACGCGGAATTCACCGAGGTGAAGGACAAGAAGTAAGCCGTCGGCAATCGCCGTAACACGGGCCGCCGGCTGCTTGACCAGCCGCGGCCCTCTTGCTTTCAACCGAGACAGTCATGGCAAAACGCGACTACTACGAAGTCCTCGGCATCAACCGCGATGCATCCGACGAAGAGATCAAGAAGGCCTACCGCAAGCTGGCCATGAAGTTCCATCCGGACCGCAATCCGGATAACCCGAAGGCCGAGGAGCAGTTCAAGGAGGCCAAGGAAGCCTACGAAATCCTGTCGGACAAGCAAAAGCGCGGCGCCTACGACCAGTTCGGCCATGCCGGCGTCGATCCCTCCGCCGGCGGCGGCCCGGGCTTCGGCGGTGCCGGCATGGGCGGCTTCGCGGATGCCTTCGGCGACATCTTCGGCGACATCTTCGGCGGCGGCCGTGGCGGCGGCGGACGTTCCAATGTCTATCGCGGCGCCGACCTGCGCTACAACCTGGAAATCTCGCTGGAAGACGCGGCGCGCGGCACCGAAACGCGCATCCGCATCCCGACCATGGCCGAATGCGAGACCTGCCACGGTTCCGGGGCCAAGAAAGGCTCGGAACCGAAGACCTGCCCGACCTGCGGCGGCCACGGCCAGGTACGCATGCAGCAGGGCTTCTTCTCCATCCAGCAGACCTGCCCGAAGTGCCACGGCACCGGCCGTTTCATCGCCGACCCATGCAATACCTGCCACGGCGCCGGGCGCGTCAACCAGCACAAGACGCTGTCGGTAAAAATCCCGGCCGGCATCGACGAAGGCGATCGCATCCGCCTTTCCGGCGAAGGCGAG
>JBNKCS010000059.1:0-10572 GCA_050287865.1 Rhodocyclaceae bacterium | reverse complement strand
CCGGGAACAACTCCTTGACGGCGTAGGCCAATAAGTGAGCAGTCGAATGGCGGATGATTTCGACACCCTCGGCATCCTTGTCGGTGATGATCGCCACCTCGGCATCGCGCTCGATGGTGAACGAAGTGTCGACCAGCCTGCCATCGACGCGTCCGGCAAGGGCTGCCTTGGCCAGACCGGGTCCGATGGACGCGGCCAGACCGGCGACAGTGACGTTCTGGTCGAAACGACGTTCCGAACCATCGGGAAGACGAATGACTGGCATGGTGGCAATCCTGAAATAGAAAGTGCGGCCGGGCCGCACTTGGTCAGGAAATCATAGCACAAGGACCGCGCTTCAGCGCCCGGAAAGCCGCATGTTTACAGCAACGACATGCAAGAGCAGTATTGCCGCACCGAAGTTGTGGGCAACCGCCAGGGGCAACGGCAAGGACAGTAGTATGTTGGCAATGCCAAGGCCGATTTGCAGTACAAGCAGTGCGGCCAGCACGAAAGCCCAGTTGCGCCATTCCGGCATCGACTTCAGGCGAAGAATCAGCGCGCCAAGGACGAAAAACACGAGCAGCGCGCCCAAACGATGCGTCCAGTGGATCGCGGTCAGCGCCGCGAACGAAAGCAGCGTGCCGTCGCCGGTGTAGCCCAGCTCGCGCAACACGGTAAAACCCTGCCGAAAATCCATCTCGGGCAGCCAGACACCCTGGCAGGTAGGAAAGTCCTGGCACGCCAGGCCGGCGTAGTTACTGCTCACCCAGCCACCAAGGCCTATCTGGAACGCCAGCAACAGCAAGGCAGCCACGGCAAGTCGCGCGACACCCGGCGGAACCGACAGTGGCGACTTCAGCGGGTTGCGGTCGCTCATGACCAGGAGCGTCAGAAGCGCAACGGTGGTCATGCCGCCTAGCAGGTGGCCGGTAACGATGGCCGGTTTCAGCAACAACGTGACGGTCCACATGCCGAGCAAGGCCTGAAAGACGATGGTCCCGGCCAGCAGCGTCGACACTACCGGCCGGCGTCGCCAGGCCAGGATGCAGGATGCGAACACCAGCAGACCGAGCGTGCCGGCCACATAGCGGTGGATCATTTCCTTCCATGCCTTGCCTGCGTCCACCGGCTTGCCGGGAAATGCCTGCGCCGCCGCAACATGCTCGTCGGGATGTTCCGGCACGCCGACCAGCTTGCCGTAGCAACCGGGCCAGTCCGGGCAGCCGAGTCCGGCGTCGGACAGCCGCACATAGGCGCCGAGCGGCACCACAATCAGCGCGACGTACAAGGCCGCCAGGGCAATCAGGCGCGCACGGGTCATCGATCAGAAGCGCAGCAGGCGGTCGACGATCAAGGCGGTGAACAACAGCGTCAGATAGACAATCGAGTACTTGAAGGTCTTGCGGGAAAGCTCATCGTCGTAGCGTCGAACCAGACGTATTGCGTAAGCGAGAAAGCCGGCGTTGAGCGCCAGCGCAACGAAGAGATAGAGCCAGCCGCTCATGCCGATCCACACCGGCAGCAGCGTCGCCAGCGACAGCAACACGGTGTAGAACAGGATGTGCCGACAGGTGTATTGCAGGCCGTGCGTGACCGGCAGCATGGGCAGCGACGCGCGTGCGAACTCGTCGCGCCGGTAGCAGGCCAGCGACCAGAAGTGCGGCGGCGTCCAGAGGAAGATGAGCAGGAACAGCGTGAACGCCTCGACGCCCAGCGTGCCGGTCATCGCCGCCCAGCCGAGAGCCGGCGGCATGGCGCCGGCCGCGCCGCCGATGACGATGTTCATCGGCCCCATCGGCTTCAGCACCACGGTGTAGATGACCGCATAGCCAAGGAAGGTCGCCAGCGTCAACCACATCGTCAGGTCGTTGATCCACGCATGCAGCAACCACAGACCGGCACCGCCGATCAACGTCGCCAGTGTCAGCGTTTCGGTGGCGGAAATCGCACCACGCGCGGTCGCCCGCATCCTGGTGCGTGCCATCAAAGCGTCGCTGGTGCGCTCGAGAAGG
Organism: Rhodocyclaceae bacterium; assembly: GCA_050287865.1. GTDB lineage: Bacteria > Pseudomonadota > Gammaproteobacteria > Burkholderiales > Rhodocyclaceae > Fen-999. The sequence goes on along the minus strand of JBNKCS010000059.1, from coordinate 8,578 downwards.
CAGTTGATCGCCGCCGCCGCACCGGCCACCAGCGCGATACCGATCGAAGCGACGAAAAAGCGCGTCGGATGTGCCATCGCCGGATCGGCCAGCCACATACCGATCATGGCAGTAAACACGATCAGCGTATTGACGCGCGGTTTGCACAGCGCGAAAAACGCCGACAGCTTTTGTCCGAGAGTCAGCCGCGAGATTTCGAGTGTCCGCATGATCAGCGCTCCAGCGAGGAAATATACTCGGCCACCGCCACGATCTCGCTTTCGTCGAGACGCGCGGCGATGTCGCCCATCACGTGCGCCGGATCGTTGTTGCGGCTGCCGTCGCGGTAGGCATTGAGTTGCTTGACCAGATAGTTGGCGTGCTGGCCGCCGATGGCCGGCGCGAGAACAACCGGCGGCGTAGCCATCACCTTCGCCCAGTCGCGATTGCCGGCGCCATTCAGGCCATGACAGCCGACGCAGGCCGCGACGACTAGCGGGCGACCCTTGCCCTTGAAGAAGATCTGCTCACCCCTGGCCAGCAGCTCCTTCCGCGGCGTGTCCTCACGGCTGACTTTCTGGCTGGCGAAAAAGGCGGCAATGTCGGCGACATCGGCTTCCGGGACCATCTGCGCCTGCGGCGACATCTGTTCGTTGCTGCGTCGGCCGGCCTTGAAGTCGTTGACCTGTTTGACGATGTACTCGGGCAACTGGCCGGCCAGTTTCGGCCACGGGGGCACGCTGTCCGGAAGCGCCGGACTGTTGCCGTCCGGTCCATGGCAACCCATGCAAACCGCCGCCTTCTGCTGCCCGAGTTCCGGATTGCCCGTCGCCGACGCCTGCAAGCTTGCGAACACCGCCGCAAGCACAACGAGAGTACTCCTCCGCATCTTCGTCCCCTCCGTCAGGTCTGCTACTACGATACCGCTTATTAGTTGACTTATTTAGTACATTATGCGACAAAATGCCCATAAGGTAACGGCTGGATGACTAGTTTTTTTATCCGCCACGTTGCCAGCAAACAGAACAATGAAGCCCTTGCGGAGGAGACCATGGAACATCACGCCATTCAGGGCGAGGTCGCACATGCCCACTGGGACACCAGCGTTTGGCCCTTCGTCATCAGTTTCGGCATTCTGGCGCTGGTTTTGGCCTTCTCCTTCCACTTCGTTTACCACAAGCCGTTCGCAGCCGTGATCTGCATGGGGCTCGGCGTACCCATGATCGTCGCCGGTGTCGCGGGATGGGTCAGCGAAGCGATGGGCAAGGGCGAGGGGCTTTCCTACGGCGCGATGGGCTGGTTCATCCTCGCCGAGGCGATGATCTTCGCCGCCTTCTTCGTCAGCTACTGGTACATGCGCCTCAAGGCCCCGTTCTGGCCGCCCGAGGGCACGGTCGACTTGCCGAAGATCATGCCCCTGATCATGACCGCGACCCTGGTGACATCCTCGATCACCATCCACTGGGGTGAGCACCTGCTCCACAAGGGCGACCATGCCGGCTTCCGCAAATGGCTATTGATCACCATTGCCCTGGGCGCCTGCTTCCTCGGCATGTCGGCCTTCGAGTGGTCGCACCTGATCCACGAAGGCTTCAACATCGCCACCAACGTCTATGGCACGGTGTTCTTCAGCATCACCGGCTTCCACGGCGCGCACGTCTTCATCGGCCTGTCGATCTTCCTGGCCGGCGTGCCCGCAGCCTTGCGCTCTAAGGCCAGCGAAGGCTTCGTCCGAACCGCCGGTCTTTACTGGCACTTCGTCGACATCATCTGGTTCTTCGTCGTTTCCCAAGTCTATTTCTGGTAAGGCGGACGGTGACCAAGACGCTGCCAACCGCTCTCCTGACAGGCGCAATCGCCTTGCTGGTCGGGGCCAGTTTCCCGGTCGAGGCGACGGACCTGAAGGATCGGCAATCGGTGCTCGATCCGTCCATCCTGCGCATCGATGAGCCGACCTATCTGGGCAGGCCGCTCGACCGCGCAACACCGCTGCTCGACGAAGACGGAAAGGCGCTGCAATTCGGTGACCTGCTTGGCAAGCCGCTGATCCTGCTGCTCTCCTACTACGGCTGCGACGGCACCTGCCCGACCATGAACGCCAACCTGCAACGGGTACTGACCGATGTGCGGCGCTTCAAACTTGGGCAGGACTATCGCGTGCTGACCGTCTCGTTCGACAGTGCGGACACGCCGCAGACGGCCGCAGCCTTCCTGGCCAAGACCAGAGCGCTCGCCGGCGCAAAAAGTCAGCCGTGGCGGCACGCCGTGCTGCGCGGTCCGCCGGAGCAGGTCCGCGCCTTTGCCGGCAGCGTCGGATTCCGTTTTTTCTGGTCGCAGGAAGAAAAGATGTTCCTGCATCCGAACGTGCTGGTGTTCCTGACGCCGGAAGGGCGAGTGGCGCGCTACATCTACGGCACGCGGCTCGATGCGGGCACGGTGGAAAAAGCGCTGATCGACGCCGACTGGGGGCGCATCAGCAACTCGACGGCCATCTTCGACATGCTGACCGGCGCCTGCTACAGCTACAACTACACGGAAGGCCGCTACCAGCCTAACTATTCGTTGCTGGCGGGCGTCGGTTCGTTGCTGGGCGGCGTCAGCCTGACAGTTTTTGGCGCGTGGTTGTACCGTAGAAAACACGGGGAGACGATGCATGCATGAACGAATGCGCATAGCGGGAACCAGTGCGGGCTTCCGACACCTGCTCGCAGCCGGCACGCTGCTGTCGATGTCGTGGCTGGCACGAGCCGCGGAATACTCGTCGGGCGACCAGACGCAAGCGATAAGAAATCCGGCCACCGGCTGGGACCATCTCTGGACGGAGGTGCTGATCGACATCACCGTCATCGGCGTCATCTTCGCGCTGGTAATGGCCTGGTTCCTGATCCGCTACCGCCGCAAGCCCGGCGACCCCGCCACCGGCAATGCGCCGAAGCTCTCGCCAGCCGCTGCAGTCGCCTGGGTCGTGATTCCCGTGTTCGTCTTCCTGTCCGATGACCTGTTCATCGCCGCCAACGGCTGGGCATTGTGGAACGACTACCGAGGCGTACCGGCGGACCGCATAGAGATCCAGCTGGAGTCGGGGATGTACAGCTGGGACTACACCTATGCCAACGGCGTGCGCACGCAGAACGTACTGCGGGTACCGGCTGGCAAGGCGGTGATGTTGCGCATGACCAGCCGCGATACGCTGCACAGCCACTGGATACCGGATTACCGCGTGAAAGAGGACTCGATGCCGGGGCGCGTCACCTACCTCTGGTTCTATCCGGACAAACCCGGCGAACACGTCGTCACCTGCGGCGCCTACTGCGGCGTCATGCACTCGTACATGGCCGGCCGGCTGATCGTGATGCCGGAAGACGAATTCAAGACCTGGCTCAACCAGGAAGCGGCCAGGCAGGGTGTGGCCCACAAGACCGCATAGGGGAGCGCGTAATGAACATCAAGGAATGGATCTTCACCACCGACCACAAGCGGGTCGGCGTTCTCTACCTGTTCGGCTCGATTGCCGCCTTCGGCATCGCCGGCATCATGGCCATGCTGATGCGCGCCGAGTTGTCGACCATCGGCCCGACCATCACCAGCAACCCGACCAACTACAACGTCTGGCTTTACGCCCACGGCGCGGTGATGATCCTCGGCTTCCAGATTCCGGCGCTGACCGGCTTCTTCGCCAACTACTGCATCCCGCTGATGATCGGCGCCAAGGACGTCGCCTTCCCGCGCGTCAATGCGCTGTCGGTGTGGCTGTTCTACGTCGGCATCATCCTGGCGTTGCTCACCTTCTTCGTGCCCGACCCGCCCGACGTCATGTGGACCGGCTATCCACCCTACTCCACCATCACCACCGGCAACACCGCGCTCTACACCTTCACGGTGCTGGTACTCGGTTTCGCCTCCATCATCGGCGGCGTAAACTTCCTGACCACCGTCGCCTACATGCGCGCGCCTGGCCTGAAGTGGGGCAACCTCAACATCTTCGTCTGGTGCACCCTCGGCGCCTTCGTGCTGCAGCTGATCTTCGTCCCTGTGCTCGGCACCGCCGTGACGCTGATCAGCTTCGACAAATATCTCGGCACGCACTTTTTCGATCCCGCCAATGGCGGCGACGTGCTCACTTATCAGAATCTGTTCTGGTTCTACTCGCACCCGGCGGTGTACGTGATCTTCCTGCCCTTCATCGGCGTCGTCTACGAAATCGTCACCACCTTCGCCAAGAACCCGCCGTTCAACTACAAGATGATCGTCTATGGCGGCATCTTCGGCATCGTCGGCCTCTCGGGCGAGGTCTGGGTACACCACCTTTACGTTTCCGGCATGGCCGACTGGATCCGCATCGGCATGATGATCTCGACGCTGGCGATCTCGGTGCCGGTCGGCCTCTTGGTCATCGGCCTCGCTGGCACGCTCTACAAGGGATCGATCACCTTCGAGACGCCGATGCTCTATGCGCTGGGCGTGATGTTCCTGTTCCTGATCGGCGGCCTGACCGGCATTCCGCTGGCCGTCACTTCGCTGACGGTACACCTCTCGCGCTCCTACTACGTGGTCGGCCACTTCCATTACGTGATGGCCGTCGCCGGCACCTTCGCCATCTTCGCCGGCGTCTACTACTGGTTCCCGAAGATCACCGGCCGCATGTACAACGAGCGCTGGGGCAAGATCGGTTTCTGGATCACCTTTCTCGGCACCAACATCGTCTTCTGGACCATGATGGTCATCGGCGTCAAGGGCATGCCGCGCCGTTATTACGATTACGCGCAAATGCCGCAGTTCGAGCATGCGCACCAGTTGATGACCTTCGGTGCCACCATCCTCGGCATCGGCTTCGTCATCGCGCTGATCAACTGGATCGTCGGTGCGATCAAGGGACCGAAGGCGGGCGACAATCCCTGGGGCTCGAAGTCCCTCGAATGGACCACCGTCTCGCCGCCGCCGCATGGCAACTGGCCGACGCCGCCGGTGCTCGAAGAAAACTGGAGCCCCTACGCGTATCGCCGTGGCTGATTCTGCCAAGCCATCCTTTGCTCAATCGTTGATCGCGCTGGGCCTGGCGCTGGCGCTCTCCGGCGCTTTCCTGGCCTGGCGGCACTGGCCCGCGCCCATGCCTGCCTTGCCGCCTTCGGGACAACTGCCCGCCGCCACGCTGATCGACGACACACAGCCCCTGCCCGCCTTCGCCTTGCACCGAAGCGGCGGCGTCCTGACCAATGCCGACCTGCTCGGCCGCTGGACGCTGCTCGACTTCGGCTACACCTTCTGCCCGGACATCTGCCCGACCACATTGGCAACGCTGAAGGACATCGAGACCCGGCTGGTGGCAATCGGCGTCGCCGCGCCGCAGGTCGTTTTCGTCTCGGTCGATCCGGCACGCGACACGCCGGAACGACTAGCCGACTACGTGCACTTCTTCGACCCGAGCTTCATCGGCGCCACCGGCAGCGATGCGGAACTCGCCGCGCTCGCGAAACATCTCGGCGTGCAGTACCAGCGACACGACGAAACGGACAAGCAGCACTACACGGTGGACCACGGGGCGGTCGTCTATCTGATCGGCCCGCAAGGGCGGCTGAAAGCGACCTTCTCCTGGCCGCACGATCCGGCGGCGATCGTGCGCGACTACGTGCGGCTCACTTCCGGCGGTTAATCATCGCCTTCAGGCAAACCAGCACGAACATCACGCCGCCGATGACGGCGATCAGGCCACCAAGCCCCATCAGCCCCATGCCGAGTTTCTGCGGCAGCGTGACCAGCATCTGCTCCGCCCCCGCCACCTTGCGCTGCACGCCATAGCCGCCAGACCAGGCCAGCCCCAGTACGTGCAGCAACTGGCCGCCACCATAGACGTAGGGCTGCCAGCGTGCCATGCGGCCGTCCGCCGCGCCGAAGCCGAGCTTCGGCAGCAGCACATAGGTCAGCCCCATGAAGGCCAGCGTCACGCCGACGATCGCACCGTGGTAATGCGCGGGGATGACGACGTTCACACCGCGAATCAGGTAGCCCAGTACGCCGCCGACGACGAACAGCGTCAGCGACGCCGCCAGCGCCGACTTCGCGGGCAACGCCTGACCGCGTGCGCGCCACAGCGCGACGAGCGCGAACACCAGCAAAGGCAGCAACAGCGGATGGCCGAATTCCATCAGTCGCGCAAAGTACGCAACATGCTCACCCGAGCCTGCCGGCGCGACGATCACGATGAACGGCACCGCCAGCACCGGCAAGGCCGCCAGCGCGAACAGCGCACTGGCCCGAGCAAAAGTCAGCCGTGGCGGTACGCCAAGCGCGTCGGCCAACCAGAACCACGCGACCGCCGCGAGCAGCGCATGCTGGAATTGCAGCACGTGGCCACCACCCCAGAACAGCAACTCGAAGTAGCCCTGTCCCTCCAGCGCATCAGGCAGCATCGCCCAGGCAAGCGCGGTTACGGCAAATGCCACCGAGCCGATGACAGCCGATAGCGCCACCGCCAGACGCGCCGACTCGGCGATGCCGAAGCGGATCGTCACCAGTCCGCGCAACATCGCCAGCGCAAAGCCGGCACCCGCAAGCGTCAGTCCGGCGAAGAACACCGGCTGGCGCAGAATCGGGATGTAGTTGTTCAGCAGCGGCCGCGCATCGGGGAGGAATGGCGAGGTCACCATCAACGCCGTGCCCAGCGCAGCAAGGCCGACCCCCGCCGCGCCCACCGCCGCGTATCGCCCGTTGCCGGCGAGACTCCACAGCACCGCCGCGAACGCCATGAACCAGATCAGCACCGACAGATCGACATGGACGATCAACGCCGCGCGAAAGAAATCCCCCGCCGGCAGCCAGTCCTGCACGCCCGGCGTCCGCGATAGTGCGAGCAGGATGGCCAGCAGCCCGGCGCCGGCGAGCGCGGCGATGCCGAGCATCAGCCAGGCGCGCGCGAGCCGCATGGATGTTTTGTCGAAATCGGTCAGGGAAAACATGGAACCCAGTATATGCGGAAGCCGAAAGCGACAAGGCCGCCCGAAGGCGGCCTTGTGCATCGACTTGCAGAATCCTGGTAGGCGCGATTGGACTCGAACCAACGACCCCCACCATGTCAAGGTGGTGCTCTAACCAGCTGAGCTACGCGCCTGCAAACGAGGCGCGGATTCTAGCGGAACTCGCGCCTCGCCACAACACCCGTTTCTAGCTGCCGAGTGCCTGCTTGATCTGGTCCAGCGTGGACGGATCGTCGATGGTGGTGAGATCGCCCGGATCGCGGCCTTCGGCCAGCGCCTGGATCGAGCGGCGCAGCATCTTGCCGGAGCGGGTCTTGGGCAGTCCGCTGACGAAATGGACGTGCTTCGGCCGCGCGATGGCGCCGAGTATTCCGTCGACGGTCTTCTTCACTTCGGCTTCCAGCGCAGCCCGCAGTTCCGGCGTCGCGATTCTGGCGGCATCCTTGACCACTGCAAACGCCATCGGTTCCTGACCCTTCAACTGGTCATTCACGCCGACCACCGCAACTTCCGCGATCGCCGAATGGGCCTGCACCGCCTCCTCGATCTCGCGGGTGCCGAGACGGTGGCCGGCAACGTTGATGACGTCGTCGGTACGGCCGAGGATGAAGTAATAGCCGTCTTCGTCCTGGATGCCCCAGTCGAACGAACTGTAGACCAGCGGATCCTTGAACAGGCTGAAATAGGTACTGACAAAGCGTTCGTCCTGGCCCCAGACAGTGGACAGGCAGCCCGGCGGCAGCGGCGGCAGCACGCCGACGATGCCCTTCTCGTTGGGCGCGCACTCGGTGCCATCCTCGCGGAATATCTTCAGGTTGTAGCCGAACACCGGGAAGCTCGGCGTGCCGAACTTGATCTTGGTCTTCTCGACGCCAGGTACCGCGGACAACATCGCCCAGCCGCTCTCGGTCTGCCAGTAGTGATCGATCACCGGCAGGTTGAGTTCGCCCATGATCCATTCGTGTGTCGGCTGGTCGAGCGGTTCGCCGGCGAGGAACAGGTGCTTGAGCGACGACAAATCGTACTTGTGCAGGAAAGCCGGATCATGCTTCTTCAGCACGCGGATCGCGGTCGGCGCCGAGAACATCACGTTGACCTTGTACTTCTCGACGATGCTCCACCAGATGCCGGCGTCGGGGCGGATCGGCGTGCCTTCGTACATCACGGTCGCCATGCCGGCGATCAGCGGCCCGTAGACGATGTAGCTGTGGCCGACCACCCAGCCGATATCCGAGGTGGCGAAATAGGTCTCGCCCTCGAAGCCGGTGTAGATGTACTTCATCGACGCGGCCAACGCGACAGCGTACCCGCCGATGTCGCGTTGCACGCCCTTCGGCTTGCCCGTGGTGCCGGAGGTGTAAAGGATATAGGACGGCTCGGTGGATTCCATCCAGACGCAGGGCACCCTGGCATCCATGTGCTCGGCGCGCAGGGTCGCATAGTCGACGTCGCGACCGTCGACCCTGGCGAAATCCTTGTCGACACCGCGATCCACCATCAACACCTTTTGCGGCGGAAACTTTGCCAGCTTGCATGCCTCGTCGAGCAGATGCTTGTAGGGCACCGGCTTGCCGCCGCGCATGCCGGCGTCGGCCGAAACAATCAGCTTCGGTTTGGCGTCGTCGATG
>JBNKCS010000058.1:0-10672 GCA_050287865.1 Rhodocyclaceae bacterium | reverse complement strand
AGGTTGGCAGAGGTAACGCCCAATGGCCCGGTTTCGGCGAGCAATTGCAGGGCTACGGGGTGATCGGGGACGCGTACGCCGATGGTGGGGAGCGGGGAGAGGATACCGGGGATGCGGGGATGGCGGGGGACGATCAGGGTCAGCGGGCCGGGCCAGAAGGCCTTGGCCAGGGCGTACGCTTTTTCGGGCACGTCGCGCGCCCAGCGGTCGAGATGCTCGACGCCGGGAAGATGGACGATCAGCGGGTGGTCGGCGGGCCGGCCCTTGGCGGCGAAAATCTTCGCCACCGCTTCAGGATTCGAGGCATCGGCACCGAGGCCGTAGACCGTCTCGGTCGGGAAGGCGACCAGTTCGCCCGCGCGCAGCAGGGCTGCCGCCTTTTCGATTTCGGGAGACATCAACGGCGTACCGCCACGGCTGACTTTTGTTCGGCCAGCGCGAGCCTGGGCGACATCAAACTTCCGGCAGAGTTTTGGCCAGCACCTTCTCGGTCTGCTTGCGCCGGAAGTCGGAGAGCTTCTTCGCCAGCGCGGAATCGGCAAGCGCCAGTATCGACACCGTGAACAAGGCGGCGTTGGTCGCGCCGGCTTCGCCGATGGCGAAAGTCGCAACCGGAATGCCGCCGGGCATCTGCACCATGGCCAGCAGCGAATCGAAACCGCCGAGGTGCTTGGAGGGCATGGGCACGGCTAGCACCGGCAGTTCGGTCTTCGCCGCCAGCACACCGGCGAGGTGCGCAGCGCCACCGGCGGCGCCGATCAGCACCTTCATGCCGCGCGCCGCGGCATTGGCCGCGTATTCGAGCGCGGCGTCGGGCGTGCGATGCGCCGACAGCACTTTCGCTTCGTGCGCGACGCCGAATTGCTTCAAGGTTTCGGCGCAGGCTTTCATGATCGGCCAGTCGGAGTCCGAACCCATGACGATGCCAACCAGCGGCGTCTTCTTGCTCATTTCAAGGTCCTTTCCGCGGATTCCATCGTGTTCATCAGCAGCATGGTGATGGTCATCGGGCCAACGCCGCCGGGCACCGGCGTGATCAGGCCGGCCACTTCCTTCGCCGTCTCGAAGTCCACGTCGCCGCACAGCTTGCCTTCGTTCGGGCCGCTGCTGAAGCGGTTCATGCCGACGTCGATCACCGTTGCACCGGGCTTGATCATGTCGCCGGTGATCATGCGTTCCTTGCCGACGGCGGCGACCAGGATGTCGGCGCGTTTGGTATGAAACGCGAGATCCTTGGAGCGCGAATGGCAGATCGTCACGGTAGCGCTCTGCGCCAGCAGCAGCATGGCCATCGGCTTGCCGACGATGTTGCTGCGGCCGACCACCACCGCTTCGGCGCCGGCGATCTTGACGCCTTCGCTTTCGAGCATCTTCATCACGCCGTAGGGCGTGCAGGGAATGAAGCGCGGGTTGCCCTGCATGAGCGCCCCGACGTTCTCGGCGTGGAAGCCGTCGACATCCTTCTCGGGCGAGATGGCTTCAAGCACGGCTTCGGAATCGAAATGTTTCGGCAGCGGCAACTGCACGAGGATGCCGTGCACCGACGGATCGGCGTTCAGCTCGGCGATCTTCGCCAGCACGGTCACCGGCTCGACGTCGGGCGGGTACACCTCCTTGATCGAACGGAAGCCGGCCTTCTCGCAGCCGGCCACCTTGTTGCGCACGTAGACCTGCGAAGCCGGGTCTTCGCCGACCAGGATCACGGCCAGGCACGGCGTCACGCCATGGCTGACTTTCAGCGCGTTGGCGCGCTCGGCAAGATGTTCGCGAATCTTTTCCGAAAGGGCTTTGCCATCGATGATGCGGGCGGTCATGCTGCCTCCGTCTGTTTCGATTTGGATGAATTCTTGTCTGCCTCCCTGCCGGCCTCGAAAGCCTTGCGGTTGGCTTCGACCATGTGCGGCTTGCGCGCGGAGAAGCGCTTGAGGATCGCATCGAGCAGCACCTGTGGCGGAAACGGCAGGTGGTCGGCCATGGCGCCGAGCATCACGGTATTGCCGAGGCGCACGTCGCCGAGTTCCATCGCGATGGCCATGGCGTCGAAGGCGTGCACCTGGAAGCCGCGCGACTTGATTTCGGCGATCGGGTCTTCCGGATAGTCATAGAGGCCGAGGTCGACCACCGGCGGCACCAGCCGCGCAGTGTTCATCAGCACCAGCCCGCCGGGCTTCAGCATGTGGCACCAGCGCATCGCCTCGGCCGCTTCGAAACCGACCAGCAGGTCGGCCGTGCCGGCCATGATCTGCGGCGACAGCACCTTGTCGCCAAAGCGCAGGTGCGACGAAACGACGCCGCCACGCTGGGCCATGCCGGCCACCTCGGTTTTCTTGGCGTCGTGTCCGAGCGCGATGGCCGCCTCGGCGAGGATTTCGGTGGCGGTCATGACGCCCTGGCCGCCGATGCCGACGACGAGAATGTTGGTCACTTCACTCATTGCATTCCCTCAGTGCTTGACCAGCCGCATTGGCTTGGTCAGGTCGGCATGGACGATGGCATCTGGTGCACAAGGCTGCACGCACAGGCCGCAGCCGGTGCAGGCCGCCGTCTCAATATTCACGAATTGCAGCTCGACTTCCTTGCCGGAGGGCTTGATGACCTTCTCGCGGCGCGTCACGTGGATGGCCGGGCAGCCGACGTCGACGCAGTTGCCGCAGCCGGTGCACTTGTCGGCGATCACTTCGAAGGGCTGCTGCTTCTTGTACTCGTCGATCAGCACGCAAGGCTGGTTGGTGATGATCACCGAGACCTCGGGCACCTTGACCTCCTCGCGGATGGTCTTGAACAGCACCGGCAACTGGTAGGGATCGACGACGTGGATGCGCTCCTTCTTCACGCCCAGCGATTCGACCAGCTTGGCGAAATCGACGCGCGGCGTTTCCTGGCCGTGGATGTCCTTGCCCGAACCCGGGTTGGACTGGCCGCCGGTCATGCCGACCGCGCGGTTGTCGAGCAGCAGCACGGTAACGTTGCCGCCGTTGTAGACGATGTCGAGCAGGCCCTGCATGCCCATGTGCAGGAAGGTCGAGTCGCCGATCACGGCGAGCACGCGCTTGTCCTTGTCGGCATCGGCGCGGCCCTTGTCGAGACCCATGGCGATGCCCATCGAGGCGCCCATGGAGATCGTCGTGTCGAGCGCGTTCCACGGATGGCCGGCGCCCAGCGTATAGCAGCCGATGTCGCCGGAAATGAAGATGTTCTTCAACTGCGAGAGCGTGTAATAGACGCCGAGGTGCGGGCAGGCGACGCACATCGTCGGCGGCCGGGGAAACACGGAAGCCGGCACCGGCACGGCACGGCCGAGTGGCTTGAGGTCAGTCGGCTCCGGTTCGCCGAGCATGCGGGCAATGGCCGGCTTGAGGATGTTCGGCGCCAGTTCGCCCTGGCGCGGCAGGATGTCCTTGCCGTGACAGTCGATGCCGGCCGCCTTGAGTTCCGTCTCGACCAGCGGCTCGACTTCTTCGACCACCACCAGCGAATCGACCTTCGCCGCAAAGGCGCGGATCTTCTCGACCGGCACCGGGCAGGAAAAGCCCAGCTTCAGCGCCGGCGCGTCGGGGAAGGATTCGCGCACGTGCATCCAGGCCGGACCGGAGGCGATGAAGCCGACGCGTTTGTCCTTGCCCGTCTCGACGATATTCAGCGGCGAACTTTCCGCTTCCGCACGCAACGCCTTGTCGCGCTCGAACATCAGCGGAATGCGTTTGCCCGCACCGGCCGGCGTCATCACCCAGCGCGACGGTTCCTTCTTGAAACCGACCGCCTCGTGCGCAACGCGCTCGCCGACGGTGACCAGCGCCTTGACGTGATTGATGCGCGTCGTCATGCGCAGAATCACCGGCACCTGGAATTTCTCGGAGAAGTCGAAGGCCAGCTTGGTCATCTCGTAGGCTTCCTGCGAATCGGCCGGCTCGAACATCGGCAGGTGCGCGAAGCGGCCCCAGTAGCGCGAGTCCTGTTCGTTCTGCGACGACGACAGGCCGACGTCGTCGGCGATGGCGATCACCAGACCGCCGACCACGCCGGTAAGCGTCAGCGTCATCAGCGCGTCGGAGGCGACGTTCATGCCGACATGCTTCATGGCGCAGAAGGAACGCGAGCCGGCGAAGGCAGCGCCGATGGCGACCTCCAGCGAGACCTTCTCGTTCACCGACCATTCGGCGTAGATGTCGGGATAGGTCGAGATGACTTCCAGCATCTCGGTCGACGGCGTGCCGGGATAGGCGGCGGCGACCTTGCAGCCGGATTCCCAGACGGCACGGGCGACGGCCTCGTTACCGGAAAGAAGAAGCCGGCTGGCCGCCGGAACGGGCATCGTTGCTGCCATGGATTCTCACACTTTGGTTATCGGGATAAAAAAGGCCAACCCGCATCGCCGGCTGACCCCTGAATCGGGTCAAGAACCTGTAATTATCCGGGTTCCGCGCATCTCGGGCAAGCCGAAATGTCCCTTCGGAACATAGGGCTGCCGAAGTTTCCGCCCGGCAGTGGCGGCCCGCCACGGCTGACCAGCCCCAAGGGCGCAGGACGCCACGATGTGGCGGTCCCGAGCGAAGCGAGGGATAGGGCAAAGCCCTACACTTTTTCGGAATGCGTCGCACGGAAAGTGACGGCGGGAGCGCTTGTCACGCTAGACTACAGCCTCCCGACAAGCCATCGAGACCGCCATGAAGAAAATCGTTCTCGTCACCCTTGCTTCAATCTCCTGCACCACCGCGCTGGCAGCGGACGACGCCCGTGAGTTGGTCAAACTTCCCGCCCCCATGGAACAGCACATGCTGGCCAATATGCGCGACCACCTGGCGGCGATCGCCGAAATCCAGCGCGCCCTGGGCGACACCGAGTACCAGAAGGCGGCGGACATCGCCGAACAGCGGATCGGCCTTTCCTCGCTGGAGACGCACGGTGCCGCGCACCTGGCGCCATACCTGCCGAAAGCGATGCAGGACATCGGCACCCGCATGCACAAGGCCGCCAGCCGCTTCTCTCTGGCGGCGCAGGAATCCGCCGTCGACGGCTACGCGGAGCGTACCGTGGGCGCCTTGGCCAAGGTCACCGAACAGTGCGTCGCCTGCCACAACGCCTATCGGGTGCGCTGAGGCGACTCCCGGTGGCGTACCGCCACGGCTGACTTTTTTCTGACGGTACGAAGTGGCGGTCCCGGGCAACGCGAAGGATGGGGCAACGCCCCACATTTTTCGGTTGCCCGGTTCTCCTCGGGCACGGCCATACCTAATCGCTGCCTGAACTGAATTGCTCGCAGGTCGCGGCGGCGGAAAGGTACAGATCGTGCAACTGGCAAACGCCGTCGTCCTTGCGCACGGAGGCGTAACCGGAACTCATCGTGTTGAGTCCCTGGATCACGGACTCCAGGTAGGCAGGCGAATTGCGAAAGTGCGCACAGTTGAGGCAGATTGCTTCCGCGCGAGCGGCTGTTGCGGCCATAGGAATCCCCGTAATGGGTTGCCGACGACCGGCGGCGGGAAACCCGCCGCCGGTCTGTCAGGTCAATGCGTCAGGTTTGACCAGTAGCTTGCAAACACGATGGTCGACAGGACGAAGCCGAGAATGACGTTCACGAACACGCCGCTGGTGAACGCCCAGAACGGCTTCATGCCCGCGCTGGCCAGTTCGCGGAAGCGCGTGGTCAGGCCGATGCTGAAGAAGCAGAAGATGAACGCCCAGGTGCGCAGGTTCTTGATCGGCGACACCAGTTCGGGTTTCACGATCGCGTTGAAGTCGGCCTGCGTATAGCCTGAAGCGACGATGGTGATGAACACCGATGCGAGGAAGAAACCGATCACGAACTTCGGGAAACGCCACCAGATCTCGGCCGGATTCGGCTTGGTGCCCGCTTTGACTTCCCAGCGGGTCGTGGCGATGATCGCGAACACGAACGCCCAGATGCCGATCCAGATGTCGCGGCCGATGACCTTCATCAGCGTGAAGCCGAACACTGCATCTTCCGGTGAGCCGGGAATTCCCTGCGAGGTGGTGGCCATGTTGCCGTAGGTCTGGGCAGCCGCAAAACCTGCCGCATCCGCAAACTCGGATGTGCCGATCCAGGCGCCGGCGACGCCCGTAGGCAAGCCCAGCGCGCGCGAAACGAACGGCAGGAAGAAGATCATGACGATCGCCCAGATGATGACCATGGTGATGGCGATCGGCGCATGCTCCTTCCTGGCGCCAACCGCACCGGCAATAGCGATGGCCCCGGAGACGCCGCAAACGGCACCGCCCGCACCGAGAGTCGCGGCCAGCCGGCGGTCGAGACCCATCTTCAGCGACACAAAATAGATGACCATGAACGTCGTCACCGACACGATGGTCGCCTGCATGACCGCGACCGGCCCGGCCCAGACGATCAGCGTGAACGGCAACGTGGCACCGAGCAGCACGATACCGGCCTTGATGTAGTACTCGACACGGAACCCGGCATCCATCCACTTCGGCAAACCGATGAAGTTCGAGATGACGAGCCCGAGCGCCAGGGCCAATAACGGCGGTTCGAGGTTGTAGTGGCTGGCCTGATCCCATGCGCCGACGATGAAGATGATGATCGAGCAGGCATACACGAACAGGAACGACGGAAAGAACTCGGAGAACTTGAACCCGAGCGCTTTCAAACTGATGGTGAAGATGATCGACCACATGATCAGTTGGGCGATGTATTGCCCGATGTGCTCGCCGAAATGTCCGAACGCCTGGTCCAGCGTGTGCCATTTCCCCGGCGTGATCGCGATCCACTTGATGCTGCCGCCGCTGGCGAAGAAGAAGTAGGCCACCAGGATGATGCCCAACCCCAGATAGATCGCCCACCAGTCCTCTTTCAGGTAGAGCTCTTTCCAACCCATGCTGCTGACGTTGCCGCTGTTGCTTTCTTTTGTCGCTTCACTTGACTCTGCCATGACTACACCCCCTGTAGAAAATTAGCGTAAGTGCAAACGTGAAAGCCGAACCTCCTCTACCTCCCTGACTTGTTTTCAGTCAATCGCCACCTCGGCGCCGCCATAATCTGGCGCGAACTTTTTGCAGTTCGTAGTAGATACTTTTTTCCCGACTCGCATGTCAACGCATCGTCAAATAACCGTATTCTTAAAAGGTAATGGGTTTTCTCCGACACCTGTTTGTTCTCGCCGCGAGCTGCCCGGCAACGCGGAATTCCTGCTCGACCGGCGTACCGCCACGGCTGACCAGCTAGAAGGGCGCAGGACGCCACGAAGTGGCGGTCCCGGGCAACACGAGGGATGGGGCAAAGCCCTACACTTTTTCGCAATGGACTATGCTGGGCATGTACTGCGCAGTTAGCGCAAGCATGGGAGAAGATCATGACCCGGCGCAGCTATCCGCTTTCCAAGGTCTATGGCCTGCTCGAACCCGGCCCGGTGGTGCTGCTGACCACGGCGCACAAGGGCCGCCTCAACATCATGACCCAGTCGTGGCACACCATGATGGAGTTCGAGCCGCCGCTGATCGGCTGTGTCATCGGTGGCAACAGCTTCAGCTTCGAGACGCTGCGCAAAACGCGCGAATGCGTGCTCGCCATCCCGACCGTCGAGCTAGCCGACACGGTCGTCGCCTGTGGCAACAGCAGCGGTGAGCGAGTCGACAAGTTCAGCGAGTTCGGCCTCACTACGCAGCGTGCCTCGATGGTTGCTGCACCGCTGATCGACGAGTGCTACGCCAACCTCGAATGCCGCGTCGTCGATACACGCATGGTCAACCGCTACAGCTTCTTCGTCCTCGAAGTCGTCAAGGCCTGGATCGACCCTGCCGTCCGCGAACCCCGCACCCTGCACCACCGCGGCCGTGGCGTATTCATGACCGCGGGAGAGACGATCAAGCTGCCGTCGCGGATGAAGTAGCCGGCGGGGTGGCGTACCGCCGCGGCTGACTTTCACGCACCCCCCGATCAACGAGGACGGTGGCATGATGCGCATGAATAACCACTTTCAGCCACGTCATGTCAGCCATCGGAATCGGGACCATCGCCGTCACTCGCGTCAAGAGCGCGCTGGCGACAACGGCTGCGGTCCTGTTGTCCGCCTGTGCCTCCGCCCAGGTGGTACAGCCGTTTTCCACGGACGGTTGCAGCATGTTCCCGGATCGATCCCTGGTCAGCAAATCGGATTGGTGCAGTTGCTGTCTGGCCCACGACCTCGCCTACTGGCGCGGCGGCACTGCCGATGAACGCCTCGAGGCCGATCAGGAACTCAAGCGTTGCGTCTTTGCCGCGTCCGGCAGCGCCGAGTTGGCCGACCTCATGTTCGCCGGCGTCCGGGCGGGCGGTGGCCCGTATTTCCCACCCCTATCGCTGGGGCTACGGCTGGCCGTATGGTCGGCTGTACGAGCCGCTCACCGCCGCCGAGGAGACTCAAGTCTCCACTCTGCGGGCACAATACATTGCCACCAATCCAACGTTGGCCTGCCCCGACGCATCCCGGTAGCAACTCGCCCTTCAAGCTGAACGCAGGCCATACCTAAATCGACGAGGAATCGCCCATGCCTCGCTATGTTGCTTTCCTTCGCGGCGTCAGTCCGATGAACGCGAAGATGCCGGAGTTGAAGGAATGCTTCGCAGCCGCCGGGTTCTCCGACGTCAGGACCGTGCTTTCCAGCGGCAACGTGGTCTTCACCGCGCGTGCGCTTTCGGAATCGGCACTCGAAGGCAAGGCCGAGTCTTCCATGCAGACAGTCCTTGGCCGATCTTTCCCTACCATCGTCCGTCCGGTGAAGGCATTGCAGGCCTTGCTGGCCACCGATCCTTACTCGGACTTCGCGCTATCACCCACCGCCAAACGCGTCGTCACCTTTTTGCGCAGACCTCCCGAGACGTTGCCGCAATTGCCGCTTGAGCGCGAAGGCGCTCAAATCCTGACCATCGTGGACCGCGAGGTGTTCACCGCTTACGTACCCAACCCAAGCGGCCCGGTCTTCATGACGCTCATCGAGAAAACGTTCGGCAAGGACGTAACTACCCGCACCTGGGAGACGGTGCGGAAGTGCGCTTCGATATAGCCGAGCGCAGAGGCGTACCACCACGGCTGACTTTTCGCGCATTGGCCAACGAGCAACGACAGTGGCATGATGTGAGCCGCAAACTTTAACCTGACGCCCGAGAAAACTTGCTCCTTCCCCGATTTCGCTATGGCAACACGTTCGCCATCGTGCTCGCCATATTGGTCATTTCGAATAGTCTATCGACAAGCTTTGGATGGTTCCGCAGTGTCGATGTAAAAGGCTGGTGGCCTGTGTTATTGGCCTTCGAACTGGTCATTTCGTGCGTGTACGCAGGAACCTATTCGTTCATCGCACAAATGGGTGGGCCGTTCAGCCAACGTTTTTCCATCGCTATACGCTGGCCCTTTCAGGCTGCCTTCTCGTTCATACCGCGCTGTACTATCTGGCGCCCCCCGATTGGCTGGCCGTGAATACTGGAATCGCAACGCTTACGCTTTTCCAACGTGTCGTCTTCAGTTCGTACACGAGATATGCGATTTATGTCCTCTTCCTCGGCCTGGCAGCGATCCGCGCACTTCGATCTCGCCGGTTGGCCGGCTAAAGCGGCGTACCGCCACGGCTGACTTTTTCCACAGCCGTTTTGTGCCTGACTCAGTTCTCCTCCGGCACCATCTTGATGGCGCCGCAGGGGCACTCGGCGACGCAGACGCCGCAGCCTTTGCAGTAGTCGAAGTTGAACTCGAAGCGCTTGCCGGGGCCGAGTTTGATGACGGCGTTGTCGGGGCAAACGCCGTAGCAGTTATCGCACTCGAAGCAGTTGCCGCAACTAAGGCAGCGGCGGGCCTCGAACTGCGCGTTGCCTTCGTCGAGGCCCTGCACCACTTCCTCAAAGGTCGACTGGCGGCGGATGATGTCGAGCACGGGACGCACTTGATGCGGCGCCTCGGAGTAGTACCAGGTGTTGAGTTTGTCGAAGGTGGCGACCTCGTGCTTGGGCGGCGGCGCGTAGGTCTCGCCGGCCAGCCAGGCATCGATGTGGCGCGCGGCCTTCTTGCCGTGGCCGACAGCGACGGTAACGGTGCGCTCGGAAGGCACCATGTCGCCACCGGCGAAGATGCCGTCGTGGCCGGTCATCATGTTCGGGCCGACCTGCACAACGCCGTCTTTAACTTCCAGCCCCGGTACGCCTTCGAGCAGACCAAGGTCGACGTCCTGGCCGAGCGCGAGCACGACCGAGTCCGCGGCCAGTTTCTCGAATTCGCCGGTCGGTTGCGGGAAGCCATTGTCGTCGAGCGCCATTTTCTCGATGGTGATCTCGCCTTCGTCGGCCTGCTTGATGGTCGACAGCCACTTGACCATGATGCCTTCCTGCAAGGCTTCTTCGATCTCGGAATCATGCGCGGGAGCCTTCTCGCGCGTGCGACGATAGACGATGATCGCCTCCTCGGCGCCCATGCGCTTGGCGGTGCGCGCCACGTCCAGCGCCGTGTTGCCGCCGCCATAGACGACGACGCGGCGGCCAAGCATCGGCTTGTCTTCACCTTCCATCGAACGCAGCACCGACACGGCATCGACGATGCGCGTCGCATCGGCGGCGGGAATGAAGGCGCGCTTGCCGATATGCGCGCCGACGGCGAGGAAGGCGGCATCGAACTTGCCGGCCTTCATGGCGTCGGCGATGTTGGCGATCTTGGTGTTGAGCTTCAGCGTTACG
>JBNKCS010000057.1:0-11149 GCA_050287865.1 Rhodocyclaceae bacterium | reverse complement strand
CAAGCTGTCAAGGCCGAGTCGCGCCAAATAGCGATCGAGGGGAAAGTCGTTTGCGGTCATGTCGCGTCTCCTTCCAGCGCTTCGAGCTTGCCGAGAAAGCTGCGCATCAGTGCGTTCATCGGCCCGCGATCCTTCTTGTCGAGCAGATGGGCCAGGGTGGTGTTGTCGGCGATGCGCTCGCGCACCGCCGCTTCGATCACCTTCATGCCTGCGTCGGTCAGGCGCACCAGGATGCGGCGCGCGTCCTCGTCGCTTTGGTCGCGGACGACCAGCTTCGCCGCGAGCAGTCTGTTGATCATCGCCGTGACCGAACCGGAAGTGAGCAGGCTCGCCTGCATCAGGTCCTGCGCGCTGAGCGGCCGGGGGTGATTTCGCCGCAGCGCGGCCAGCGCCTCGAATTGCGAGCGCGTCAGTCCGTGGCGGGCACAGGTCGCGTCGAGGCGCGCACCCAGAAGCTTGCTGATCCGGGCAATGCGGTAAATGTATTGGATGTCGGCAGGCAGGTTCGGCAGGCCGGCATTCTGTTCGGCCCATTCGGCGAAAAAACGGTCGATGCTGTCGGTCATCAGGCAACTCCGGCGATTATCTTGACGACAAGATAACTGCAATAAATCTTGATGTCAAGATAAAGTCCGGGGCGTGCCGGCATGGACATGGTCGTCGTGGTCGCGCCACAATGTGCGAATTCCCGTCGTCCGCCATCATCGCCATGAAACCCAAGGATCCCGCCAAACTGGACCGCGTCGTCGCCGAGGCGCGGGCGGCCGCCGAAAAACGCGAGCAGGGCTACCGCGAGCAGGCGCTGAAGATTTATCCGTGGATCTGCGGGCGCTGCGCCCGCGAGTTCACGCACGCGAATGTGCGCGAGCTGACGGTACACCACCGCGACCACAACCACCACAACAATCCGCCCGACGGCAGCAACTGGGAACTCCTATGCTTGTACTGCCACGACAACGAGCACCAGAAGCAGCTCGAGCTGGAAGCGGGCGGCGGCCAGTCGGGGAAGGGCGGCAAGATTGCCACCCATTCGCCGTTCGCCGACCTCAAGGCGATGCTGGCCGGGAAGCCGAAGGACTCCTAATCGGCGTTACGGCGTCGCCTGACTTTTGCTGCGGCGTATCCCTTGCGTTTCGGTGGTACGGGATATAGAGTATCCCTCATGAATTAGAAGCAGGGGATACCATGGCTTCCCTTTATTCGCGGCATTCGCCGCCGCTCGCTGCACTGTATGGAACCATCGACGGCCAGGTGCGGGCCGGGGTGCCGGTATTTGCCGGCACTGCCGGTTCCGTGGTCGAGCGGACCAACAAGCAGGGGTTTCGCTTTTACGCCCGCCGCTACTACGATGGCGACGGAAAGCAGCGCGAGGTGTACGTGGCCGGGCCGGTGGGCAATGCGGATGCGGATGCGGCGGCAGAGCGGTTGCGCGAGTGGGTGGCCGAGGTGAAGGCGACGACCGCCGATCTGCGGTTACTCGGACGCGAGGGCTTTCAGTTTGCCGACAGTCGCAGCTACGCGACGCTCGCCAGCTTGCATTTGCACGGCTTGTTCAAGGCCGGCGCAGTGCTGGTGGGCTCACACGCCTTCGGTGTTCTGCTGAATCAGTTGGGCATCCGCGCCGCCGCCTATGCAACCGAGGACATCGATATTGCACGGCACGATGCGCTTGCCTTGCCGTCCGTGAGCGAACGGAGTTTTCTCGATATGCTGCGCGAAAGCGGTATCCCGTTCGTCGAGGTGCCGCAACTGGACGCGCGCGAGGGGTCGACGAGCTTCAAGCAGCGTGGCCGCTCGCGCTTTCACGTCGATCTTCTGGTGCCGAGCCGGGACAACAGTTTCCCTGTCGTGGCGGTTCCGGAACTGCAGGCCCATGCCACAGGCTTGCCCTATCTTGCCTACCTGCTTGGCGCGACACAGTTGGCCGCTCTGCTATCGCGCGAGGGCGCGTGCCCGGTGCGGGTGCCTTTGCCGCATCGATTCGCGTTGCACAAGCTGCTGGTCTCGCAATTGCGCGGCGGGGCCAAGGGCGAGAAGGACCGCTTTCAGGCGGCGGTGTTGCTCGCGGCCGTCGGCGAAAGCCAGTCGGGTGCCGTTGCTGCCGCCTTTGACGACTTGCCACGCTCCGCGCGGCAAATCGTGCGCAAGGCGTTGCGCCAGGTCGAGCCGGTACTGGCCGGTGATCATCCTCGCGCCTGGGACGAGTGCGCAGAACTGCTCGGCGGCTAGCCGGAAGAAATGTCTGGGCTAGGGCGGGGGGCCGCTCATTGCGTGGCGAAGCCGGCCCGGATGTAGTCGTTGATGGTGGCGGCACCCAGGGCTGGCACCCAGTGGAATTTCGACTGTGTGCGCAGCTCGGCGGCGAAGCTGTCCATGTCGGTCGGACGTCCGGTGGAAGCCAGGTAGGTTTCGATGGTGCGCTCGGGGGCGACGTAGTTCTTCTCACCGGCAACCGAAGTGGTGTCGCCGGTGGTGGTCTTGTAGTCGTCCAGGCTGGCGTAGGTGCCGTTGATGGAGAACCAGCGTGCGGCATCGCGTGCGGAGTGGAACGTGTTGTTGCCGAAACCGGCATTGCTGGTAAGCGTGTAGGACAGCAATGGTCCGGCGAAATCGGTCCAGATGTCGTTGCTGGTGAATTGGGTGCCGGTTTGCGTCGAACCGTCCGAAAACAGCACTAACGGGTTGCCGCTGGAAATGTTGTAGACGATGTTGTCGGTGAGGCTGATGTTGTCGGTGTCGCCGGTGACGTGGATTGCGTAGTTGTTGTTTAGCGTTGCGTCGCCCCAGTGGACGAAGAGGTTGCCCTTGATCTCGCCGCCGTCCCAGTCAATCGCGTCCAGGCCCCAGCCCAGGGTTCGCAGCGTGGGCTGCGTGCGGCCGATGTGCGTCAGCACGTTGTTGGTGACGTGGATGTTGCGCCAGCGCGGACCGTTGTTCTGGTCGTCGTTGCCGCCCATGCTGATGCCCACCTCGCCCTCGACATAGAGGTTGTTGTCCACCAGCACATCCCAGGCATTGACCTCGTTGATGCCCGATAAGGTGTTGGAGGTAAACTTGGTGCCGATGCTTGCCGCGCGCAGGAACAGATTGTTGCGGAACACGGTTTCCCTGGTATCCGTGAAATAGGTGTTGTGGTTGAACATGGTGGCCGTGCCTTCGGTCTGGACGTTGCCTGCCCCCTGCTTGTACCAGCCGTTGTGGTCGAAGATGTTCTCCTCCAGCCAGAGTGAGACGTGGGAGGTATACAACCCCTGGGAGTGCCCTGCGGTGGAATAGTTGTTGGTGATGAGGTTGCGGCGGACGATGATGTCGTTCAGTGCCGCGTAGGTTGTCACGGGCGATTGCAAGGTGTTGCCGGAGAACCAGTCGAACCAGCAGTCTTCGATCAGGATGCCTCCCGTGATCGAGCCCCCGTAACCAATCAGTCCGTCGAAGCCGGCTTCGCCGCTGACGTTGGCAAAACCCACGAAATCAGCCGACGAGGGGTCGCGCTGGGAAGCGTAGAAGCGGATGCCAACCACCGCCGAGTTGCTCGCCCAGCTGAAGTTGACGCCTTTGTGAAGGACGGTGGGGCGGGCGGCATTGCTGCCGTAGTAGCCCAGCACGGAACGCTCGGTGGCGGAGCGCCCGGCTTTCATGTTGATCATCGCGGTACGCGTCCAGGTTTCGCCGCGCTTGAGCAGGATGTAGTCCGGATAGCCAGCGCGTGCTTGAGACAGCGCTGCGTCGATGGTGGCGTAGGGCAGGATGGCGCCGGACGGGTTGTACGGGTCTGCGCCTACCTCGGCGCTCGCGGTCGTGTAGGTCTGCGCGGTGCTGTCGTTGCCGCTGCTGGAGACGTAGATCAGCCGCGAATCGGATGAGGGCGTCAGGATCGACCAGCCATTGGCGTCCTGCGTCGGAAAGGTGAACTTGTCGGCCAGGCCGGACAGCTCCGTGGGGAGGGTCGAGCCGGTCACGCGGCCAGTCTCGTTCGTACTTCCACCGCCCCCACCGCAGCCCGACACCAGGAAAAGGAACGCTATGGCGAACGTGCCGCGGGGTTTTCTCATTTCAATGCCTCCGGATGCCGTGACGGCGCAAGGTTGCGACACGGGAATGCTACCGGGCGCAAGCGTTCCAATCCCATGTCGCCAAAAGGGGACGAATTTCCGCCGTTTGGCGTTCGGCCGGGTCCGCCCGGCCAGCCGGCGTGCTGCCGTGGCTGACTTCCGTACCGGCTGCGTGACGTGCCGACGAGGGGAGGGGCCACCGGCCCCTGTCATGGCGAAGCGAGGGGGCGTCATTCAGGCCAGAAGTACGTAGGCAATAGAACTTAAGTAATTGCTACTATAGTAATCAAGTGGCGATGTTGCTTGATAAATGAAGCCGCAGAGCGAATTACGTGGGTATTAATTGAGAGTTATCTACAGGTTATCAACGCTGTATTTGGCTCTACATCTAGCAAACCGTTAGATACCTTGATAAAAATAAGGTATTGACGTACTGGATATACACCTATTAGGATTAGGCATTAAGTGACTCACCGTATATATCCAAATTAATGTGGGTCGACTGCTCGGGGGAGCGGAGTTCGTCAATCGTAGGAATGTAGGGGGGGCGATTTAGATGAGCGTAAAGCAGGCTGCAGGTACGCTATTGGCAAGCGCCGGCATTGTCATGTGCCTGGTTTCCGTGGGGGCTCAGGCGGCGGACGTCGATAAGCTCGTAGCGGTATGCGCCGACTGCCACGGCAAGGCGGGGGCCAGCAAGGATTCCGAGGTGCCCATTATCGGCGGCTACTCGACGGATTTTCTGGTCAATAACCTTACTGCGTATCAGACCAAAGATCGCGACTGCCCGGAAACCAAGTTCCGGGAAGGAAGCAAAAAGGGCCAGAAGACAAGCATGTGCCAGGTCGTGAAGGACTTCAGTCCGGACGACATCGAAGCCATTGCGGGGTACTTCGTCAAGCAGAAGTTCGTGCGGCCCAAGCAGAAGTTCGATCCGGCCCTGGCCAGGAAGGGCAAGACGCTGCACGCCGATTATTGCGAGAAGTGCCATTCGAACGGCGGGACCGAGTCAGAAGACGATACCGGTTTGCTCGCCGGCCAGTGGATGCCCTACCTGCGTCAGGCGCTGGACGAATTCAAGACCGGCAAACGGCCGATCCCGAAAAAAATGAAAGCCAAGCTGGAGAAGGTTGACGATGCCGACCTTGAAGCGCTGGTGAACTATTACGGCAGTTTCAAGTAGGACTTCACGCTTAACAAGTGCGTAGACACTTGTAGGCGAAATGTAGTCAAGGAGGAGGAGGCATGGCCGAGCCGACGGAGTCGGACCGTCCCGGGGGGGTACGGCGGGCGCTCAGGAGCGGGTGGATACGCTACCCGCTCCTCGCCTTTGCCGGCCTGGTGGGGGTGCTCGTGATCACGGGCAGCTTCACCACGCTCGTCGAGTCGACCAATACTCTCGAGTTCTGTATCTCATGTCACGACATGACGTACAACTACGAGGAATACAAGAAGACGATCCACTACTCGAACCCTTCCGGTGTGCGGGCGGTGTGCTCGGATTGCCACGTACCGAAGCGCGGTTGGCTCGATGAGATGAGCCGCAAGTTCATCGCCGGCAAGGATGTCCTGTCCGAAATCATGGGTGTCATCGATACGCGCGAGAAGTTCGATGCCCATCGCCTGACGATGGCCAAGCGCGAATGGGCGCGCATGAGGGAGTCCGACTCGATCGGCTGCCGCAACTGCCATAGCCTTGAAAGCATGGACCTGGAGGGCCAGGACAGACTGGCCGGGAAGAAGCATGCACGGGTGATCGACGGAGACCTGAAAGGCAAGACTTGCATCGACTGCCATAGGGGCATTGCTCACGAACTGCCGAGGGAGGAGGGGGGTTAGCGAGCTTTGCCGCTTGGGGGAGCGGTATTGCGCGCCTCAATCGACGCGCAAGATTTGGGAAGGTTCATCACGAGAGAAGTACGTTGCAAGGCAATAGCGACAAGAGGGTTGGCGTCAAGGCCCCGTCGAAATTGAACGACAACCAAAAGGAGGAAGCCGGTGAAAACGAAATTCCTGATGTTGGGCCTTCTGGCCCTGGCTGCGGCGGGTCCCAGTGCCTATGCAGCGCAAGCAAACAAGGCAGCACCAACCAAACCGATCAACGACTACAACATCACCATCAACTACGAGTTGGGGATGCACTGTACCGGCTTTGACTTCACGTACTGCTGCGTGCTGCCTCCCTACAACTCGACCCAGTCGCAGGTGATCAAGACCTCGCGCGGCAAGCGGTCGTATCCTGAGCTGCTCGAGGCCGACAAGGCCGAACCGGGAGTGGTGGTCGATGGCAAGAAGCGCTTCAAGCTCAACTACGGCTTCATCGACAACACGTATTCCGAGGGCAGCAAGCTCAAGTACTGGAATGTTCCCTACGACGTGAATGGTGACGGCAAGTACGAAGCCAACGAAAGCGTGGCCAACGCCTACTTCACGCATCTGTATGTGTACAAGGACCTCGAGGGCACCAACCCGAAGAACACCAGCGCGGACAAGGAAAAGCTGTTCGTCGGCATCCAGATACCGATCCCGCGCGACAACGGTCCCGCCGGCGCGGCGGTGCCGAGTCCGATGAAGAACGGCAACCTGCACTACTCAGGCGAGAAGGGCACCATCGTCTACACCAAGTCGCCGGTGCTCGACAACGTGCCGATCGTGCTGACCAATCCCGGCATCTGGGAAGCGCTTGGCCTGCCGTTGACGCCCTTCAACGACAGCCGGACTTCCGATCCGCTGACGCTGACCGAGGCCGACATCCAGCCGTTCCAGGAAGCCTGGGTCAGCCTGGTCGACGCCAAGACCAACGCGCCGGTGATCGATTCGCATTCGGGCAAGCCGGTCCGCTTCGTCGGCACCAACCCGATCGACATCCCGAACTGCGCAAACTGTCACTCGGGCAAGAAGGCCAACGGCGACAAGTACAACCTGTACAAGCAGGAGTACTCCTTCTGGAAGGGCCTGGGCGCCAGCGAGTGGATATCGAAGTTGAAGGCGACCTCGATCTCCATCCTGCAGATTCACGACGATCGTAACGGCACTGACTTTCTGAAGAATTACAACCCGAACAGCCGCAGCCTGGACAACCGTCTCGGCCGCGATCCGGTGTTGTGCCAGAAGTGCCATGCCGACAACGTCATCGGCGTCCTGCAGTCCAAGACCTTCAAGGATCCGAAGACCGGCAAGGAAAGCGTGATCTCGGCGCTGACCGAGGCCATGCACACCGTGCACCAGACCTCGCAGCCCCTGCCTGACGCGGAAGGCCGCAGCGCCGCCTGCCAGGGCTGCCACCCGGCCCACCGCCAGGACGGCAAGATGGAGCACTATCCGATCACGGCCGACGGCGAGAACGCCTACGCCAACGGCGACAACCGCGACGCCTCCGGCGGCTGCTTCGTCGGCCGCGATGTCCACGCCAACCGCGGCAAGGACAAGGACGGTGCGGAAACGCCAGAGCATCTCAATGCCATTGGCAAGTGGATGCAGGCGAACGTCTCCAAGATCGGCAACAAGGAAGGCGGCAAGGGTCTGTGGTGCACCAACTGCCACAGCCAGTTGTCGCGCGAGCTCTACCAGCGCGACAACCTGACCAACGCCTTCAAGCAGACCGGCACGACGTTGCGTAACAAGTCGCTAGAAGAGATAGCCAAGGGCATCGGCGTCAGCGTCGAGGAATTGAAGACCAAGTACCTCGATCCCAAGGTCGTGCTCGACGACAAAGGCCAGGACACGCCCGACAAGTCAGGCATCCTGCTGACCTGGGCGAAGAAGCGCACCGTGCCCGACATCGCCGTGATCGCCCTGCAAGGCAACGGCCCGATGGTGACCAAGGACGAGGATGGCGACATCAACGTCAAGATCCTCTCGGCCAACCCGGCGGTCGACGTCAAGAGCCTGAAGCTGCCGGAAGGCGCGACCGGTGCGATGGCGGTGCCGTACGATGCCGCGACCCACGGCCGCGACTACTGGCTGGCTCCCGGCGTGCCGCACTGTGCCGACTGCCACGCTGCCCCGTACGTCGAAGGTCAGGGCGGGGCCGCGTTCCCGATCAACCAGCCAGGCAAGTACAGTGGCATGCGCTACACCAAGGGCCACTCCGGCCTGAGCTGCCAGTCCTGCCACCAGTCGATCCATGGCCTCTATCCGGTGACACCGACGACCGACCAGACCAGCTATCGTCAGGCGGCGCAGTACAACCCGGACGGCAGCCACGGCCCGATCAAGTGCGCCGCCTGCCATGAGACCAACGCCGCCGGCGTTCCCTTCCTGGCCAACAAGAAGGAGCATGCCTGGAACGGCAAGCCGATCCTGAACGATTACGATGCAGCCGTCACCTGGATGCACGGTAGCGCCAAGGATCTGGGCGGCGCCATTCCGCCGAAGGACGATTGACAAGCGCGACAAGACGCTGATTCGTGGGTCCCCGGGGGTTCGTCCCCCGGGGCTTTCCGCGACGCAAGCATCGTGCGTCGCTGGTGTATTTCAGGAACAACGGACATGAACTCTGCAAGAACGAAGTTGCTGAATTTTCTCGTCCTGCTGCTGTTTGCCGGTTCGGTCGCGCACGCCAAGGCGGTCGATCAGGTTCTGGCCACCATCGGACCGTTGCAGGTGACGGCTGCCGAACTCAACTCGGCAATGGCCAGCGCGCCATTCGCCACCAAGTTCCCGTCGATGGACAGGGACGACCAGGCCAGCCTGCGTGGCGGCATGCTGCGGCGGTTGGTGATTTCCAGACTGCTGACGCTGGAAGCGCAACGTCAGGGCCTCGACAAGACGAATGCCTTCCGCCGTGACGTCGATGACTTCCGGCTCGGCACGCTTTACCGGGCCTATGTGAACAAGCTGCGCCAGGGCATCGTCATTCCCGACGATACGCTGGCGGCCATGAAGAAACAGTTCAAGAACGATCGTGACGGCCTCGATGCCGCCAAGGCCGCCTATGTCGGCGAACGCTACAAGACCGTAGTCAGCGTGGCTGCAAACGCGTTGCTGGAAGCGGACAAGGTGCGCCTGCATGAAGATCGGCTGACCGCCGGCGCGAAACCCGATACCGTGGTGGCGGAAGGAACCCGCCTGCGCATCCGCTATGCCGACCTGCTCGATCCAGCGGAAAAAGGCGCGCCCGACCGGACGGAACTCGTCAACCGGCTGCGACAGCGGGTGGAGCTTGTTTCCGGTGCCCAGGCCGCGTCGGATCAGGGCGTGGACGTCGATGCCGCCGTGCGGGCCTACGAACGCGAACGTCTGCCGGCGGCGTTGATGGAGGTAAAGACCAAAGCCTGGATTCCCGACGAAAAGACGCTGCGCAACTGGTACGACACGCACCCGCAGGCGGCTACGGTGCCGGAGCGGCGGCATATCGGCCAGCTGGTCGTGGCGACGCGCAAGCAGGCCGACGCGCTGCGCGCGCGCATCGACAAGGGCGAAAGCCTGTTCGTGCTGGCGGGCGAATACAGCGTCGAGCCGATCAGCAAGCAACAGAACGGTGACGTCGGTTGGGTGATCCAGGGCCGCGGCGAACCCGAGCTGGAAAGTGCGCTGGCCAAACTCAAGGACGGCGAAACCAGTCCGGTTATCGCAACCAGGGATGGCAAGTTCCACATTCTCACCGTGCTGGAGCGCGCCGGCGGGCGGAAGGAAGCCTACCCGGCGATCCGCGATCGTGTTGCCCAGGCCATTATCAACGAGCGCCTTCCATCCTATGTCACCGAACTGGAGCAGCGCTATCCGGTGACCTGGAACGTCCTGGCCAAAACGGACAAGTCGCCTGACACGGGTTTGGACACCAAGTGAGTTTCCCGGCGCGCCGCCTCGTCCGGCCGCTGCTGCTGATTGCCGCGCTTGTCGCCCCGACGGCCAGCGCGGCGGCCGAGCGGCTCTCTCTGCCCGATCTCGACGGCGCAAATCACACGCTGGCGGAATGGAAGGGGCGGGCCGTTCTGCTCAATTTCTGGGCAAGCTGGTGCGCGCCGTGCATCGCCGAAGTGCCGTATCTGCGGGCGCTGGGCGAGCGGTATCGCGAGCGGGGTCTCAGCATCGTCAGCATCGGCATCGACGAGCCTCTCAAGCTGCGCAATGTTGCGCGCACGCTCGCCATCGACTATCCGGTTCTGGTGGCCGATCCGGACAATGCCCGGCCGCTGCTGGATGCGTGGGGCAACCGGCGCGGCGTCATTCCCTATCTGGTACTCATCGATTCCGACGGCCATGTGACGGCGACCCACCGCGGACCGATCGACAAGGACAGTCTCGACGAACTGGTCAGGCCTGCTTTGGCCGCCGAGGCCAGCCGGCAATAGCGGGAATCGCTGCCTGGTCGTACCCAGCAGCGTACCGCCACGGCTGACCAGCCCGAAGGGCGCAGGACGCCACGAAGTGGCGGTCCCGAGCAAAGCGAGGGATAGGGCAACGCCCTACACTTTTCCGGGACGGCCCAAGACAAGGCCTGTTCCCGGTCTCCGGCACCGCTCCAGCCGTTGCGCCACCAGACCGACGATGATTCTGGCGAGGGTGCCCCCGGGGCACCCCGGGGGCACCCCTTTATAGCGAGCGGCTTATTCGACCGGCAGCGATTTAGGCGTAGCGGCGTGCGCCAAGGCGGCGATGCCGCCGTCGAGGTAGACGGCGTTACTGAAGCCGAGAATCTTCAGCAACGTCGCGGTCACGTTGGCACGAGCCCCCGAGTGGCAGACGATCACGATCGGCTCGTCGGTCGGCAGGCGATCCAGATTTTCCTTCTCCATCAGCTTGTCCAGCGGAATCTGCACCGAGCCGGGAATCGCGACGGCATGCATTTCGGCCGGCGTGCGGATGTCGAGGATGGTCATCTTCTCTTTCTTCGCCAGTCTGGCGAGGAAGTCGTCCATCTTCAGTTTGCTACCGGACTTGGCCAGCGCTGCCTGATCCATCTTCGAAGTGGTGGCAGCGATCCACGCTGCCAGATTCGGCTCATAGGCCCAGGCACTGGTTACAAGCAGCGACGAAAGCGCAACAGACAACAGAACACCAGATTTCATGTCATAGCTCCTTGGTAATGTGGAATGTGTTGGCCGCGGATTGTTGTCGGCGTGGGCAATTTATGTGGGCGGCATACGAATCAT
>JBNKCS010000056.1:0-11345 GCA_050287865.1 Rhodocyclaceae bacterium | reverse complement strand
CGCGACCAATGGCGTTTCGGCAGGCAGCGAGACCGTAACATCGACATCGCCCTCGCCGACGGGCTCGAACAGGCCATCCGCGGTGACTGCGAACGACAGTTGCCAGGGTGGCATGTCGAAACGGGCCTGTCGTCCGGCAAAGGGCTGCAGTTGCTTGCGCGCCCACGCCGCCTGCCCGAGCAGGTGGTTGATTGCGCCGAGGACGAGGCTCTCGATCATTGGCAGCCTGTCAAACCTGATGAATGCCGGCGAACGTGAGCAGCTTCTTCATGCGAATTGCCGTCTTGGGGGCAACGACTAAAGCTTGTAGCCGCGATGCAGGGCGACGACGCCGGCGGTGAGATTGAAATAGTCGACCTTTTCCAGACCCGCCTGCTCCATCATGCCCTTCAAGGTTTCCTGATCGGGATGGACGCGGATCGATTCGGCGAGATAACGATAGCTGTCGGCATCGCCGGCAATCTTGCTGCCCAGCCAGGGCAGCACCTTGAATGAGTAAAGGTCGTAGAAAGGCGTCAGCGGCTCCCAGACCTTGGAGAATTCCAGTACCAGCAACCGCCCGCCGGAGCGCAACACGCGGCGCATCTCGGCCAGCGCCGTTTCCTTGTGCGTCATGTTGCGCAGGCCGAAGGCGACGGTGACGATGTCGAAGTGGTTGTCGGGGAACGGCAGCTTCTCTGCGTCGCACTGGGCGACGGGGCCGAGTACACCTTCGTCGAGAAGCCGGTCGCGGCCGCGCGTCAGCATGGCGTTGTTGATATCGGTCAGCCAGACTTCGCCGGTCGGGCCGACGCGCTTGGCGAACGCCAGCGAAAGATCGGCCGTGCCGCCGGCGACGTCGAGCACCCGGTCACCCGCGCGGGCTCCGGAAACCTGGATCGTGAACGCCTTCCACAAGCGATGCAGGCCGACCGACATCAGGTCGTTCATGATGTCGTACTTCTGCGCCACCGAGGAAAACACGCCTTCGACGCGCTTCGCCTTTTCCGTCTCGCCGACGGTTTCGTAACCGAAGTGGGTTTCACCCATGACTAGTGACCGCCGCAGGAACCGCCGGACTTCGGCGGCCGGATCGAGGAATCGACGTCACGGCTTTCGCCGGCAGCATCCAGGCGGATCAGATAGGCTTGCCAGTACGATTCCTGATTGATGCCCAGATCGTAGAGCAGATCCCAGGAGTAGATGCCGCTATCGTGCCCATCCGAAAAGGTCGGTTGCACGGCGTAGTTGCCCACTGCCGCCAGATTGGTGATGTCGACATTGCGTTTGCCGGTTTGCAGCGTTTCCTCGCCTGGCCCGTGGCCGCGCACCTCGGCGGAAGGCGAATAGACGCGCAGATATTCGAAGGGCAGCTTGAAATTGGCGCCATCGGAGAAGCTGACTTCCATCAGCTTCGACTGTTGGTGCATCTTGATTTCGGTCGGAATCGGCGTGTGTTTGTCCAGGCCAGCCATGATGTTTATGTGTCAGTTGCGGCAAAATCCGCTCGGGGCGCCTATCATAGCGCAGCAGCCGTCCGGATTCAGCCGGTTGCGGTGGAGTTGCTGTCACAATTCCGTCATTCAGCGGCAATAGACTACAGGCGTTCAATCAAGGTTCCAATCCCTTACTACGCTTATGGCTGCCACGATACTCGTTGTCGAAGACGAACCCGCGATCCAGACACTGATCGCGGTCAACCTGAAGCGCGCAGGCCATGAAGTGGTCGGCGCGCTGGATGCCGAATCGGCGCAGCGCCGGATCAACGACGCGCTGCCGGACCTGGTTCTGCTGGATTGGATGCTGCCCGGCATGAGCGGCTTGGAGCTGGCGCGCCGTCTGCGCGGCGAGTCGCGCACCCGCGGCGTGCCGATCATCATGCTGACCGCGCGTGGCGATGAGCGCGACAAGGTGCAGGGCCTGGAAACGGGTGCCGACGACTACATCACCAAGCCGTTCAGCCCGCGCGAACTGCTTGCGCGTATCCAGGCCGTGCTGCGCCGTCGCGCTCCCGAGACCACCGAAGACGCGGTCGAAATTGGCGGCTTGCGAGTCGACCCGGTCAGTCATCGGGTGACGGCGGACGGCCAGCCGGTGAGCATCGGCCCCACCGAGTTTCGCTTGCTGCACTTCCTGATTACCCACCCGGAACGGGTGCATAGTCGCAGCCAGCTACTCGATCAGGTCTGGGGCGACCACGTGTTCGTCGAAGAGCGCACCGTGGACGTGCATATACGTCGTCTGCGCGGCGCGCTGGAGCCCAGCAGGCTCGACCGGTTGATCCAGACAGTCCGCGGCAGCGGCTATCGCCTGTCGGCGGAGGTGGTTTGAGCGACGCCTGGCTCTGGGTACTTTTCGGGCTGGTTGCGGCGCTAATTGCCGCAAAGTTCGTGCGCGACGGCATTCTGTTGCGACGTCTGGCTCGCTGGGCGCGGCAGCCCGTCGGCACCCCTGTTCCCGATGCGTCCGGCCGCTGGGGTGAAGCCTTCGTCGCCCTGCACAAGCGTGCCCGGCAGACAGCGGAACAACGCGAACAACTGCATGAGGCGCTGGAACGCTTCCAGCAGGCGGCTCAAGCCATGCCCGATGGCGTGGTCATCCTTCGTGCACAGTTGGCGGTCGAATGGGCCAACGCCAAGGCGGAACAGCTCCTCGGCATCGACGTCGGCCGCGATGTCGGTGCGCCCATCATCAACATCGTTCGCGAACCGCAGTTCGTCGCCTACCTGCAAGGCGGACAGTACGCGACGCCGCGGTTGTTGCGTTCGGTTCGCTCGCCCGGCCAGAGTCTCCAGGTGCGGGCGGTGCCTTTCGGCCAGGATCGGCTGATGCTGCTGGTGCGCGACATCACGCAGTTCGAACGCCTGGAAACCATGCGGCGGGATTTTGTGGCCAATGTTTCGCACGAACTGAAGACGCCGCTGACGGTGGTTTCCGGCTTCATTGATACGCTGGTCGACGGCTGGGAGGATCTTGCCCCGGACGAGGCCAGGCATATGCTGACGCTGGCTGGCGAGCAGGCAATGCGCATGCGGCATCTGATCGAAGATCTGCTGACGCTGTCGGCACTGGAAACCGATGCGCCGCCGCAGGAGGAACAGATGAGCATGGCGGCGGTGCTGGCCGATGTGCGGGAAGAAGCGGAAGTGCTTTCGGCCGGTCGCCACGAAATCGTGCTGACGGACCGCGGACCGTCGGTATTGCTCGGCAATCCGCGCGAACTGCGCAGCGCGTTCGGCAACCTGGCGTCCAACGCCGTACGCTATACCCCCTCCGGCGGCCGGATCGAACTGCTCTGGCAAGGGGACAGCAGCGGTGGCGCCACATTCGCTGTCGCAGACAATGGCATCGGCGTCGAGCCGCAACACATCGCCCGGCTGACCGAGCGCTTCTATCGGGTCGACCGCGGCCGTTCGCGTGAAACCGGGGGTACCGGCCTGGGCCTGGCGATCGTCAAGCATGTTCTAGAAAGGCACGGCGGCCGCTTGCAAGTCGAAAGCCGGGCGGGCGAGGGCAGTTGCTTCACCGCCCACCTGCCGGCGCGACGTGTCGTGCCGGAGCCTGTCAGGTCGCCAGGCTGAACGCGCAGCGATCGAAATTCGGACCGCGGGAAATCAGTTCGCCGAGTCGCGCCAGCACGGGCCGGTCGGTGAATACTTCGATCGTGCGGCCGCTCTGGTGCCAGCCGTTTGGGACGATGACCGAAATCGGTTCCTTGAGTGCCGTGACCGGTGGAACGAAGAAGCCGCGCGTGTACTGCTCGTTCTGCGAGACGCTGAGACCGGTCGGGCGGACGCCGACACCCTTCGCCGGCCCCGGCATGATCTGGATGCCAGCCTCCAACTCCCCGTTGTTTTGCGCGACCAGCCAGGTGATGTGGCCGAGCAGGAACTGGTCTGTGCCAGGCGCCTTCAGGGCGACCAACTGACCATATTCGACGCGTGGTCCGGCAGCGTTACGTACGACCCGAAAGCCGTTCAGCGACTGGTCGACGATATTCCAGGTATCGAGCGCGTAGCCGAGTTCGGTGGCGCGCACGTGCAGGGGCTGGGTGGGGTCCATCTGGTTGCGGAAGGTCCACAGCATGTCGGCATCCATGCGCGAATACGTGCGCGTGTGCTGCGGCTGGGTGAAGTCGCCGCCCGTCACATGGAAATAGATGCAATCCATGCTGTAGGCCAGCGGCAGAATGCCGGAGGCGCGATTGCGTTCGAATCGTCGCGGCATCGCGGCCAGGCACCAGGGGCGATAAAGCCGCAACAGCAGCCGCGAAGCGCCTGCCGGCGAACAGTCGTCGCCGAGGCCGATGGCGGCCGGACTTTCTCCGGCCTTGAGGCGGGCGAAAAGCTGCTTGACCGTATCTCCCAGCGCGGTGGTATCGAACAATCGCGCCGAATGGGTGGCCGAGAGATGATCGACAGGCAGCGGCCCGCTGTCGTGCATGAGATCGACGCCGTAGCCGCGCCCGCCCGCCTCTTCGTCGGGGCGCACTACCTGCGTGTAATTCGCCATCAGTTGCGCCCAGCGGATGATCCAGGCGAGTTCGCGCGGAGTGCGCGCTGCAGGATTGCCCAGGCTGACCAGCAGCACAGCCGCATAGGTGTGGGCGCAGGTTGTCGTCTGCGTGACGCTGGTCGAATCGGCCACGGATTCGGTGGCCAGGCCCCACTCATCGGCCGTATCGAAATAGCCATGCAACTCCAGCCACAGCCCGGAGGTGATTTCGCGCCGGGCTCGGTAATACTCGACCAGCACTTGCCCGGTGTAGTAAATGCAGCGTTGGCAGATCAGGGCAAGTTCTCCCTGAATCTCGGGGACGCCCGAACCCAACTGTGCAACGCGCGCGTAGCTGTCGGCCATCAAGCGCCAGAGGGATGTCGTCCGCGTAAATGCCGCCGCTTCGGCTTCCGTTGCCGGCAACGGTTTGCCGGCATAGCGGGAGGACAGGGTGTCGAGCAGGAAGGCCAGCGATTCGCGCGCGGATTCCAGCAATGCCAGATATTCGTTGGCGGAGGGTGGCGCCTGCTGCATGGTGCGCAGCAGTTGTTCGAGCGTGTCGCAGGCCAGAGGGACGTTGGTGACCGGTACGCCGGCGAGGATTTCCCGGTAGTGCGCCGCCTCGGGAGATTGAGGGGCCGGGGCGCTGTGAGGGTGATTCATTATCGGGGAAGTGATTAGGCTAGCGGTTCGAATCCGACGCGGTCGAAGTCGATGCCGCGGTCGATGAGTCGGGTCAGGCGGACTCGCGTCGTCTCGCCGGCAACGAGTTCAAGAACGCGTCCGACCCGAAAAATGCCCGGGGGAGCAACAATGCTGGTCGTCGAGCCGACGGCAGCGACATCTGGCAGCACAAACCCCGGCTTGAAGGGCTCCCGAACGCCCGACGGGTCGACCGGCCTGAGCGCGACGGCTTCCGGCTTGCCGGGCAGGATCATGACGCCGACGTGCAGGCGACGATCCTCGGCCATCATGCCCCAGCGCAGGCTGCCGATCAGGAATGCGCTGGCGGCGGGGGGGCGCACGCCGACCAGTTGGCGCTGATTGACGCGATCGAGAAATTCGTCGACCGCATGGGCTGCGTGGAAACCGGTCGCGGATTCGTTGACCATCTGCCACTCTTCCATCACCGCCCACTCTTCCGTACGACCGCCGCTGGACGAGCGCTGCCCGCCCAGGTTGATGGGCGCCAGACGGCCAAAGGTGGCCATTTCGTCGCGCTCGCGCCGCAACGTCTCGTCATTGCTCGATCCAGGCTGCCGGAAGGGCCGTCCGCCGGCGACGTGAAAGTAGATCGCCTCGACGTTGGTGGCGATCGAGCAGACGGTGCCGGTAGCGGTTCGCTCGTGCTTGCGGGTTACGCCGCCACGACACCAGCGCTGGTAAACGTGCTTGAGCACCTGCCCGGTGGATGGCTGGGTGCAGTCTTCGCCGAGCTGGAGTTCGGCGGGAGAGACTCCCTTTTCAAGCATGTTCAGGCGCTTCTTGATGCTGCGCCTGACGAGGCTGGTATCCAGCCAGCGTGCTCCCGGCCCCTCGACCGCCTGATAGCCGGCAGGCCGGTTATCAGCCAGGTCGACGCTCAACGGCACGTTTTCGCTTTCCAGCACCGGGACGGACGAGTGGATGGTCACCTTGTGCGACCAGCGCCGCGACCAGCGGAAAACCCAGGCCAGGTGGCGGGAGGGCAGCTCGTAGGGGCTGGCGTTGTGGATCAGCTGGATTTCGGCGTAAACCGCCCGCGGCGACGAAGGCGTCTTGCCCTGCCGGAGCGTGTCCGGGACTTCGATGTCGGCGGCACGCGCCTTTTCGGCCGCGCCGTACAGTTCGTGCACGGCGTGCCAGTGTTTGGCGCTCGGCTCGTGCCCCGCGCGATAGATGTCGATCTGCGCTGCGGCGAGTGTGGCCAGCGCCCGCTGGAACAACAGGGCCAATTGTTCGCTGGGCTCCGCGCCGGCGGCGAGTTCGGTCTCGATGCAGCGACCGTAGCCTTTCAGCAACGCCTGCCACACGGCTTGCGCGGAATCGAACGCGGCCTGCTCGGGCGGCACCAGCGGCAGCGGCTTGCCGATGAAACGCTTGGCGCTCTCCTCCTGCGCCTGCGTCAGCCGCTTGCGCAGCAATTCCAGAATTGCGAAACGCTCTGCCGCGTCGATACTGGTGCGATTGAGCAGGTTCAGTTGCCGCAACATATGGGCGAGCGCCTGCGCCGCGTTGCTGAGCGGCGTCGTCATCAGCCATTGACGGCATTCGTCGGCCGTTACGAAGTCGGGGCGGGTTCCGCCGGTCATGCGCCGCCCTCCGCTTCCGACAAGGCCGCGCCGATGGCCGCGGACAGCGCTGCGTCGGTCGGCGCCTGGCGTGTCGCCACGGCTGACTTTTGCGGGCTGGCCCAGATCGCCGCCGGGAAATGACTATCGTCGCGCCAGCGTGGAATCACGTGCCAGTGCAGGTGCGGCACCTGGTTGCCGAGCGCGGCGAGGTTGATCTTGTCGGGCGCCACCAGCGAGCGTAGCGCCGCCTCGACGGCGAACGCGACATTCATGAGGTGGCGACGGCTACCGGGGTCGAGGTCGGTCATTTCCGCCACATGCGCTTGCCATATCACCCGGCAGTAACCGGGGAATGCGATACCCTCGGCGCCGGCGACGCGAACGACGCGGCAACGCGAATCTTCCCAGACGACATCGC
Organism: Rhodocyclaceae bacterium; assembly: GCA_050287865.1. Taxonomy (GTDB): domain Bacteria; phylum Pseudomonadota; class Gammaproteobacteria; order Burkholderiales; family Rhodocyclaceae; genus Fen-999. The sequence goes on along the minus strand of JBNKCS010000056.1, from coordinate 4,178 downwards.
CGCCAGGCGAGGAGCAAAGAGGGCAACCCTGCATGACCGAAGGATACCCCAAGGAGGGGTGTTAGGGGCGTTGTCGACGCACGCGAGACTTGCCGCAACGGGTGAAAGATGCTGCAATCGGCGCATGAAAGCCAAGCCATGAAAATCCGGGTTGTTCCGTTGCTGATGATCGCGATGTCCTCCCAGGCGCTTGCCGGTCTGGGGGGAGCGGCGACGCCGATTGCGGCCGACCGGGCCGGAGCGAGGGTCGCGCAGCGTCTCGTGCCTGCGCGACCCTATTCGGTTCGTGAAATCCAGACCGAGGACGGCGGAACGATCCGCGAATACGTAACCGCGGACGGCAAGGTATTCGGCGTGGCTTGGGCCGGGCCGACGATGCCCGATCTCCGCGCGTTGTTTGGCGAGCACTTCGAGGAGTTTCGCGAGGGTGTCCGCGCGCGGCGAAACGCCAGGGGGCCGGTCAGCGTCGCGCAGCCGAATCTGGTGGTGCAGTCGGGTGGCCACATGCGCGCCTTTCGCGGTCGCGCCTGGGTTCCGCAACTGCTGCCCGCCGGCGTTTCCGGCGACGAAATCAAGTGAACACCGCAATGGTGGGACGAGCCGGCCTGGGGGCGATCGCGATCGCGATGGCGGGATGCGGTGGCGGTGGCGGCGGTTCGTCGCCCGCAGCTATGGAAACCAACGAACTGGCGGTGACGGTGGGCAGACCCCCATCCGGGAACAACGTCAATATTCCCTACGTCAGCGTGACGATCTGCCGGCCAGGCAGTTCGGTCTGCCAGACCATCGACCACGTGCTGCTCGATACGGCATCCATGGGTTTCAGAGTCCTGGCGTCTGTGCTCGACGTCAGCATGGCCGACCTGCCGCGCCAGCAGACGAGCGGTGGCGACGACATGTCTTCGTGTGCCGCGTTCGTCACCGGCCGTGCCTGGGGAGCGGTGCGGCTGGCCGATGTGAAGCTGTCCGGCATGACGGCAAGCTCGCTGCCGATCCAGGTCATCGCCGACACCGAGGCAGGCACCGAGCCAACTTCCTGTGTGAACCGCGGCAGCGATCCGATTACGACGCCGGCCGACATGTACGCCAACGCCATCCTCGGCGTCGGGTGGTTTGCGGAGGATTGCGGCAGCGATCTATGTGCTACGTGGGCAGTACCCGGCTGGTACTACGCTTGTACAAGCGGCATTTGCACGCCGACCAGGGTTAGCCTCGACAAACAGATCACCAATCCTGTCGCCGCGTTTGCCAGCGACAATAACGGCGTGGTGGTGGAGATGAACGCCGTACCGGCCGGCGGCGCCAGCACGGTTTCCGGCAAGCTGTATCTCGGCATCGGCACGCGAACCAACAATGCGCTCGGCACTGCGCAGGTATTCGATCTCAATGCCTCTGGCGAGCTGTGGACCGACTATGGCGGCAGTACGCTGACGGCATTTGTGGACACCGGCTCCAACGCGCTGTACTTCCCGGACGGCAGCATCACTACCTGCGGCAGTGCCAGCCACGCGCCGGATTTTTACTGCCCGGCGTCTACGCTTTCGCGCAGCGCAACGATGCGTGGCGCCACCAACGGCACGCAGGCGGCGGTCGATTTCGAGATCGCCAACGCGGACTCCCTGATCGTCGCCAACCCCGGCAATCTGGCCTACGACAACATAGGCGCGCCACTGGGAACGTTCTTCGACTGGGGCATGCCATTCTTCTACGGCCGTCGCGTGTCGATCGCCATCGAGGGCCGCAGCACGTCCGGCGGCGATGGCCCCTACATCGCCTATTGAGTCGGCGTGCCGCCACGGCTGACTTTTCCGTTCGCCAATGACCCTTCGCCTTCCGGATTCGCTGACTGCCTGGGACTCGCCGGCGTTTCAGGCTACGCTCAAGCGGGAACTGGAAACGCAGGCGGCGCTGCTTCCCCTGCAGCAGGAACTGACGAGCAGCAGCGTAGTCAGCGGGGACCGGATCGAGGTGATGGTGATTTCCGCAGAAGCGGACGCCCGCAGCATTCAGGCGCGGGTAGGCGTGTTCTTTTCGGGAATCGTCGCCGGCTGCAATTGCGCCGACGATCCGACGCCGGTGGAGCCGCAGAACGAATACTGCGAACTGCTCGTGTCCATCGATCGGGCCACGGCTGGCGCCGTGGTCAATGTCGCCGACTAATCGCCGATCAGTTGCAGCACCACTTCGCGCCGGTGGCTGCCGGTGCGGTGCTCCCAGAGGTAGAGGCCCTGCCAGGTACCCAGGGCCAGCCGGCCGTCGATCACCGGAATGCCGAGCGAGGTTTGCGTCAGGGCGCTGCGGATGTGCGCGGACATGTCGTCCGGACCTTCGTTGGCGTGGCGCCAGCGCGGATCGCCGTCGGGTACCAGCCGTTCGAAGAAGGCGTCGAGATCGTGGCGAACGTCCGGATCGGCGTTTTCCTGAATCAGCAGCGAAGCGGAGGTGTGCCGGCAAAAGACCGTCAGCAGGCCGTCGCGGATCTCTGTGTCTGTCACAAAGCGCTTTGCTTCGGCGGTGAACTCGGTCAGGCCGCGGCCGCGACAGGCGAGTGTGACAACGAGGCTGGCCTGACGCATCAGAGCAGCACCCGCTCGATGCCCCCCGCGCTGGCGGCGCTGACATATTTCTCTTGCCAGTCCTTGCCGAGGATACTGTTGGCCAGTTCGACGACGATGTACTCGGCTTCGACGTCCGCATCTTCCCGGTAACGCGCCAGCCCCTGCAGGCAGGACGGGCAGCTGGTCAGGATCTTGGTCGGCTCGCCTGGCGTGCCGCCACGGCTGACTTCCAGCGCTGCGACGCCCGCTTCGATCTCCTGTTGCTTGCGGAAGCGTACCTGCGTCGACACGTCCGGGCGCGTCACGGCCAACGTGCCCGATTCACCGCAACAGCGGTCGGAGAGCAGGGCCGGTTTGCCCATCAGAGCGCTCGCCACTTTGGTGCCGTTGTAGAGCTTCATCGGCGTGTGGCAGGGGTCGTGATAGAGATACTGCGTGCCCTGCAGCCCGTCGAGCTTGATGCCTCTTTCCATCAGGTATTCGTGGATGTCGATCAGCCGGCAGCCGGGGAAGATCTTGTCGAACTGGTACTTCTCCAGCTGGTCCAGGCAGGTGCCGCAGGAGACGATGACGGTGCGGATATCGAGGTAGTTGAGCGTGTTGGCGACGCGATGGAACAGCACGCGGTTCTGCATGGTGATCGCCTGGCCGACATCCTCGTTGCCGCCCGAAGTCTGCGGATAGCCGCAGCACAGGTAGCCCGGTGGCAGCACCGTGGTGGCGCCGACGTGCCAGAGCATCGCCTGGGTGGCGATGCCGACCTGCGAGAACAACCGTTCCGAGCCGCAGCCGGGAAAGTAGAAGACGGCGTCCGAATCCTCTACCGCCTTTTGCGGATTGCGGATCACCGGGATCAGCGTGTTGTCCTCGATGTCGAGCAGGGCGCGCGAGGTGCGGCTCGGCACCTTGGCCGGCATCGGCTTGTTGAGGAAGTGGATCACCTGCGCCTTGATCCCGGGCCGGCCCAGCGTGGCCGGTGGGTGGCGGGTGCTGTCCTGGACCAGGCCGAAGGACTTGGCGAGCTTGTGGCCGAGCCGCTGCGCCTTGTAGCCGAGCCCGATCATGCCGGCGCGCATCAGTTTGATGGTCGCCGGGTCCTTGGCGTTGAGGAACATCATCGCCGCCTTGGTGCCGATGGCGACCTTCTTCTTGCCCTGCACGCGCAGGAAGTTGCGCATGGCGATCGAGACATCGCCGAAGTCGATGTCGACCGGGCAGGGTTTCACGCAGCGATGGCAGACCGTGCAGTGGTCGCCGATGTCCGAGAATTCGTCGAAGTGCTGCAGCGAGACGCCGCGCCGGGTCTGTTCCTCGTACAGGAAGGCCTCGATCAGCAGGCCGGTGCCGAGGATCTTGTTGCGCGGCGAATACGAGAGGTTGGCGCGCGGCACATGCGTCGAGCAGACCGGCTTGCACTTGCCGCAGCGCAGGCAGTCCTTGACCATGGAGGAAATCGAGCCGATCGCGGATTGCTCCATGATCAGCGATTCGACGCCGAGCAGCGCGAACGAGGGTGTATAGGCGTCGGCAAGATCGCTGCCCGCCATCAGCTTGCCCTTGTTGAAGCGGCCCTCGGGGTCGATCCTGCGCTTGTAGTCGCGGAACGGGCGGATCTCGTCG